>JAXGRO010000002.1:0-141477 GCA_040765825.1 Methanomassiliicoccales archaeon
TGTCAGGTCGTAGGCGCGCACCAGAAGAGTATGCGTACCTTCGGGAAGCAGGAACGTTTCCTGCGTGGCGCTGACATTCGTCCAGGACTCGCCGTCGGCGGATACCGCGTAGTGATCGATCCCGGTATCCTCGTCGATTCCCGTCCAGACCACCGTGACGCTGCCGTTGTTATTGTAGGAGCCGTTCTCCGGTGACAGTATATCCAGGGACGGCTCGAGGATGTCGAATACCAGCGTCACGCTGTCACTGAGCGTTCTTCCGGCACCATCGGTCATGGTGACGGTTATCTCGTTGTACCCGGGGACCACAGGGACCGTGCCGGACCAATCAGTGGCCACGGTGAAGTTGCCATATGACCCGTCCGCCTCGTTGTGCCAGACGATCGAAACTATCTGGAACGAACGCGCCGTGCCGGAGATGGTGGCGTTCGGTTGCGTCATGAACGCCTCGTCTGGCGGAGATGTAATGTTGAATGAGGCGCTCGCAAGCGGTCTGTGATCTTGGCCACCGGCCAAGACGTATGGCGAATCAACTATCCCGAACGGCTCCAGGTCGTCGGGTGACTGCCAGTCGCTCCATTCATTGCCGTACGCCGTGGTGTTCCAGCTGTTGGTGCCATCATCATAGGCCTGGGCGTGCGTCAGGTTCCATATGGAGGTCGCGCCGTTATTGTTGATCAGAGTGTTGCCGTAAACCATATTGTCCGCGGAGGATTCCAACCTGATCCCATGCTGCATGTTACTGGCGATGTGATTACTTGTGATGGTGTTGTTGTGCGCTGAAAATGTGGAGATACCGTTGCGCGTGTTCAGATCGCAATCGTTGTCGTGGACCTGGTTGTAACTGACATCGTCTCCCAGGCGTATGCCGCTGTCGCCGTTGCCGGAGCACGAGTTGTTGCTGACGGTGTTGCCGGTGCTTCCATGGTTCAGGAGTATCCCGAACACAGTGTTCATGGCGCAGGTGTTGTTCGCAAGCATATTGCCGTTGGCCCGCCCATATACGAGTAAAATACCGTAATGGTTCCAGTAAGCGATGTTGTTCTTTATCTGGTTCGAGGTGGAGTAGAGCAGGTAGACGCCATAATCATTGCCACCGCTGCAGTTGTTTTCCGATATCGCATTATTATCACTGTACCACAGACCTATACCGCTGTCACTGTTGTCATGGCACTCGTTGCGCCATAGAGTGCTGTTGTGAGAGAAGCTCAGATAGATCCCGTCGCCATTCCCGCTGCAGTTGTTCTCGGATATCGTCACGTTCAGGGAATCGCCGACATAGATGCCGTATGTGCTCACGCTGCAGTTGTTGCCGTGAAGTATGCTTCGATCGGAGTATTCGACCCGCAGACCGTTTTCGCTATCCAAGCAATCATTGAAGGAGAGAACATTGTCAGGCGAGTTGTACAGTTTCGCCCCGTATATGTTGCTGCCCAGGAGATTGCCGGTGATCACGTTGTCATGGCTATTCAGGATGTCTATGCCAATGTCGTTGTTTCCGACGCAGCTGTTATTGAAGATATTGATGCCATACGACAGTTCGAGATGAATACCATTGGTGTTCCCGATCACTTCATTTGACGATATATGGCTGTTGATGCTGGTATCTAGGTGAATGCCGAAGGTGTTGTCGTTGCAGGTGTTCTCCGATAACGTGCTGGTCATGCCCAGGCGCATCCGTATGCCGTACATGTTGTTGCTGCAGTCGTTAGCGGCGAGGACATGACCCTGGTTCTTAAGGAGATTGGTCGATTGCCGCAGATGTATACCGTTGTTGGTGTTCTCCATGCATGTGTTGTTGAATATCCTTCCGAAGGCGCTGTCATAGAGATGGATCCCGGAGAGCTGTTGCCGGCAGTCGTTCCCATAGACATGGCAACTCCCGGAGGAAAAGAGGTAGATGCCGGCCTCGTCGTTCATCGCGCAGGTGTTGTTCGATATCACGCAGTCCGTTGAACTGATCAGGTGGATGCCGTACCCGTTCTGTGTGCAATTGTTGTTCGTTATGAGGTTTCCACTGGAACCCTGTAAGAATATGCCATGGTCGTTCTCGGTGCAGGTGTTGTTGTTCAGCGCGACGTTGATGGCGTTGATGATGGCTATCCCTGCGCCGGTGGCGTGTTCGGATACGTACGCAGCATGGTGCAGGTAGCAGTCCTTGATGACCAGATGGGACGTGGTGTTCCCTATGTATATGCATATTCCATCGCTGCCGGTGATGTTCAGCCCTTGTATCACGTAAGGATCGCCCTCCGTGCCTGAACCGGTACCGTTGTCGTTCATCCAAGCGACCAGGTCCCCCTCGCCGTCGATCCGGATCGTTCCGTGCGCGGTATAATCGGCAGCTTGGACCGTCCATACAAGCCCGGGAAAGAAAAGAGCTGTCAACATACAGGTGATGACTAGCATCGTCAGTGCTCTACACGATATTCCATTGATATTCAAATGAACCCTCCCCTCGATTTGGATTACTATGAAGGTATATTCTATAAAAAAATACATTAAAAATGAATTATCCAGTTATTATTATCGTTATTATATATACAAAGAGCCAATTAATAATAATTGATTCTTATATTAATCATTATAATAGTATCTATGGCGTGTTTTGGAAAGTCGAGTTCGACCGAACCCCGGAAGCGACCGTCAGGACGCATGGACATGCGTATCACTGATGCGTTCACGAACTCCTTTAGCGTTAAATGCGGTCGATCGCGCGGGAACCCGCGTCCTTAAAAAAATGTCCCTGAGAGAGGACGCCCCGGCGCTCAGACCCGCCAGAGCTCCTCCTCGATTATGGGCTTGCTATCATCCAACCGGACGATGTCCACGAAAACGTACTTTCCGGGCGGTATCCCCAGCTGCTTCAGCCTGCTCATGGTCTCGCGCTTGGAGTCCTCGTTTCCTGGGCACTCTATGACGTCCTTGAATACCTGACCGGACCAGTTGATGGTGTATTCGTACTTGGGCATGGGTTGATCCTCTTGTCGGTGAAGCCCGATGGCCACGGTATCGGCCTGTCCGGAATATATGAGTATCCCTCGCCCAGCGGGGTCGTGTTGATCCATTAGGAGGGGTTCGGTGCATCGCCCCTGCCCTGGGTTAAAGGCGTTAAATTTATTGTCCTTACCGCCTTCCCAGGGATGAGGGCGAAGGAATGGCCAATGACGATGCGGGCTCGAGGTTCGACGACCTCCAGGAGATGGTGCTCAAGGATGCCCGCAAGGTCTACTCGGAGAAGACCATCCGGCTGTTCATGGAACCGCAGAACTACGGACCCATGGAGGACGCGGACGCCTTCGGCACGGTGACCGGGGGCTGCGGGGACACCATGAGCATATGGCTGCGGGTGAGCGGCGGGGTGATAGAGGACGCCACCTTCACCACCAGCGGATGCGGGAGCAGCATCGCATCGGCCAGCATGGCCACCATATTGGCCAAGGGCAGGAGGGTGGAGGAGGCCGCCATGATCGACCAGAACGACATCTTCTTCGCCCTGGACGGCCTGCCGGATGAGAGCGCGCACTGCGCAAGCCTGGCCGCCCAGACCCTGCGGGCGGCTTTAGAGGACCTGCAGAGGTGAACGGCGAATCGCCATGCGGCCCTCGATGCCTGTAGCGCATATTCCATAAATTAATGGAATAATTTTATAATTCAGTTTAATAATACTTCACGGGGGAGAAGGTTGAAGTACTGTTCCAAGTGCGGCTCGCCTTTGGAGGAGGACGCGGCCTATTGCGAGAACTGCGGCCATAAGAGGGGTTCGAGGACCATGGGATCCCCTATAGTCCAGAGAGGGGAGATCGTTCATTCCACCAAGCTGCTGACCAGTCAGCAGCTGCTGCTCATGGCCATCATGTTCGTGGGAGGAGGGCTGATGATCATGCTGATGACCGCTTTCATACCGGATGACCCCTTCTTCGATGATTCCCGAGGGATGACCACATTGATGGGACTGGCCAGTATGGGCATCGGCTTGGCCATTTTCATCCTGGGGAACTGGAACCTCGAACGGCATTGAGAGTTCACCGCAGCATATATCGAACGCGCGTCGATCGGGCCTCGCACCACCAGTTCCCTCGCGTTCCTTTCCAGCATGAACCGCATCCCCGATTTCCCTCACCCTCGATCGGGGACCGGAAGGAGGGGGCAACCCGGTTGCATGGACCTTTATCGTTCTTAACCGTTGACAATCATATGAGAATCATTATAATCTCACACGAATCTTAATATGATATGAGGCTCCAGATTCGGGTCCTTCTCCAGTTCCTGTTCGTGGGCCTGGTGGTGGTCCTGCTCATGGGCATAACCCTGTACTCCAGCATGGAGGACCAGGAGCTGGACACTGTGGAGAACGAGTCCATCACCCAGCTGGAGCACATCGATTTCGCACTCACCAATATGATCGAGGAGTCCAAGGCGGACATCCTGCAGTTGTCCATGGACGAGAGGGTGCAATGCAGGGACGATTCCAATTTCACCAACTTTCTGAACGCAACCGCCGAGGACTTCGAATACAACATCACTCCCGAGGAGCAGGCCATCATCGACGTGCTCAAGGACTTCCAGGATTCGCACGAGTACGTGAACTCCTGCTACATGGGCAGGGAGAACGGCGCCTTCGTGAGAGCCTACCCTCGCGCCTCGCCTACCCAGTACGATCCCCGGGAGAGGCCCTGGTACCAGCTGGCCATGGAGACGCCGGGGGAGGTCAGGATCACCGACCCCTACAGCGCGGTAACCACCGATGATGTGAACATCGGCATCGTGCTTGCGCTCATGGACAACGGCACGGTCTACGGGGTGGTGGGGGCGGACATCACCCTGGTGGGACTGACCGATTACCTGAGGCAGGCCAGCGAGGTGAGCGGAAGGGATATGCTGCTCTCGGACGATAGGGGGACCATCCTGGCGTATAAGCAGGAGCAGCTGCTGTTCACCAATGTGAGCGCGGTCCTGGGCGATGATACCGATGATTTCCTGGGGACCGAGCAGGGCCGCATCCGCCTGGAGAACGATTTCTTCGTCTACTACACCTCCACGGACATGGGATGGAAGATAGGCACCTTCATCCCCAACTCGTACCTCGCCTCGGAGATCCAGGAATCGATGGGGACCTTCCTGGGCTTCATAGTATTGGCCATCGTCCTGATGGCGGTCATGACCATGGTAAGCATACGCTACACGGTCATCGGGCCCATCGGCAAACTGACCGATAGCACCCGGAGGATCGCCGAGACGGGCGAACTGGACTTCAGGCCAGACCCATCGGCCAAGGGGGAGATCGGGACCCTGAGCTCCTCTATCGGGTCCATGGTGGAGAGGATCGACGAGGAGACGCACACCCTGGCCATGGCCAAGGCTGAACTGGAGAAGTACCGGGACCACCTGGAGGACCTGGTGGGCGAGAGGACCAGGGACCTGGCGGTGGCCAAGGAGCAGGCCGAATCCGCCGATCGGCTGAAATCGGCCTTCCTGGCCACCATGTCGCATGAGCTAAGAACCCCGCTCAACTCCATCATCGGTTTCTCGGGCATCCTGCTGCAGGAGCTGGCCGGCCCCCTGAACGAGGAGCAGAAGAAGCAGCTGGAAATGGTCCAGGGAAGCTCCGAGCATCTATTGGCCCTAATAAACGACGTCCTGGACATCTCCAAGATCGAAGCGGGGCAGCTCACCCTTTACAAGAAGCCTTTCCCACTACGGACCTCCCTGGAGAAGGTCCTGGGAACCGTGCGGCCGCTGGCGGAGGCCAAGGGGTTGGACCTGAGGACGTCCCTTCCTGCCGAAGGGAGCATGGCCATGGGCGATTCCAGGCGTTTCGAGCAGGTCATGCTCAACCTCCTCTCGAATGCCATCAAGTTCACCGAGAAGGGTGAGGTGTCCGTGATCTGCTCGCTCGATGGGGAACGAGCAACGATCAAGGTGGCCGATACCGGTATCGGCATCAAGGACTCGGACAGGGAAAAGCTGTTCAAGCCCTTCAGCCAGCTGGACACCGGGCTGACCCGGCAGTACGAGGGCACGGGGCTGGGGCTCTCCATAAGCAAGCGGCTGGTGGAGCTCATGGACGGCACCATCTCGGTGGAGAGCGAACCGGGGAAGGGTACGGAGTTCACCATCTCGATACCCCTGTCCCTCATTGATGATCATGATAATGGGAGGAAATGATTTATGAGCTTGAAAGAAAATGAAATGCGGAGAGCTTTCCGATGAGGCCAACACGGATCCTTTATATCGAAGACAACGACCAGAACTTCTACCTGGTCGAATACATCCTGAAGGCCAAGGGCTACTCCGTCACTAGAGCGAGGGACGGCCGCGAGGGATTGGAGATGGCCCAGACCGTCAAACCTGACATGATCCTCCTGGACATACAGCTCCCGGTGATGGACGGATACACCATAGCCAGGGAGCTTAGGAGACTGCCGGAGACTGAAAAAACGCCCATGGTGGCGCTGACCTCGTACGCCATGCCCGGCGACAGGGAGAAGGCCCTGGCCTCCGGCTGCGACGGGTACATCGAGAAGCCCATAAAGCCGAGCACCTTCTCCGAGCAGATCGCGGCCTACGTCGGCCCGGGAATGGAATGAGGAGCCCAAACGATGACCAAGGTGCTGATCGTCGATGACAACCCGCAGAACCTGTACATGCTGGAGGCGGTCCTGAAGGGGAATGGATGGGGGGTGCTGAAGGCAGTCAACGGCGATGAGGCCCTGTCCGTGGCCCGGAAGGAGCCGCCGGACCTGATCGTGGCCGACATCCTGATGCCGGTCATGGACGGCTTCCGCCTGTGCCAGAACTGGATGGCCGATGAGAGGCTCTCCAAGATACCTTTCGTGTTCTACACCGCCACCTACACCGATTCCCAGGACGAGTCGTTCGCCCTGAGCCTGGGTGCGGACAGGTTCCTCGTAAAGCCAATGCGGCCCGAGGACCTGATGGCCGCTCTCCGCGACGTCCTGGACAGGAGGAAGGCCAAGGCCTCCACCAGCACCGATATGCAGGTCCTGCAGGAGTACAACGAGGTCCTCTTCCGCAAGCTGGAGAAGAAGGTCATGGAGCTGGAGGAGGAGCTGGTGAACCGCAAGGCCCTGGAGGCAGCCCTGCGGGAGAGCGAGGAGCGCTTCCGCAAGGTCTTCGAGAGCGATGCCCTGGGCATCGCCATGCTGGACCCCAAGCTCCGCTTCCGCTACGCCAACTTCGAGCTGTGCCGCATGCTGGGCATACTGGAGCAGGAGCTGGTGCTCAAGGACCTCGCCCAGCTGCTGCCCGAGGAGGACCGGGAGAGGATGTCCTCATGCGTGGAAATGCTCAGGAAGGGGCAGACCCAGGTATGCTCCAGGGAACATCCGTTCACAAGGTCCGACGGGGTCCAGGTCTGGTCCTCCACCAAGATCGACACCATAACGGACACCAGCGGGAACATAGAATACTTCCTCATGTTCACCAGCGACATCTCCGAACGCAAGGCGCTTAGGGAGATGGAGCGCAAGTCCCTGCGCCAGATAGAGAGGAACCTTGAGCAGCTGGCCACCCTGAACGATCAGATAAGGAACCCGCTGGCCATCATCGTGGGATTGCTGTCCAAGGACGGGTGCAAGGACCAAAACGCCCAGGCCATGATGCGGGCGGTGGAGAGGATCGACGACATAGTGAGGCAGGTGGACCGCGGCTGGATAGAATCGAGCAAGGTCCGCGAGTTCATGAGGCGGTACGACATTGTGAGCGGGGGGAAGTGAGATGACCAAGGTGCTTTGCGTTGACGATGACGAGGGATTGGCGCAGGTGCTCTCGGACATGCTCAGCTTCTCCGGCTTCGAGACGGTGGTGGCCACCTCCGGCGAGGACTGCCTTCGACTGCTGGACGAGGGGCTTTTCCCTGACCTCATACTTCTGGACATAATGATGTCCCCCATGGACGGCTGGCAGACCCTGAACAGGATTAGGGAGAACATGGATTTCTGCTCCATCCCGGTGCTGATGCTCACCGGCAAGTACCCCACCATGAGCGAGGTGTCCAGGTACGGCATGCTCTTCGAGGGGTACTTCATGAAGCCCTTCGCCATGAAGAACCTCATCTCCTCGGTGAACGACCTGCTGGACAGGGTCAGCGTCAGGGAGAACATCGTCAGGATGGGCATGGAGACGGGCATGGACGAGCGCACCATGTGCGAGTTCCGCAGGCTGTTCTCCATCGGCGAGGTGCTGGACCAGTTCGAGAGGATCATCACCGACGGCAGCTTCGACCGGGAGGTCATGAACAAGCTGATGGACCGCTTCCACAGCCTCCAGAAGGAGCTGGAGGAGCATGGGGTGGATGTTGGCGAGGCCCTGGCCGATTGAACCTCATCCCATCGGCCCTTTGATGGAGGGATCTTGCAACACGCTCGCCTCAGGGCCCTTTCGCCGCCTCGGCGTCGATGGTCTCCAGAAGGCGCTTCAATCTCCTGCCCTTCTCCTCGCGCTCCTCCGCGCTGAGCGATCCGCCTTCCGGGCAGAGGTCGTCGAGCACCACCTCCCCGTCCTCGGTGAGGTTCACCGGATATATGCTGCAGCCCAGCGGCCGGGCGGCGTACTCCCGGCACCTTCCGGACGAGGGATCGAAGAAGAAGCAGTGCCCGTCCACGTTCCTGAGGCGGTAGATGCCGTCCTCCCCCCGGAAGCAGAAGTCCTCCTCCCGGTACCCCTTCCGGACCAGGCGGACCCGGTCGGCCCTGCACAGCTCCATGCGGGTGTCCAGGCAGCACTTGGTGCAATGGGTGCAGCGCATACGGTCCGGAATCGTCGGGTCATAGATTAAGCTTCACCATCCTCCGATTTCGATTAATACGGCGGAAACCATCAAAGGGGAGGATGGACGAGACGGACCTGCGCATCTGCGTGTTATTGATACAGAACGCCAGGACGCCCTACCGGGACATGGCCGATCGGTTGGGCATCAGCGTCCAGGCGGTTCATCGCAGGGTGCAGGACCTCGTGGACGCCGGAGTACTAGGCGCTTTCAGGGCCAGGGTGTCCGCGGAGAGCCTGGGCGCGGTGAGCGTGGATATGCTGGGCGTTGCCGGGGAGACGGACCTCGATATCCTGTCCGAGCGTCTGAAGGAGGATGACCGGGTCTCGACCATCTACGTTTCCAGCGGCCGGACGTTCTTCATCTCCGGATCGCTCCGCAGCGTCTCGGAGCTGGGCGGCTACGTGGAACGGGTGAGTGAGCGCGCGGGGATGCGCGATCCGACCGTGGGCATCCTGTCCCTGGGCAGGGTGGGGGACACCACCGTGGGACAGGGGGGCGGCGCGGACCGCTCCCTCACCCCCCTGGACCGGAGGATCATCGCCGCCCTGAGGGACGACGCCAGGAGGCCTGTCGAGGAGATCGCCCTGGAGCTGAGGATAGCCTCCTCCACCGCCCGGAGGAGGCTGCAACGGCTGATGGACGACAGGCTCATCGACCTGACCGTGGACCTCTACCCGGGCAGGATGCCCGGCATCGTGTCCCTCCTTTGGATGAGGGTGCGGCCGGGCACCGACCGGCTGGCCCTGGCAAAGGAGATCACGGACCGGTATGGTCCGCGGGTGCTCCTTTTCGGAAGCTACGGGAACCTTCCTGAGGTGCTGCCGATGCTGGTGTGGTCCAGGACCCTCGCCGAGCAATCGGACATGGAGGCGGAGCTGCGCCCCCAGGTGCAGGATGTTGTCAATCATGTCCTCCTGCGCAAGCGCAGCTTCAGCACCTGGGTGGACAGGATGGCCTGAACCTCAGTCCATCCCTGACTGGCGCATCAATCGTTCGAGGGCTGAGAGCTCGTCGTCCATTTCCTGCAGGACCTTGGTGGCGGCGATCCATCCGTCATCGCCGAAGAACAGCTGGTAGCCGTTCTCGACCAGCACCTCCAGGGACCGCACCCCCTCCGCCTGCCCCGGGATGCTGGGAAGATGGAGCAGGAGCTCCACGACTGGCGGACCTGCCCCCGTCATCACCAGCCCCAGGCGGTATCCTGACCCTTGCCGCACCAGCTCGTACCTCTCCTCCTCCGGGGCCATCCCTCACGCCCCGGCCAACTTCGGCACGGCGTACCCGAACCCCAGGGCGAAGGCGAAGTTCAGCGCCGAGTACAGGTGGGCGTAGGGGGCGAAGCGGCTGAACTCGAACAGCGGCAGGTAGGCCAGGACGGTCAGCGCTGCCGCCAGGCCGATGGCCAGCAGCAGCGGCTCCCGGACCCCCCAGCCGAAGTTCGAGGAGACGTATGCGAACCCCAGGGCACATATCACCCCGAAGACCATCGATACTGCTACCCATGTTCCGATCCACCGCAGGAGCAGGCCCTGCTGGTCCCCGAATGACTCGCCCAGGTCCCTGGCCTGCTGCACCACGTAGCCGCTGAGGACCAGTATGAGCACACTGCTCAGGAGGGCCACCAGGGCCCCGGCCATCAATCCCGTCCTTACCGTCTCCAAGCTGAACATTACCATATTCACATCCGTTCCTGCGTTCACGGGCCCGGCCCGTTCCTCGCGAAAAAGGGCATGCGGGCGGGCCGCTTATGGTCATGTTCCAACAAGGGACCGGAAACGAGCGGGTCCGTCCCGAAAAACGCTCGATCCTTCAACCGATCCGTTGAGATCCGCTCCGAACTCAAACGCTGGAGGCGCCCGAGGAAAGGATTACATGCCTTGAAGGACAATAGGTAGTTCAGTGGAACGGTGATGCCCCATGGGAGTTAGATACGGACTGTTCAACCACACCACGAAGGAATACGTTATCCCCGAGGGGCTGCCGCTGGACGCCGCGGACCCCACCACCCACCCCTTCGCCGCCCTCATCGCCTACCTGATGATGGAGAGCTGGAGGTACGACCACGTGGTGGTCATGGACGATTCCAAGGACTTCGATTGCCAGCTCATGTTCGGCTCGCAGTACCGGGACCGGTCCAAGGACCTCTGGAACGAGTTCGTGATGATCATGGGCTGGCAGTTCAAGGAGCTCAAGCAGGTCTGAGGGCTACAGCTCCTTCAGCATGTTCATGCTCTTTATCTCGTAGCCCAGCGAGGAGTAGAGGTGAATGGCCGCCTCGTTGTAATAGAAGACATGCAGGGCCAGCGAGCTAAGCTTCATGCGCCGGGCCTTGGCCTCCAGGGCCAACATCATTCCCCGTCCGTAGCCCTTTCCCCGGTCGGCCTCCTCGATGAACACGTCGAAGATGAAGCCCTTGCGATCGTCGCCCGGCTCCACCCTCAGCCAGAGATGCCCGACCGGCCGATCGTCCGCGGCGTCCAGGGCCCGGTAGAAGTGGTGGCCCTCGGTGCGCAGCCCCTGGGGCAGCAGACGTTCGTGCGTCTCCCGGGAACGCTGCGGGGCCTCCGCCGGAGTCCAGTAGCCCACCTTGACGTTCTCCTCGGCGTACCTGCGTATGCCCGCCTCCAGGGTGGCCTCGAACTCCTTCTTGCCCATGGGCACCAATCGCACCTCGACCATTCGCAACCCCCGCCAGGGAATCGACGAACCATATTTCAAGGGTTGCGTCGGTCCTATCCCCTCTCATCGTCGATGGGTACGGAGTAGTAGGTCCTTCCCGAATAGGTGGTGGCCTTCAGCCGGCCCTCCGCAACCAGACGGAGAATGGAATCCCTGGCCCCCTCCAGACCCAGGGACATGGACAGGATCTCGTAGGCCTGGTCCTCGCGCAGGGGATGGTTCTTGGCTATCTCCAGCAGCTCGGCCTCCCTCTCCTCCTCGTTCCTCAGGAACGGCCCCTGTTCCGGTTCGGTCATGTCCACCGCTTCCGGGAACAGCTCGAAGACCTGCTGCAGGGAGCCCTTGTCCGGGGGGAGCACCCAGCTCTCCGCGGGAGGGCGGGTGGGCACGGCCACGTACAGCCTCTCGGGTGCGATGCGCCTCACCGCCTTGCGGATGCTCAGCAGGGAGGGCAGGGTATCGTTGACCCCGCTCACCAGCATCATCTCCGCCCACACCTCCCCGCGATGCTCCCTCCTCAGACGCTCCAGCCCGTCCAGGACCATCTCCGCGTTCAGGGATCGCGGGGGCCGGTGCAGGCGCCGGAAGGTGCGCTCGTCCCCGGCGGAGATGGTCGGGGAGACCACGTCGAAGGGCGAGGCGTCCTGCCTCACCTGGTCCAGGTGGAAGAGCGAACCGTTGGTGATCAATGCCATCTTCCCCGTCCAGAACTCGCGCACGCCAAGGGCCATGTCCCCCAGGTTCTTGGCCAGGGTGGGCTCGCCATCGCCCATGAAGGTGATGTAGTCTATGTTCCCCTCGGCCGATTCGACCGCCCTACGCACATCCTCCACCACCGCTGCGGTGTCGAAGAAGACCTTCCGCTCGGTCTGCAGGCGGCTGGTCCGCCCCAACTGGCAGTAGATGCAGGAGTAGTTGCAGGTCTTCCTGGGGAGGGGGTTCACCCCCAGGGAGCTTCCGAAGCGGCGGGAGGGGACGGGACCGAAGACGTATTTGGAGATCATATGGACTTCTCTCCGATGCCTAGGAGAGAGTAGGGTAAAATGATAATCCCGTATCGGGGACCGGGAACCGGGCGGTAAGGGGTTTGATAGTAAGGATGTTAGGGGCTGTTCAGCCCTGGAAGCAGCGGTAGACCCAGTACTTCTTCCCGTCCACGGTGATCTCCTCGGGCTTGGCCCTGGGGTCACCGACGGCGAAGTACGGCGGGAAGGCCGGGTTGGCCTTGGTCACGCGCAGTGCGTCCTTGTCGTCCTTGAACTTCTTCTTGACGGCATCAGCGACCTCATCCGGGACGCCGAAGGTCAGTTCCACAACAACCATGTTTTTTCCTCCTTTTGGCGGGTTGTTCCGCCAGCCCCGGGAAAATCATCCAGTGGTATAAGGGTTTGTTACATGGATCGGTAACCGGATTCCATTGCCAGTATCCCGTCCGGCCGATCGGTATCATGTTGCTGGATGTATGACAGAGCCCCCGCCCTCATGGGAGCGATGAAAAATGGGAATGTGAAGTGGTTTGAGGGGTTAGCGGTCCCAGAACGTTCAGCCCTGGAAGCAGCGGTAGACCCAGTACTTCTTTCCGTCGACGGATATCTCCTCGGGCTTGGCCCTGGGGTCACCAACGGAGTAATACGGCGGGAAGGCCGGGTTGGCCTTGGTCACGCGCAGTGCGTCCTTCTCGTCCTTGAACTTCTTCTTCACCTCATCAGCGACCTTGTCCGGCACGCCGAAGGTCAGTTCCACGGTTACCATTCTATTTCCTCCCTTGTGCGGTTGTTAACACCGCATAGAGTATCAGTGATTAACGGGGGTATAAGGCTTTGTTACGCCCCCGCGTAACCAGATTCAAAGCCGCGTTACCGGTTGAGGGGCCGTGCAACGCCGACGGTTCGGCACGGCAAATATCGTGCTCGAGGGCCAGGGTGAGCCACAGTAGAAAGAGAGCTGCGTTTCCGCGCGGAATGATGGAAAAATGAAGAAGGGGTTTGGAAAAGGAGGTACGCTGGTAGCTTCATCCCTGGAAGCAGCGGTACACCCAGTACTTCTTGCCGTCCACCTTGATCTCCTCGGGCTTGGCCCTGGGGTCACCGACGGCGAAGTACGGCGGGAAGGCCGGGTTGGCCTTGGTCACGCGCAGCGCGTCCTTCTCGTTCTTGTACTTCTTCTTCACCTCGTCGGCGACCTTGTCCGGCACGCCGAAGGTCAGTTCCACGGTTACCATTTTTCTTCCTCCGCAGCAGCACAGGGTAGTGCTACCAATGTTTTTGTGATTCAGTTAATAGGGTATAAACACTTGTTACATCAGCATGTAACGAGATACTTTACGGAGTAACCTGATAGAGGATCTGGAAAGAGTTGCGGGATCATGGGCCGGCGCAGGCGGTCATCTGGATGAGGTCCAGGTTTATAGAGCGGGCCGCCAGCCGGTAGACTATCTCCTTGCTCTCCTCCTTGTATGTCTTGACCAGGAAGTTGCACTTGAACAGAACCTCCAGCTCCCTGTAGATGGTGGCGCGCTCCCGGCGATCGCTGAACCTCTCGTTGTACACCTTGTAAACGTGCACGGCCGAGGCCTCCCCCTCGGCCAGGAGCCTCAGGATCTTTAGGCGGGTATCTGACGACAGCGCCTTGGCCACCTCCTCGATCTCCATATCTGCTCAGCATATCCTTTCCGGTTATTAAGGGTTGATTTCAACGATAGTGAAATGATAGCATTCAGCGCTGCCGGGTCAGAACCAGGAAGCTGCAGGGCATCCCTTCCAGGTCCACCTTCTCCCTTCGGGCCACGGAGAAACCGGCCTTCTCGTACACCCTGCGCGCCCTGCCGTTCAGCTCCCAGACCCTGATTATGAGGGAGTCGTGCGGATAGATCTCCAGGGCCAGCTCCACCGCCCTCTCCACGAAGGCCTTTCCGTGCCCCTTCCCGTTCAGGTCCGGCCTCAGGGTGAGGCCTATCTCCAGCCCATCCTGCCGGGGGGTGAAGGAGTATTCACCCACCAGCTCCCCCTGTTCGTCCAGTACGGCGAAGGTGTCCGCCCAATTTTCGGGGTCCAGCCATGATGCTATGTCCTCGGGCCAGTTCCTCAGGTCATAGAACGAGTAGAAGGAGTCGAACCCCCATTCGACCACCGCCCTGGCGTGATCGCCCTGCATGGGCACGGGCTGAAAGCGCATGGACGGTGATGGAGGAGGGGGAGCATCAAGGCGATGGTGGGAAAGCGTTCAATAGCCGGGACGGCCTTCCGGGCCCCTAGGGATCCTCATGGGCCGGATGACCATGGTCTACGTCCGCCTGATCAAGGGCGGCTTCAAGCACCGGTTCAGATTGGCAAGGCTGACCCGTTGGCCCCTGTTCGGCGGCATGATGGACAAGGCCTTCTTCGACGGCGACGACATCTACGTGCTCCCGAAGGAGTCCGCCCTGAAGGTCAGGGACATCCCCCTGGACATCCCCATGCCGGAGAGGGAGGACCTGGTACTTCCTTCAGAGGTCATACGGCACTTCATCGAGCGCTCGCGCTACCACTTCATCATGAACTACTGCATATGCCGCACCTCCAGTCATTGCCAGGACTACCCCAGGGAGCTGGGATGCCTGTTCCTGGGCAGGGCGGTGCTTAACATAGACCCAAGGCTGGGACGGCTGGTCAGCAGGGAGGAGGCCCTGGCGCACCTGGACCGCTGCGAGGAGGCCGGGCTGGTGCATCTGATCGGACGGAACAAGATCGACAGCATGTGGACCTCTGGAAAGCCCAAGGAGGACCTCATGACCATATGCAACTGCTGCCCCTGCTGCTGCCTGTGGAAGATGATACCCCAGCTGGACCCCGGGATATCGGTGAAGATGAGGCGGCTGCCCGGGGTGAGCCTCAGCGTGGACGCGGACAGATGCAACGCCTGCGGCCTCTGCGTCGAGGGGTGCTACGTGCATGCCATGACCATCTCCGGAGGGAAGGCGGTCATCGACCAGGACCTATGCAAGGGCTGCGCCCGCTGCGCCCATTCCTGCCCGGAGAGGGCCATCACCCTGCACATGGAGGACCCGGACTATATCGTCGGCACCGTGCGGACCCTCAGCGGCCTGGTGGACGTGGGGAAGGAGTGAGCGCACCGCTCTTTTTATTATGTTCCTGAAGGATATTTCTCTATGACGGATTTCGGGGGCCGGGAAGGCCTCTTGGCCCTGCTGGTGGGGATAATGCTCATAGTCGTGATCGTCATAGCGGCGCTGGCCTTCGCCCCGCTCATGCCCTTCGAGGCGGACGACCAGAGGACCGTGGCCGCCGATGGAAGCCCGGGCAATCTCGTGCTCAGCGTGGACGCGGACATCTGCACCGTGGAGGTGGAGTTCGCGGAGATGATAGGAGACGTGCTCGCGGTGGACCTGGACGTGGACGGCCGGAGGGGGCTGTTCGTCTCCGATCCCGCGGTGGACCTCTCGGTGGAGCAGTCCACGGTGGGCGACGACATGCTGGTGAATGTGGTGCTGGACATGCCCTCCGGCCCCACGGTGCAGTATGACGATCTCCGGATGCGCCTTATCATCGATCCGGGGATGATGGTGAGCGTGACCGTGGTCACCGATGTGGGCGACGTATACCTGGAGGCCCCGCCGGGCGTGGACCTGGGGGATGTTAGCCTGTTCGCCAAGGTGGGATCGGTGCACGCCGACCTGGGAGAAGGGGTTCTGGTCACCGGCGATGTGGAGCTGCGCTGCAATGTGGGCTCGGTGTACATGGAGGCCACGAACGCGGTGCTGGAGGACGGCGTCACAGTGACCCTCAGGACCTCCACCGGGAGCGTGCACGCCGACCTGGCCCAGGAGGCCTCGCCCGGCGGGAACGCCACCATCCTCTGCCGCACGGTAACCGGGAGCGTTTACCTGGACCTGAGGATCGCCGGCAGCACCGCCGCGGAGATCACCTCGCAAACGGACGTGGGGGATATCAACACCGAGCTGGAGGGGTTCGAGGGCCTGGACGTTCACCTGGTCAGCCAGAACCATCCTGACCAGTTCAACCTGGAGTTCCAGATAGAAGTGGACGTCGGCTCCATAGAGATCAGCGCGGAACGGACGGTGTGAGCATGGTCCGCAGCATGCCCTACGAGGTGGTGAAGCACCTGGGCGACGCCGAGCTGCGCAGATACGCGGACATTCAGCTGGCCACGGTGTACGACATGGAGGAGGACGAGTCGTTCCAGCTGCTGTTCCGGTACATCGAGGGGGGCAACGAGGAGGAGGAGAAGCTGCCCATGACCACCCCGGTGGTGACCCGGTCCGGGGTCCCGGAGGACCCCTCCTCGGAGGGGCAGATGTCCTTCGTGCTGCCCTGGGACCTGAAGGGGCGGCCCCCCAAGCCTGTGGACCCCAGGGTGTCCCTGGAGCAGATAGAGGGAGGCTTCTTCGCGGTGCTCCGCTTCCGCGGGAAGGCCGGCCCCGGAGAGGTGGAACGGATGACCATGGAGCTGTTGGGAGAGCTTAAGGAGGCCGACTACATCACCGACGGGAGGCCCTTCCTGATGAGGTACAACTCCCCCTTCACCCCGGGCTTCATGCGCCACAACGAGGTGGCCGTGCGGGTGCGGCAGGGGCCGGAGCGGCGGGCGCCCTAGGTCCGGGGCGCCGTCCTCATCATGTGCGAGATGGCCGTGCTGAGCTCCTCGGCCCTCTGCGAGCCGATCATGACCATCCTGCCGTCCTTCAGGACGATCCGGACCCCCTTCCGCCCGCTGACGTTGTAGGCCCGGTTGGAGGAGAACCCCTTTATGCCCCATCCCCCGTACTCGCCCAGGGGGTCGTACTCCTCGGCGCGGTGGGTAACGATGTCCTGGGCGCGGATGATCCTTGGCCTGATCATGAACGGCCGGAAGCGTATGTAGACGGCGTCGGAGACCTCCACCACAAGATGGATGTAGAACAGGAACAGCGGGAAGAAGACCCCGAATATCACCAGGAAGATGATCATGAACTCGTCGGAGGCCGGGTTGTTGCCCCAGGGCTCGCCCATGACCAGCTGGGTCACCGCCCCCCACCAGGGCAGCACGGTTATGGAGGCGATAAGGATGATGTACCACCAGGCGCGCAGGTATTGGGTCTCCCTGAAGGTGGAGTAGGACGTCACGACATGTGCAACGCCGAGATGACATATTATCCTTATCCAGGCAGCAAGGGAGATAAACATGCCCGACCATATGTTTCCGGGGTTCACATGGGCAGGAAGGTGGTTAAGAGCGAGGAGGAATGGAGGAAGGAGCTGGACCCTGAGCAGTACCGCGTGCTCAGGAGAAAGGGCACCGAGGCCCCGTTCACCGGGAGGTACCATGGCAGCAGGGACCCCGGCACCTACGTCTGCGCGGGCTGCGGACGGGAGCTCTTCCTCTCCGAGGACAAGTTCGACTCCGGCTGCGGTTGGCCGAGCTTCTCCCGCCCGGCGGGGGAGGTGGAGGAGCAGGAGGACCTCAGCCACGGCATGGCGCGCACCGAGGTGCTGTGCCCCGACTGCGGCGGGCACTTGGGCCACGTGTTCGACGACGGCCCCCGACCCACCGGGCTGCGCTACTGCATCAACTCCGCGTCGCTGAGGTTCAAGCCCAGGAAGTGAGCGCTTGGACAGGGTCACGGACCGTTTCCTGAGGAAGCATGCCACCAAGAAGGTGGGCATGCCGCCCGGCTCCATCATCTATGTCGGCGACGGGGTCCCGGCCCCCACCACCGTCTCCATGATCGACTACACCGAATCGGAGGTCAAGGAGAGGACCGGGATCACCCTGGAGGAGTGCATACCCCTGAGAGATAGCCCGAGCATCACCTGGCTCAACTTCTCCGGGCTGGCCGACGTGGACACCATCCGCCGGCTGGGGGAGGCCTTCGGGCTGCACCCCCTGGTAATGGAGGACATCCTGCACATGGGGCAGAGGCCCAAGCTGGAGGTCTACGACGACTACATCTACCTGGTGGGCAAGATGATCTACCGGGGGAGCAACGGAGAGGAGGTCTCCTACGAGCAGCTCTCCGTGGTCCTGGGCAAGAACTACGTGCTCACCTTCCAGGAGCGGGAGGGGGACGTGTTCCAGCCCATCAGGGAGCGCATACGCAACAACAAGGGCCGCCTGCGCAGGTCCGGGGCGGACTATCTGGTGTACTCCATGCTGGACTCCGTGGTCGACAATTACTTCCCGGCCTTGGAGCGGGTGGGGGACCTCATCGAGGTCATCGAGGAGGAGCTCTCCGACGACCCGGACCAGGACGTGCTGAGCGACATATACCGCCTGAAGCGGGAGGTGCTGTTCCTGCGCAAGTCCATCTGGCCGATAAGGGAGGTGGTGGCGGCCATGATGAGGCAGGACATCGAGATGGTGTCGCCGAGCACCAACACCTACCTGCGCGATGTGTACGATCACTCCATACAGGTCATGGACGTGGTGGAGACCTACACGGACATGCTCTCCGAGCTGACCGACGTTTATATGTCCACCGTGAGCAACCGCATGAACGAGATCATGAAGACCCTGACCATCATCGCCACCATATTCATCCCCCTGACCTTCATTGTCGGTCTTTACGGCATGAACTTCCGGTACATGCCCGAGTTGGACAACGAGCTGGCATATCCCGCGGTGCTGCTGGCGATGACCGGCCTGTCCGTGCTGATGCTGTTCTACTTCCGGCGCAAGGGGTGGCTGTAGGGGGACCATGGACCTGCTGACGGCGCTGGCATCCGGTGGCATCGTCCTTTCCCTGGCCTTCGCCTTCACCAACGGCTACAACGACGCCGGAGCGGACGTGGCCACCATGGTGTCCTCCGGGGCCGCCTCGGTCAAGGGGGCGCTGCTGACCGCCTCCCTGGCCAACTTCATCGGGGCCCTGGTCGGAGGGAGCGCGGTGGTGCTGACCCTCCAGGGGGTGCTGGCCGTGGAGCTGGTGGAGGAGCTGGGCGTGGCCATATTCTCGGCGGTGGCCGCGGCCAACGTCTGGAACCTGGTCACCTGGTACTACGGGATACCGTCCTCCTCCACCCACGCCCTCATCGGCGGGCTGGTGGGCGTGGGGATGGCCTTCCACGGTGCGGCCGGGGTGCACTGGGGGGCGGAGGAGCTCCTGCAGGGTCAATTGGCGGGAGTGGTGAAGGTCCTGGCCTTCCTGATGGCCTCGGTGTTCCTGGGCTTCGGCGGCTCGTATCTGCTCATGAAGGGAGCCAGGCTGGCCCTGCGCAGGGCCACCATAGGCGTGAATCGTCAAATGCGGCGCGTGCAATGGATCACCACCTCCGTCCAGACCCTGGCCCACGGCGCCAACGACGCCCAGAAGCAGATGGCCCTGGTGGCCCTGCTCCTCATGGCCATGGGAGGGACGGCCGATGTACCTCTGTGGGTGAGGACCGCCTGCGCGGCGGCCATCGCCCTGGGGACGCTGGGGGGCGGCTACCGCATAATGCGCACGGTGGGCAGGAAGATATTCAAGATAAGGCCGGTGCATGCCCTGGTGGCCCAGACCAACGCCTCTCTGACCGTGGTGTTCGCCACCGCCCTGGGGGCGCCGGTGTCCTCCACCCAGGTGGTGACCGCCGGGGTGATGGGCGTGGGGACCGCGGAGAACCGCCGGCTGGTGCACTGGAGGGTGGGCAAGGACCTGGTGGTGTCCTGGTTCCTCACCATACCGGCCACCGCGCTGCTGGCCGGAAGCACGGCACTGGGGCTGAAGTGGATCACGGGGGTTTGACATGGAAGGTAGCAAGGGTCTGCTGGACGGGCTGTTCCCGCCAAGGTACGATTTCAACGCCATGCTGGTGCGCCAGGGGGAGGCCACCGCCAAGGGGGTGGAGCTGCTGCTGGCCGCCCTGCACGGGAAGATGGACCATCACCTGAGCGAGCTGGCGGAGCTGGACCGCCGCACTGACGCGTTCCGGCACGACATGGAGAGGAAGCTGGGGGAGGCCTTCTCCACCCCATTCGACCGCCAGGACATATATTCCATGTCCAGGCAGCTGGAGTCGGTCATGAACTTCGCCCGCACCACCCTGCTGGAGATGGAGGCCTTCCAGGTGGAGCCGGACCGCTGCATGGTGGACATGGCCGAGCATCTGCTCATCGGTGTCCGCGAGGTCGTGGAGGGCATCAGGGCCCTGGACAAGGGATTGGAGCGGACGGACGCCCTGATAACCAAGATGCGGGAGGAGGAGCAGTGCATCGAGGAGACCTATGTGCTGGGGATGCAGGAGGTGTTCCTGCTCCCGGACCACATGATGGTCTTGAAGAAGAGGGAGATATACCATCACCTGAAGGATGCTGGAAGGGCCCTGAGCGCCACCGCGGACATCCTGCACCGGGCGGCCTTCGGAATGGGCTAGAGGCCCACGGTGCCCACCAGGCGGAGCTTGCCCCCCTCCAGGTAGTGCATCACCGCCCGGGAGCCCGGGCCATATATCAGCGGTTTCTCCAGGGACAGGGTGACCTGCGGGGACCTCGTGTCGCCGGAGACGGCGGTCACCCGGCAGGGCAGGAACTGCATCCAGTGCCCCAGGTGCATGACCATCCCCTCCTTTATCGGGGATTGCCAGTATTTCACCAGGTCCAGCTTTGCGGTGAGCTCGGAGACCACCTTCATCTCCGGGTCGTTGGTGAGCACGTAGCCCCGGTCCAGCTCCTCGGCGTCCACGCCCTTCAGGGCCAGACCGACCCGGTCGCCCCTGCCGGCGGTGTCGAAATCGTCGTCGTGCTTCTGAATGGAGCGCACCAGGGCGGTGCGGTCCGTGGGCAGGACCTTCAGGTTGTCGTGGCGGTTGACCATCCCCTTGGCCACGTACCCCAGGATGACCGTCCCCACGCCCTTCACGTTGAAGTGGTGGTCTATGGGAATGACCCCTTTGCCCTCCAGGTGCGGCTTGAGCTTGGCCGCCTCCTCCAGCAGGAACTCGCGCAGCTGGATGGGGTCGTCAGGCATGTAGGAGTAGTTGGTCAGTATGGTGTCCTTCAGCAGGGGGGCGATGCGGTCCGGGGTGAGGTAATTGCGCAGTATGAACACCCCGCGCCTGACCCCGGCGCAGTCAAGCATGAGCAACGTCTCACCCAGCGCGGCGTTGATCTCGTCCACCACCACCACGGCCATCTCTGCCAGGTTGACGCAGAAGTACAGGGAGTTGATGCGCTCCGGGTACTTGGAGGGCTCCAGTATGCTCACGGTGTCGTGCCCCTTCTTGAGGTCGTAGATGGTGATGTCGCTGACGGTGCCCTTCTTGCCCAGCTCCTTGGCGTAGCCAATTGCGCCCACCGCCGCCACGTTGAGGTTTCCCATGGACGGTGTCAAGCCCTGGGGGAACATATGCCTTTCGCCGAGCCAAGCGTTATCTATCCCGGACCACCATCCCCCTGAAGAGATGTTCGAGCACGTGGACCTGGGAAAGCGCCTGGACCAGAAGGAGTTCGACAAGGTGCTCCCGGACCTGAAGGACAGGCTGGGGGAGCTGCAGAGGAGGGCCAGGGACGCCGGCATGCCGGTCATGGTGGTGTTCGAGGGCTGGGACATGGTGGGGATGAGCGAGATCGTGAACCGCTTCATCCTGCCCCTGGACCCGCGAGGCTTCCTGGTCCACCCCATCACCGCCCCCAACCAGGAGGAGAGGGACCGCCCGTTCCTTTGGCGCTTCTTCATACGCATCCCGGCAAGAGGGCGGGTGGCCGTGTTCGACCGCTCCTGGTACTTCCGGTCCCTGGCCAGGGCCATGGAGCGCAAGGAGGACGACGCCCGCCTGGTCTGGCGGGAGATCGCCGACTACGAGGAGATGCTGGCGCAGGATGACTACCTGATCATGAAGTTCTTCCTGCATATCGGCAAGAAGGAGCACAAGAAGCGGCTGGAGAGGTACCGGGACTCCGACCTCAACAACTGCGGCATCAGCAACATGGACCTGGACTTCTTCAAGAAGTACGACAAGATGCTGCCCCTCATCGAGGAGATGATCGAGGGCACGGACCGGGAGCACGCCCCCTGGACCATCGTGGAGGCCGAGGACACCAAGTTCGCCTCGGCCAAGGTGCTCACCACCGCCGTGCGCATGCTGGAGTACGGCCTCTCCAAGATGGAGAGGAAGAGCCAGATACTCATGGACAGCAACCCCCTGATCAAGAGCGGGCAGATGTTCAACTCCACCCGGGGCGGGGTGGACCTGGGACGGAAGCTTTCCAAGGACGAATACCAGGACCGGCTGGACAGGCTGCAGAGGCGGCTGGCTGAGCTGCAGTGCGACATGAACCGGCTGAGGGTGCCGACCATCGTGGTATTCGAGGGCTGGGATGCCGCCGGGAAGGGCGGGGCCATTCAGCGCCTCACCGCCAACCTGAACCCCCGGGGGTATGAGGTGGTGCCCGTGGGTTCGCCCACCGAGGAGGAGAAGGCCCATCACTACCTGTGGCGCTTCTACCGCAAGCTGCCCCCCGCCGGGCACATGCGCATATTCGACCGCTCGTGGTACGGCAGGGTGCTGGTGGAGCGCATCGAGGGATTCGCCTCCACCGCGGAATGGAAGCGGGCCTACAAGGAGATCAACGCCTTCGAGGAGATGCTGGTGGACAACGGCGCGGTCCTGGTCAAGATCTG
Source organism: Methanomassiliicoccales archaeon (assembly GCA_040765825.1). Lineage (GTDB taxonomy): Archaea > Thermoplasmatota > Thermoplasmata > Methanomassiliicoccales > UBA472 > UBA472. The sequence goes on from JAXGRO010000002.1 coordinate 23,067, forward strand.
GATGGAGGTGGACAAGGAGACCCAGCTGAGGCGCTTCCAGGAGAGGGACGCCGACCCGCAGAAACAGTGGAAGATCACCGAGGACGACTGGCGGAACCGGGACAAGTGGGACTTCTACGGCCGGGCCATAGACGAGATGCTCTTCCGCACCAGCACCAACCACGCCCCCTGGACCATAGTCGAGAGCAACGACAAGTACTTCTCCAGGGTGAAGACCCTGCAGACCATCGCGCAGGCCATGGAATCCAAACTGCCGAAGAACCACTCCAAATGATTAATACCTCCGGGGCGATGCCCAAGCTACTGAAGTGATGAAGATGTCGAGTTTCCAAGAATTCGGTCTCCGGGAGGAGATCATGAAGGCCATCGAGCGCATGGGGTTCGTGGAGCCCACCCCGGTGCAGGTGGAGACCATTCCCTTGACCATGAAGGGCAAGGACGTCATCGCCCAGGCCCAGACCGGCACGGGCAAGACGGCCGCCTTCGGCATTCCCATACTGGAGTCCCTGACCAAGGGGGTGAAGCCCTTTTCCCTCATACTCGTTCCCACCAGGGAGCTTGGGGCGCAGGTGTCCGACGAGCTCAAGAAGCTGGCCTACTACATGGACGACGTGCGCGTGCTGCCGGTGTACGGCGGCAAGTCCATCGACGACCAGATAGACGCCTTCCGCAAGGGCGTGGACATCGTGGTCGGCACGCCCGGCCGCGTGATAGATCACCTGCACCGGGGCACCCTCTCCCTGAACGAGATAGAGGTGCTGGTGCTGGACGAGGCCGACCGCATGCTGGACATGGGGTTCATAGAGGACATCGAATACATCGTGTCCAGAACCAAGACCCCCCGGCAGACCCTGCTGTTCTCGGCCACCATACCCGAGGCCATCAAGGAGATCGCCGCCCGGCACATGGTCAACCCGGAGACCATAATGATCGGCGAGGAGCAGATCGTCCTGCCGACCACCAAGCAGGTCTACTTCAACATCGAGCGCAAGAACAAGATATGGGCATTGTGCCGCGTGCTGGACGCCTACAAGCCCAAGGCCATGGTGTTCGTGCAGACCAAGGTCATGGTGGACATCATCACCAAGCGCCTGGCCTCCTACGGCTACCGGGTGGGGGAGCTGCACGGGGACCTGACCCAGGCCAAGAGGGAGAAGGTGCTGAACGAGTTCCGGGAGGGCAAGACCGCGGTGCTCATCGCCACGGACGTCGCGGCCCGCGGCCTGGACATCGAGGGGGTCACGCACGTCATCAACTACGACATCCCGGAGGACCCGGAGGTCTACGTGCACCGCATCGGCAGGACCGGCCGGGCGGGCAAGGAGGGCATAGCCATCACCTTCATCACCTCCAAGGAGGTCCACCTGCTAAAGAAGATCAACGAGTTCGGGGTCACCGAGATCGCCAAGGAGGAGGTCCCGGAGAGCGGTCGCAAGGACGTCATCCGCAAGGTCATGGACTTCGAGGACCAGGCGGACCTCTTCGGCATGGTGCTCTTCAAGGTGTCGGCCGCAGAGGGAGAGGCGGTGCCCAAGGGCGCGCTCATGGAGATGCTGGTGCGCAAGCTGCGCGTCCCGGAGATCGCCATCGGCAACATCAGCGAGCTGGAGGACCGCACCGAGTTCGAGGTGCACAAGGACTCCGCCAAGAAGGTGCTCATGGAGCTGAAGTCCCTGCGGGTGGACAGCAAGAAGCTGAAGGTGGACATCGTGCACCGCGAGCTTCCGCCCATCTCCATGCAGTGAACTGCCGCTATGCCGCAGAGCACGTGCATCTGGAGGACCATGGCCCCGGGAGGCGCCTGAATGGAGGGCGATGGATTGCTGGACCGGACCCTGGAGCTGCTCGAGCGGGAGGGCCCGGAGAGCGCATACCGCCTCATCACCGCCCACGCCGCGGAGGTCCCCGGGAATGAGCTCCCCCAGCTCTACAACTTCCGATACTGCCTGGCGGCCCAGATGGGGGAGGCGAAAACGGCCTTGAGCATACTGGCCGAGGCCGTGTTCGACAGGGGTTTCTGGTACCGCCCCGAGGTCTTCGACGACCCGGACCTCTCCTCCCTGCGAGAGCATGCGGACTTCCGGAGATGCCGGGAGTCCTCCCTCGAGATGTACGAGCGGGAGAGGAGGGCCGCCAGGACCCTGTGCAGCTGGTACGAAAAAAGGGGGGAGAGGATCGCCCTGGCCCTGCATGGCAATCAGCAGCACGGGGAAAGGGCCTCCGAGGACTGGAGGGCCATGACCTCCCTGGGATACCAGCTGGAGAGCCTGCAGAGCCGGGAGCTGGACTCCCACGGCTCGTTCAGATGGGAGGACGATGGGGACGGGGCCGAGCAGCTCGCAGAGGCCTGCGGGCGCATACGGTGGAACGAGTACCGTTCCCGCTGCCTCTGCGGGTTCTCCGCCGGCTGCAACGTCATCTTGAAGGCCCTGGCGCATGGAGGCGTCAGGTGCGAGACGGCGATCCTCCAATCCCCCTGGATACCCATGCTGGAGGGGATGGATGCCGACGGTCTCTTCCGCAACCTTGTTGAAGGGGAGGTCAGCCTGCTGGTGATATGCGGGACCGAGGACCGGGACTGCTTCGGTCCGGCGCAAGGACTGGTGGATAAGGCTCGGGAGAGGGGAGCGGACTGCCAAGGCATCTGGATAGAGGGCATGGGCCACCGGTTCCCGGGGGACCTGGGAGAACTGCTCTCAAGGCATCTTGCCGGTCCCTGACCTTAGCTGGATCGGAAAAAATGGGAAAATGGTAAGGCGTTTTATGCGTCCCTCCCTTCACTTGCGCTTCAGGACCACCCTGCGCATAAGGTTCACCAGCGGCGACCGGCTCTTGGAATCCGAGCTGGCCACCTTCCCTGTGAGCAGAATGTCCTTCTTGAACAGGGTGACCGCGATGAACATGACCAGCAATGCCATCATCGACGAGTAGGCGATGCCGGACAGCACCAGCACGTAATCGTCGAACATCAGGGCGCGCATGGCGATCATGGGGTGCGAGAAGGGTATGGCGAACACCACGGCCTTGGCCACCAGGGGCAGCGTGTCGAAGTCGGTGAACATGGTCACGAACATGGGGATCATGGCCAGGAAGGTCACCGGCAGGGTCATGGTCTGCGCGGCCTTGTAGTTCTTGGTGAATATGCCCAGGATCATGCACAGGGCCAGGGCGAACACCAGAGCGGCGAACAGGGATATGCCCACCAGCACGTAGTCCAGTATCCCCAGGGTCATGCCGTACTGTTCCAGATCGATGGTGGCCGAGCCCATCAGCGAGCTGAAGTAGTAGCTCATGCCCAGCATGTAGATCACGGCCATGAGCAGGCCCACTATGGCCGCGCCCACCAGCTTGCCGAAGACGATGGACGTGCGGCTGACAGGCATGGTCAGCAGGGTCTCCAGGGTCTTGTTCTCCTTCTCCGTGCCCATGGATGAGATGACGATGCTTCCGGCATAGATGATCACCATCAGCACGATCAGGGGCATGACGAACGATTGGGAGGACATCATGCTGGATATCGTGATTGGCGACACGCCCTCCATGGTCTTTCCCTTGAACACCGTTGATTCCGTGAGCTGGGTGGGGTTCAGGATGAGCGAGGCGTTGGCGGTCAGGTTGTTCTGTATGAGGACTATGGAAATGGCCTGGTCCACGTTCATCAGAACGCCCTCGACCGAGGCCCCCGGAAGGGAGTCCATTATCCCGGCCCCCTTCATCAGCCAAATGGCCTCGATGGTGCCGACCTTGTCCCCCATGATGTTCGAGGTGAAGTTGCTGGGTATTATAAGGAGCGAAACACCCCCGGCGTCGTCCAGGGCGTTCAAGGCATCCTGCACATCCTGGCCTTGATAGACGATCTCCGCGCTTTGGTTGATGACCGCCACGGCCACCCCGGACATCATGCCCGGATCCTGGTTGATCACCGCCACCTTGGGCGCTTCGGTCATGGTCTCCTCGATGCCCCCGAACACTCCGCCCAGGGAACCGAACAGCACTGCGATTATGATTATGGGGACCAATGTGGCCGGGGTCAGGAGCTCCTTGACCTCCTTGCGGATTATCTTGGACAGGCTGCTCATTGCCTCACCACCTTCACGAAGACCTCTTCTATGTTCTGCGCCCCGTACCTCTCCTTGAGCTCCGTGGGCGTGCCCTCGGCCACGATGCGGCCGTCGTTGATCAGGGCGATGCGGTCGCAGAGCAGCTCGACCTCCAGCATGTTGTGCGAGGACAGCAGCACGGTGGTGCCCTGGCTCGCGAAATTCTTCACCGTCCTCCTGATCTCCTGGGCGTTCAGCACGTCCAGGCCGGAAGTGAGCTCGTCCAGGATGGCCAGCTTGGGCCTTATCATCAGGGCCCGCGCGACCAGCAGGCGCCGGGCCATGCCCTTGCTGTAGGTCTCCACCTTGTCGTCTATCCTCTCACCGAGGTTGGCGATCTCCAGCCCGCGCTCCACCAGGGCCTGGGCCTCCTTGCCCTCGGCGAAGAACTCTGCGATGAACTTCAGATAATCACGGCCTTTAAGGTGCTTGTATGCCCCCGCGTCCTCAGGCAGATAGCTGATCACCTTGCGGACCTCCTCCGGGTCCCTGCGCAGGTCGATGTCCTGCACCTTGATGCTCCCGTCGGTCACCTCCAGCAGAGTGGCCAGGATGCGCAGGGTGGTGGTCTTCCCGGCCCCGTTGGGGCCGATCAGCCCGTACACCTCGCCCTCCCTCACCCGGAAGGAGATACCTTTCACCGCCTGGAAGGAACCGTAGCTCTTCACCAGGTCATTCACTTCAACAGCGAACATACTCCTTTCTCCCGAACCGGTATCGTAATCTGATAAATATATTCTGCCCTTTCAGAATAATAATCTAGGTGGCTCGGTGAACCATAAATAAGGTTTTGGTGAATGTTGGACCATGCGCGGGGAGAGGGTGGTGCGCTGGGGCTCCATGGCGGGCCTGCTGGGAGTGCTGGCCTTCAACATCCTGTTCGCAGCCTCCCTTCACCTCAGCCCGGAGTGGCGATTCGGCCTGGACTTCATGAGCGAGCTGGGCCTTCCCGGCCCTCACGCCTGGCTGTTCAACTCGGCCCTCCTGGTCATGGGATTATCGGGCATGCTCTTCGCCCTGGGGCTCGGGCAGTTCCTTGCCCAGGGATCGGAGCCCGAGGCCATGGGAAGATGGTCCATCGCCCTGCTGCTCTCCGGCTGCGTGTGCCTGGCCCTGCTGGGCGTGTTCACCATGGAGCTGAGGGCGGTGCACGACGCCCTGGCCTGGGGGTTCTTCCTCCTGACCTCCATGGCCCTGCTGCTGATGATATTTCCATTGACCGCCGCAAGGCGCATGAATGGCATCATCGTGGCGGTCACCGCGGGCACCGTGGCCGTGAACGCCTCATGCCTCCTGCTGATATGGACCAAGGTGCTTCGTCAGCACCTGGCCGAGCTGATGGTGGTGTACGCCCTGGGGGCCTGGATATTCCTCGCGTCCGTATTGATGCTGAAGGGGCTCAGGGACCGGGAGACGGTCACTCCCGGTACCGGTAGCTGATGTTGCAGCTGCCCTCCCGGCTGACCATGCACGGGCCCATTGGCCTCTTCGGAGAACACCCCTTGCCGAAGGCCGGGCATTCCTCGGAGCGGATTATGCCCCTGAGCACCTCGCCGCAACGGCATCCTCCCATGTCCTCCTTGACCTTGGGGGCCTGGCCGAGCACCTTCTCGTGGACCAGGCGGGCGTTGTGCTCCGCCAGGTCGTCGGCAACCTCCAGGGAGCTCTGCGGTAGGACCGGGAACCCCCTCCAGGCCCGGTCGTCGGCCCGGAAGGCCCTGGCCAGCATCTCGCGCGCCTTGGGGTTCCCCTCCGGTCGTACCACCCGGGGATACTCGTTCTCCACCTCGCTGCGCCCCTCCTTCACCTGCTTGGCCAGCATGTAGACGCCCATGAGCAGGTCCAGGGGCTCGAAGCCGGTGATCACCTGGGGCACGCCCCGGGGGCCGGCGAAGGGCTTGAAGACGTCCAGGCCGGTGATGGTGGCCACATGCCCCGGCTGGATGAGGCCGTCTATGCGCACCTCGCCCATGGCGAACAGGGCGATGAGCGCAGGCGGCAGGAGCCGGTGGCAGCTGAGCACGCTGAAGTTCTCCGGGGGATCGTGAAGCAGGGCGTAGGCCGTGGAGGGACTGGTGGTCTCGAAGCCGATGGCCATGAACACCATCTGCTCCACCTCCCGGCTCATCCGCAATGCATCCTCCACGGAATAGACCACCCTAACGTCCGCGCCCTCGGCCTTGATGTCCGCCAGCGAACCGATCGGAGTGGGGACGGCCATCATGTCCCCGAAGACGGTGACGGTGACCCCGCTGCGGGCCAGGGTTATGGCCTCGACGACCTCCTTGGTGGTGGTCACGCACACCGGGCATCCTGGCCCCTGGCCTATGGTGATGCCGACCTCGGAGAGCATCCTCTCCAGGCCGAACTTCACCAGGGTGTCCTGGTGGGTGCCGCACACGTGCATGAAGCGCAGCTCCAGGTCCATGGCCCTGAGCTTGGACATTATCTTCTGGGCCGTAGCCTCGTCCCTGTACCTGAGGTCCATCATTCCTGCACCACCTTCATGGAGGTCACCCGGCATGATTGTCCCTTGAGCACTTTGACCTTTCCCTTGCACTTGGGGCAGATAAGGGAGGGCATGGCCATGTGATACTCCTCCCCCAGCTTGTCCGCCTTGCCGCGATAGCCGCAGGAGACGCACAGCAGCTCGGTCTCCTCCGGAACGATGACCAGCTCGGAGCCTTCCAGGGGGGTGCCCCGGGTGACGATCTCGAAGGCGAAGCGCAGCTGCTCCTCGCCCAGGAAGGTCAGCTCCCCCAGGGTGAGCTGCACCTCCTCCACCCGTAGGAACTCGTGGTTCTCCAGCTCCTTCAATACGCTCTCCACGATGCCGGCCATCACCGATACTTCATGCATCGTCTAGGCCAATCCACCAACCCATATTAATGGAATCCCCACTCCCATACGCCATAGGCGAAGGAAGCCTGGCCAGGAAGGAAGCTAGATATAGCCCCAGGGAAATACGAAGGCGGTTCAATATGCCAGAGGAAATGCCGCGCGGTGAGGCCATCGAGTCCATCATCGAGGCCAAGAAGATGGAGGCTTACGCCGAGCACCGCACCAAGGACATGCACGCCTGCGCGTTCTGCGGGGCCATAGGCTACCGGAAGCGGCCCATGAGACCGGTGGGGGCCAAGTGGATCTGCATCGACTGCCTGAGGGCGCTCAGGGAGACCCTGGAGGGCCTGGACCAGTGGGAGGCCGAGATCCAGCTGGAGAAGGAGATGGCCAAGAAGATCGACGAGACCCTGCGCACCTGAACACTATCGGTTCCTGAAGAACGCGCACTGCTCACGCACCGGGCATCCATCGCACCGGGGGTTCCGGGGAAGGCACACCTTCTGCCCGAAGCGGACCATGGTGGCGTTTATCTCGCACCACAGATTGCGCGGGAACGTCCTTCGCAGCGCCATCTCCGTCTGGTCCGGGGTCTCGCACTCCACCAATCCTATCCTGTTGCTGATGCGGTGCACATGGGTGTCCACGCAGATGGCCGGTTCCCTGAAGGCGTAGGCCATCACGCAGTTGGCGGTCTTGCGGCCCACCATGGGCCACTCGGTCATGGCCTCTATGTCCCTGGGCACCCCGCCGTTCTCCACCACCAGCGCGGCTATCTCCTTTATGGCCCTGGCCTTGGCCCGGTAGAAGCCCACCGGGCGGATGATGGCCTCGATCTCCTGGAGATCGCCTTGGGACAGGTCCTCCGGAGAGTTGAAGCGTCGGAACAGCTCGGAGGAGGCCCGGAAGGTGTTCAGGTCCCTGGTCCTCTGCGAGAGCACGGTGGCCACCAGTACGTGGAAGGGGTCCTTCTCCCACCAGGTGTCCTCCTCGTCGATGAGCCCGGGGAAGGCCTGGCCCTTCACCGCCCCGCGCATCGTGGTCAGCAGCCACCTAAGGTCCATGCCCTTCCTCCAAGGCCTGCATGGCCTCCCCCACGGTGTACAGCGAGCCGCAGACCATGATGAATCCGTCCGGGCCGGCAAGGTCCTCCGCAGCCCTTATGGCCTCCGGAACCCCGTCCACTGCCGTGGCCGTGGAATTGAAGGGGACTGCGGCCTCCAGCATCCCCCGGGGGGAAAGGGCCCGGGGGGTCCTGGGGCTGGTGCATATCACCCGGTCGAAGAGGGGCGCGAGCTCGGCCATGACCCCCCTGGCGTCCTTGTCCTTGAGCATGCCCGCCACCAGCACCCTCGGGCTGCCGGGGAACAGGTCAAGTTCGGTGGAGATCGCCCGGGCCCCCTCGGGGGTGTGGGTGACGTCCAGCACCGTCAGCGGCCGCTGGCGCACCACGTCCAGCCGGCCAGGCCATCTGGCCTCCGCCAACCCTTTCACCACGCTCTCCCGGGCAACCTCGAACCCGGACAGGCGCAGGGCGCACTCCGCGGCCACACCGGCGTTCTGGCACTGGTACCTCCCCAGCATGCCCACCCGGACCTCCGAGGACAGGGACGAAAGGCGGACGGTGGTCCCCTGCAGGTCGCGGCGAAGGCACTCGGAATGGAAGTCCCTCCCGGAGACGGACAGCTGGGAGGCCCTGCAGGCGGCCATCCAGGAGATCACCCGCAAAGCGTCGGGATGCTGCGGGGAGCTCACCACCGGAACCCCCTCCTTTATCACCGAGGCCTTCTCGTAGGCGATCCGGCCCAAGGTGTCCCCCAGGAAGGCGGTGTGCTCCAGGCCGACCGGGGTGATGGCGCAGCACAGCGGGGTTATGACGTTCGTGGCATCCAGGCGTCCGCCCATGCCCACCTCCACCACGGCGATATCCGCCCCGCGGTCGGCGAAGTGCAGGAAGGCCAGGGCGGTGGTGATCTCGAAGAAGGTGAGCGGGCGGGGCAGCTTCATGCCCTCCACCAGCTCCCTCATCTCCGACACCGCCCGGCCCAGCTCCGCGTCGCTGGGCTGATGGCCGTCCACGGTCATGCGCTCGGAGAAGCGGACCAGGTGCGGCGAGGTGTACAGGCCGGTGCGGTGGCCGGCGGCCCTCAGGACCGAGGCCAGCATGGCCGACACCGAGCCCTTGCCGTTAGAGCCGGCCACATGCACTGATGAGAAGCGTTCCTGGGGATCGCCCAGGCGTCCGAGCAGCGCCCGGACGTTGGACAGCCCCAGCTTGATGCCCATGCTCTCCAGGGAGTACAGCCAATCCAGGTCCTCCTCCAGCGTTCGGCCCATGCCTAGACCTCCCGGACCCATTCAGAGAGCCCCATCCCGTCGCAGGATGCCAGGCGCTTCATGGCCGCCATTATGCCCGAGCCGTACTGGGCGGCCTTCTTGGGGGCGGAGGCGGAGGACAGCCCCAGGTTCCTGGCCAGGCGCCGCAGGGGAAGCTTGTTGCCAGCACCCCCGACCATCTCCGAGGCGCTGAACCGGCCGGCTGCCCTGATGACATCGGTGTTCAGGTAAGGGCAGACCAGCCTCTTGCCGGAGGCCTCGGCCAGACGGACCTCCCTAGGGTGTCCCACGGAGACGAGACGCCCCAGATCGATCTCCATTGCGCTTGCCCTCTGGGCGTCGTCCATGGACCGGTAGCGGGCATACCCCCCGAAAAGTTCGTCGGCGCCCTGGCCGCTGAGCAGGATGCCCTCCCGGAGCATGGTGCATCCCAGGTACAGGGGGAGCTCGAAGGACAGGCTAACCGGGTCGGTCAGTCCGCTGAGGTCGCGGAGGGCGGCCAGGCCTCCCCTCAATCGCCCATCGTCCAATTCGAGGCCGTGCCAGGGCAGAGATAGCTCCTCGGCGGCATTCCGGCCGGCATGGAGGTCGTGCGCGCCCGGATAACCGATGGTGTAGAGAACCGGCCGGCAGTGGTCCATGGCCATGCGGGCCAGCACCGAGCTGTCCAGGCCGCCGGAGAACAGCACCGCGACCTCCCCTCCCAGCTCCCGCTGGAGGCAGCCGTCGAGGCTGGAGAGCAGAGCGTCGTCGCGAACATCATCGTCCAGTTGCGTCCACCCCTGATGCCTTCCTCCCATGGCTGAATAGCATTATTAATCATTAGGATAATACCAAGCGGAGCACATGGATAACGTCACCAGAATAGGCGTCTCCCTTGAACCGGAGCTCTTGGAGGACTTCGACAAGCTCATAGACCGCAAGGGCTACATCACCCGGTCCGAGGCCATAAGAGACCTCATTAGAAGCGCCCTGGCCAAGGAGATCTTGAAGGAGGATGAGAACGCCGTGGTCTTCGGGACCATCACCCTCTTCTACAGTCATCACAAGGGCGGGGTGAAGGAGCGCCTTATGGAGATACAGCACGAGCACCACAAGCACATCCTATCCTCCATCCATGTGCACCTGGACATCGAGCAGTGCCTGGAGGTGCTGATCGTGAACGGCACGGTCAAGGAGGTCAGACAATTGTCTGACGAGCTTGGAAGCGTCAAGGGGGTCACCCACCGCACCCTGCACCGCACCCCGGTCAGCCTGGCAGAGGATTCTGCAAAGGCACACGTGCACGAGCATTGAGCGTCCGCATCACTTCTGGACCATGGCCGCCCGGGAACGGCGGTCCCTGGACCACAGCGGGACCATGCCCAGCACGGTAAGCAGTCCCAGCGCCGATACGGCGCTCCACAGCAGCCAGTTGTCCGTGAGGCTGTCGTAGAGCACCCCGCCGACCAGCGAGGCGGAGAACCAGCCAAAGGAGGTTATCAGGCCGTAGATCCCCAGGTACTTGCCCCTCTCCTCCTCGCCGGACATGGCCACGGTGAGGTCCATGGATATGGGGACCACCACCAGCTCGCCCAGGGTGATCACGACCATGGCCAAGGCCAGGCCGAACCCGTCGGTGACCGCGGCCAGGGAGAGGTACCCCAGGCAGTAAAGGAGGGTTCCCCCGGCCATGCCCAGGTACATGTTGCGCTTACCCAGCCAGCGGGCGATGGGGATCTGGAACAGCACCACCATCAGGCCGTTGAGGCCGAAGACCAGACCGATGACGGTGGTGCTGAGCAGCAGCCTGTCGCTGGAGTAGACGGTGAAGGTGGTGCCGAACTGGCCGGACATGACGATCATGGGTATGAGGATGATGCAGAAGGCCAGGAACAGGGGCCTGACGCTGCTTATCTCCCTCCACACGCTCGGCCGGCGCTCCATGGGCCTGGGAATATACGATTCCTTCAGGTAATAGGCCACGATGAGGGCCGCGAACAGGGAGATCATGGCCGATGCCAGGAACGAGGCGAAATAGGAGTAGGACATGATGATCCCGCCGACCATGGGACCGAAGGCGAACCCCAGGTTCCAGGCCACCCTCAGCAGCCCGAAGGCCTCCAGCCGCTTGGCCGGTTCCACCACGTCGGCCACCATGGCGTTGTTGGCCGGTTCGAAGGCGCCCCCGAAGAAGTAGTTCACCGAGAGCAGGCCGGCTATGCCCCACAGGTTCGGCCAGTAGGATATAACGAAGGCCAGGGCCAGGAAGGTGGAGGTGCGCAGCAGCATGGAGTACGTCATCACCCCCCAGCGCCCGAAGCGGTCCGCGGCCAATCCGCCGACCAGGCTTCCGACGGCCCCGGCCACCCCGGCCACGGTCAGCACCAGGCCAGCCAGCGCAAGAGGGGCGTCCATGGTGTCGTACATGAACAGGGCCAGGAATGGCCCCACGATGCTGAACCCCACGCCGTCGATCAGGCGGGAATAGAACAGCACCCAGACCCGGCGGTCATAGCCCTTGAAACCGAACAGGTCGGACGTGCCTCTCACCTCTTCCCGCGGAGGGATGGGGATATGATGGCGAGCGCAGGCGCAGGGGCCGTTCGGCTGGATCGAATGTCGATGCGACCGAACGATCTGGACGGAAATGACCCCTTCTCCATGTACGCTAGCGGCAGGTCCGCTCCTCCCGGCGCTGAAGCCACAGGAGCATCATAATCGTTTCTGACGCACAGCTGTGCGGGGGGGCTAGGACGCAGCGCAGTAGATAACCTTTTTAAATGTTAACTCTTGATGCCCTCCGATGAAGAGACTGGTCATCTCCGAGAAGTCCGATGCCGCGAAGCGCGTGGCCACGATATTGTCCGAGGGCAGCGCCAAGCGCAAGAGCGTCCGCAGCGTTCAGGTTTTCAACTTCGAGAGGGGTGGGGACGAGTTTTTCGTGGTGGGCCTGCGCGGCCACATAATCGAGCTGGATTACCCGCCGGAGTTCAACGACTGGTCCAAGGTGGACCCCGTGGACCTGGTCAAGACCAACCCGGCCAAGCGGGTCACCGCCCTGAACATCCTGAGCACCCTGAGCGAGCTGTCGCAGGAGTGCGACGAGGTCATCATCGCCACCGACTTCGACCGGGAAGGGGAGCTCATCGGATTGGAGACGGTCACCCTGCTGGAGAAGCCCCCGCGGTCGGTGCGCCGCGTCCGCTTCAGCGCCCTGACCAAGTACGAGATAGAGAGGGCCTTCCAGGAGCTGACCGATCCAGACCACCGCCTGGCTGAATCTGCGGAGACCAGGCAGGTCATCGACCTGGCCTGGGGCGCAGTGCTCACCCGCTTCATCTCCCTGACCAGCGGGCAGATGGGCAACAACTTCCTCTCCGTGGGCAGGGTGCAGAGCCCCACCCTGACCCTGATCGTGGACCGCCACAAGGAGATATCCGAGTTCGTCCCGGAGCCCTACTGGACCGTCTCGGCCAGGATGGAGAAGGACCTGGATTTCTCAGGCAATCACATAGCCAACCCCTTCAAGGACGAGACTACCGCCGAGGGCGCCCGCCAGAGGGCGGACTGCGGCAAGGGGATGGTCCTGGGGATGGAGCGCAAGGAGAAGGACGAGTACCCTCCCGCCCCTTTCAACACCACCACCATGCTCAGCGAGGCCAACAAGCTTGGCCTCTCCCCGTCCATGGCCATGAAGGTGGCCGAGGACCTGTACACCTCCGGTTACATCTCATACCCCAGGACCGACAACACCGTCTATCCCAGGTCCCTGAGCCTCAGGAACATCCTGGAGAAGCTCAAGAAATCCGACCTGGGCAAGGAGGCCGAGGAGGTGCTGGCCCAGGAGCAGATCCGCCCTTCCCGCGGAAGGGTGGAGACCACCGACCATCCGCCCATCTACCCCACGGAGGCGGCCACCAAGAAGGAGCTGAAGGGGGCGAAGTGGACGCTCTACGAGCTGGTGACCAGGCGCTTCCTGGCCACCCTGGCGCCCTCCGCGCGTTCTGAATCCGCAAGATGCGACGTGGTGCTGGGGGGCGAGCCATTCCGCGCCGAGGGCTACCGCCTGCTCTCCCTTGGCTGGAGGAGGTACTATCCCTACTGGAGGGTCACCGAGGTCCTGCTGCCGGAGCTCAGGCAGGGCGACCAGGTGCTGGTGAAGGAGGTCAGCTGCGAGAAGAAGGAGACCAAGCCGCCCTCCCGGTACTCCCAGGGCACCCTGCTGCAGGAGATGGAAAAGCTAAGGCTGGGCACCAAGTCCACCAGGCATGACATCATCCAGAAGCTCTACGACCGCAAGTACGTGGACGGCAACGACCTGGTGCCGACCCTGAGCGGGGTGGCCGTGGTCTCCGCCCTGCAGAAGCACGCCCAGATCGTCACCGAGAGCCGCATGACCGCCCAGTTGGAGAAGGACATGGATTCCATCGCCAACGGAGAGTCCACCCTGGCCGAGGTGGTCCAGGAGTCCCAGGCCATGCTCCTGGACATCCTGGAGGTCATGAACAGGAACCGCAAGGAGATCGGCGATGAGATCAGGGGTGCCCTGCAGGAGCAGCGCTTCATCGGGACCTGCCCCAAGTGCGGCAAGGACCTGCGCATCATCCGCTCCAAGAAGGGCAGCGAGTTCATCGGCTGCTCCGGATATCCCGAGTGCGACGTCACCTATCCCAAGCCGGGAGGGGCCCTGGTCCAGCCGAGCGAGGAGAAGTGCGAGGCCTGCGGCCTGCCCATGGTCAAGGTCATTCGCCGCGGCAACCCGGTGCGGGTGCAGTGCATAGACCCGGACTGCTCAACCAACCAGGGCAAGGACGTGGTGGGCGATTGCCCGGAGTGCGGCAAGGAGCTCCGCGTCCTGTACTCCAGGGCGGGCAAGCGCTTCCTGGGATGCTCCGGGTATCCCGATTGCAAGCGGACCTATCCCCTGCCCCAGTACGGCACGCTGGAGTTCCTGGGGGAGAAGTGCCCGGAGTGCGGCGCGCCGGTGCTGAGGGTCAAGGGGCGCGGAGGATGGAAGTTCTGCGCGAACATGGATTGCCCAACAGGCAAGAAGGCCAAGGAATCCAAGGCCGAGGGGGAGGCCGCCCCCAAGGCGAAGAGGCCGGCAGCCAAAAAGGCCGCCAAGCCCAAGAAGGCCGTCAAGAAGGAAGAGGCTGCCGAGAAGCCTGCGGCCAAGAAGGCCGCGAAGAGGCCGGCCGCAAAAAAGGCGGAGAAGAAGGTCAGCCCAGCTGAATGAGGTCCTTCTGCTCTATCTCCAGGTCCTCGATCCCCAGGGACGAGCTCCCCTGGAAGCTGCGCCTGGCGCATTCCGCGGTGATGCGGACCAGCTCCTTCTTGGCCAGGCCGTACTGCAGAACGTTCACGATGACCTCGACCGAATCCAATGGCTGCTCGAACCGGCCCTTGCAGCGCACCCGGGCGTCGTGATCGGTCACGCTGCAGGTTATGAAGGAGCTGCCGACCTCCACCACGCACTTGATGTGCCCGATGAGGCGCGTGCCGGCCTCCAGGCAGTCCATGGCCACCCCGGACATGAAGGATTCCAGCATCTGCTGGGCCTTTTCCGGGGGGACCGCGGCAGGGAACCTGACGCTCAGTCGGGCGGCGTAGGCGGCGAAGTCCTCGGTGATCATGCTCCCACTAATCTGCTCACGAATACATCCAAATTATGCCCGTTGACGCTGGACACGGGGATGATGGGCTTATCGCCGATCCTCTCCCTGGTGTACCTCTCGACCTCCGCCAGGCGGGCCTCGTCCACCTCGTCGGTCTTGCTGACCACCACCATGTCCGCCACCCGCATCTGCTTGGCCAGGGGGTGCTTCATGGCCTGGATGAGTATGGGGAAGCGCACTGCGTCCAGAACGATGACCACCCTTATGCTGCCCAGGGGCTGGCCGCGGTAGTGCTCCATGGTGGCCAGGATGGCGTCGGGATCGGCGATGCCTGAGGGCTCGACCACCACCAGGTCCGGGTGGTAGTTGTCCTGTATGCTCCTCACCGCGTCCAGGAAGTTAGGGCCCAGGGTGCAGCATATGCACCCGCGGGGAAGCTCCTTCACCTGCAGCCCGTACTTCTCCATGACCTTGCCGTCGATCCCGATGTTCCCGAAGTCGTTAACGATGACCGCGACCTTCTTACCGGTGCGCTCGGAGATCTTGTCGATGCTGTTGAGGATGAGCGAGGTCTTCCCGCTGCCCAGGAAGCCGGCGATGATTACCATGTCCATTTGAACCACCTTGAACTGGAAAAAATCAATCCAGGGCGACGTATAAGAAACTTCCCAGAAAAAAAGGTTGCGAGGGGTCACCCCTCGAGAAGGCCGTAGAACTCGCTGTCCAGGTCCTCCTTCTCCAATGCCACCCTCCGGTTGCGGCAAGCCCGGCATTCCACCGGTTTCCCCATCATCCGCCTCCGGTGCACCGTGGCCCGGTCCAAGCGCGCCAGGCAGCCGCAGGCGCAGAGCACCGTGGCCCCCTGCCATTCGCCGAACGGCGAGGAGAGGCTTACATGCCGCTCACCGCTCAGGTCGGGAAGGACGATCATCCTTTCCCGCAACGGGACCTGCAGGTGAGGTTGACGCACCTCACCGTCCGACCTGAGCATAGCTTGCGCTATTTGACCGTTAAGCAATAAACCCCTTCCTATTCAGAGCATGCTGCCCCCCTCAACCAGCAGCCCACAAGTTACTGGACGGAAGACCTAACCCCTCGCAATCTTCTGAACAGAAGGCCTAAGGCGGTGGGATATTTTAAAGATTTCCTTAACGAACTATACGGTTTTTTATCTTATCCAGCATGATAATGTACAACTGCGTTTTTCGCAAGATTTTTCATATAAAAGAGAAGGAGGGCGTTACCCGCTAGGAGCCCTCCTACCCGTACGCTTTCATCTGCCTATTCGTCCTTCACCGAGGCGAAGCAGGTGCAGGTGAGCGTGCGTCCCACCCCGTCCATCTGCCTGATCTTGTCGATGACCAGGTCCCCGATGCGCTCCATGGACTCCCCGCGCACCTTCAGCAGGATGTCGTGCTCCCCGGAGATTAGGTGGACCTCGTGCACCCCGACCAGGCGGCTGATGCGATCGGCCAGCTCCCTCTGGGATTGGTTGTTGTTCGGCAGGAAGGAGACGAAGATGAAGGCGGTGACCGGCTCCCCCAGCTTCCCGAAGTCCGGGACCACGGTGAATCCCTTGATGATCCCCCGCTCGGTCATCCTGCGGATGCGCTCGTGGACGGTGGCCCGGGGGATGTTGAGGTCCTTGGCGATGGACTTGGTGCTGCGCCTGGAATCCTTCTCCAGCTCATTCAGGATGGCCCGGTCCTTGTCATCGAGCATTAGGAATGGGAATACGCTCCCGCTAAATTATCTTTGCTAATTGGACTGGGGCTCCACCGACACCTCGATGTCTATGCCCTCGCGCACCGCCGCGCTGACCGTGCAGAAGTCCTCGAAAAGGGGAAGGCAGCGCTCCAGCTTGGCCAGGTCCTCCACCTCCGGGCGAATGGTCACCTGCATGCGCTGCACCCGCAGCCTGCCCTTCTCGTTCCTTCCCAGGGTGGTGCGCACGGTGGCCCTGATGGTCTGCGGCTCCGCGCGGGCCTTGCGCAGGCAGAAGGCCAGGGAGGCGCACAGGCAGTTGCCCACCGCCGCCGACAGGTAGCGGGTGGCGTTGGGGTACTTCCCAGCGCCTACCGGTACCGGCTCGTCTGAACGCACGTCCGCCAGGCCCTCATCGTCGAACTCGATGCGGAACTGGTAGTCGTGCTCCATCTCCAGCTCGGTGATGAACTCCTCCTGCATACCCTCACTCCCTCAATCTTTCCAGCTGCCGGAGCACCCGGCGGCGGATCTCCTCGGCCGGCTCCTCGGGCACCAGCCTCTTGCCCTTCTCGATCACCTTGACCTCGGCCCATCTCATCTCCGTGCCGCAGGAGCACTTGGGGGGCATGTGGCGGTCCAGGGAGACCTCGTACTCCAGGCAGTCGGGGCAGCGGAACACGTACTTGCGCCCGGCGAACTTACCCCTCTTGGCCACCGGCCTTCCGCCCTTCTCCACGATGTCCATGGCGAAGTCCACGGTGGGGGCGTTGCTGATGGAGGTCCCCACCCCGAACCCGGAGGCCCCGGCCGCGGCCAGCTCCCTGACCTTGGCCTCATCCAGTCCGCCGGAGACGAAAACCCCTACGCCGGTATAGCCGCGCAGGTCCAGCTCCCAGCGCACCTCGCGCACGATGTCGGTCATGGACCCGCGGCGGGAGCCGGGGGTGTCCAGGCGCACCGAGCGCAGGCCGGGCATCTCCTCCGCGGCCATGACGGCCTCGGCCTTCTCGTCGAAGAAGGTGTCGGTGAGGGCCACCCGGGGGACGTTGGGGTCGATGATCTCCCCGTAGGCCCGGAAGGCCTGCCTCTGGTCGCCCATCATGATGACCAGGGCGTGGGGCATGGTGCCGCTGGCAGGCTTCCCGACCAGCTCCGCGCCCTTCAGGGAGGAGACCCCGTCGCAGCCTCCTATGTAGGAAGAACGGTCGATGACCGGGGCCAGGGCCGGATGCATGCGGCGCACCCCGAAGGATATCACCGGCAGACCGCCAGAGGCCTTCTTGCAGCGGGCCGCCATGGTGGCCACCCCGCTGGCGTAGCAGATGAAGCCCAGGGCGGGGGTCTCCAGGGAGCAGTACTGGCCGTAGGGGCCGTCGATGGCCGCCACCGGGAGCTTGATCCCCCGCTTGCTGCGGCTGGTGAATATGGAACCCTCGGGCAGCGCGTAAAGGTCCAGGTCCCGGCCCTCCAGGATGCGCACCATCTCCTCCGTTCCGCAAAGGACCGCCCAGGGCCAGGCATCCGGCAGCGAGGCCACGGTGAACTCGGACCTGGTGGGGGTGTCCAACAGGCCCTTGGCCTTCAGGATCTGCTCGGTCCTCTGGAAGTAGACGTCGGTGGTGGATCCGTTCCGAATGTCCTCGTGCTCGGCGGAGAAGAACTTGCCCATGTCATCACCTGCATTGGCCAAAGCGGCTTACGTGCTCATCAACCTTCTTCAGATAAAGGCGTCCCTGCCCAGGTACCTAGCCCTGCTCCCCAGGGATTCCTCTATGCGCAACAGGCGGTTGTACTTGGCGGTCCTCTCCGTGCGCGCGGGGGCCCCGCTCTTGATCTGCCCGCATTCCAATCCCACGGCCAGATCGGCCATGGTGGTGTCCTCCGATTCGCCGGAGCGGTGGCTGACCATCACCCGGTACTTGTTGTCGTAGCAGATGCGGGCGGCGCGCACGGCCTCGCTGACCGTGCCGATCTGGTTGACCTTCAACAGCATGGCGTTGCCCGCCCGGGCCTCGATGCCCTTCTGCAGGCGGGACGGGTTGGTGACGAAAAGGTCGTCCCCCACCAGCTGGAGCCGTCCGCCCACCTTCCTGGTGAGCTCGGCCATGTCCCCGAAGGCATCCTCCTGCACCGGGTCCTCCAGGCTGATGAGCGGGTACTCCTTGCTCAGGGCGACGTAGAAGTCCACGATCTCCCCGGGGGAGAGCCTCTTGCCGTCCAGCTCGTAAACGCCATCGGAATGGAACTCGCTGGCCGCGGCGTCCATGGCCAGGTAGACCTCCTTGCCCGGAGCGTATCCGGCCGCCTCGATGGCCTTCAGCAGCACGTCCATGGCCTGGCGGCTGGTGTCGAAGGCCGGGGCGAACCCGCCCTCGTCGCCGACGTTGATGGACATGGCGCCCATTCCCTTCTTGAGCACCTGCTTCAGCGAATGATAGACCTCCGCGCCGACGCGCAGGGACTCGGCGAAATTGGGAACGCCGCAGGGCACGATCATGAACTCCTGGATCTTGAGGTTGCTGCCGGCGTGCTTCCCGCCGTTGATGACGTTCATGCACGGCACCGGTAGGACCTTGCTCGAAGAGCCGAGATGCTCGTGCAGCTCGACGCCCTTCAGGATCGCCCCGGCCTTGGCCGCGGCGTAGGAGACGGCGGTGGTGGCGTTCCCGCCCAACCTGGACATGTTCCCTGTTCCATCCAGCTCGATCATCGCCGCGTCGATGGCCTTCAGGTCGCTGACGTCCATGCCCTTCAGCTTGGGGGAGATGAGCTCGCGCACGTTGCGCACCGCCTTCTGAACCCCCTTCCCGCCGTACCTGGCGTCGCCGTCCCTCAGCTCCAACGCCTCGAACGTTCCGGTGGACGCCCCCGAGGGCGCGATGGCCGTGACCATGACCGCCTCGGTCTCCACCTGGGCCTCCACAGTGGGGTTCCCCCGGGAATCCAAGACCTCTCTGCTCCAAACTCTGGTAATGGTTAGTTCTGACATGATCTCAAGCTCCGAACGTCATTGACGCTTGGCCTCTTCGGCCTCGATGATCTCCATATTACGTTCCAGCAGCGCCAGCTCCCTGGTCTCCAGGGTGCGCGGGTCGACGGACACGATGAGGCGGGAGCGGTTCTCCATCACCGCCTCGGTGACATGGTGGACCATCCTCAGCACCTTGTCGAAATCG
Organism: Methanomassiliicoccales archaeon; assembly: GCA_040765825.1. Lineage (GTDB taxonomy): Archaea > Thermoplasmatota > Thermoplasmata > Methanomassiliicoccales > UBA472 > UBA472. The sequence continues at coordinate 42,825 of JAXGRO010000002.1, forward strand.
TTGTTCACGATCAGGAACTCTATGCCGTCGATGAGGATGACACCGTCGCCGCTCTTCTCCACGAAGCGGATGATGGTGTCGCTAAGGATACCAATGTTGGACGGGTTGACGTAAACCTTGCCGAGCTGGTTGCTCAGCCAGATGATGGGCGTCTTCTCCAGCCCCCACTCCTTGCGGATGATGGTGGGATGCTGGCGGGTCACGCACAGACCCTGGATGTTGTGGGTGACCTGGTCCACGAAGATCTCGAAGGACTTGTTCGGCTTGGTCTCCTTGACCAGATAGCTGAACCCCCGGCGCAGCTCGTACACCTTGGCGCTGCTGCGGGCCACCTCCATGCCGCTCTCCTCCTCCCTCTTACGGAGCAGGGAGCGCAGGCCCTTGCGGTCCTTCTCGCTCTTCTGATCGTCCTTCACCTGCGGTTGGTCTCCCAGGATCTCCCGGAAACGCGCCGCCAGCTCGTCGTTGTTGAACGGTTTCCGTATGTAACCGGAGACCACGTCCTGCAACCCGAAGATGTCGGTGCCGATCTCGGTGGTGGCGGTGAGCATCATTATCTTGGTGTTCTCGGCCATCCCCTTGTCCTTGATGGTGCGGAGAACGGACCAGCCGTCCATGTCCGGCATGTTGATGTCCAGCAGCACCAGGTCCGGTCTTTCGGATTGTATCTTGGACAGGCACTCCCGGCCGCCGGTGGCGGTCATGGGCTGGTAACCCGCGGCGGAGATCAGTTCAGATACGATCTCCAGGATAGCGGTGTTGTCGTCCACGACCAGAATCTTCTTGATAAGGATCCCCCCAGGCTAAAGACGTCAGGTCATATGCTCAGGTGATTAAAAATCCTATCCCCTGGAATTAATCTGGGGATAATGATGGTGAAGAAGAGGTTTGGGATTCTGGTTTAAGCCTTGCGGCTCTCTTTGGCCTTCAGGCGCAGCGAGGTGTATCCGCACTTGCGGCACCTGGTGGCCTTAATGGCATTACGGGCATAGCAACTCAGGCAGACCTTCTTGTTCAGCAGCCTTTCGTCAGCTTCCTTGAAACGCGCCATTTGACTCCTCCGGGCTTGAAATAGGGAGCCGGTATAAATATGTTGTCAATGGTCAGCCGGAACCGGTCAAGGCCAGATATGCCAACAGGGACTCGAGCTGTATACGCTCGTTGCTGCCCTCCACGATGCGGAACTCGATCTCCCCGGTGCGGTCGATGAGCCGGATCTTGTCCCGATCGGGCATGTCCAGGTCATAGAAGGAGCGGTGGATCTGCTTTATGATGTCCTCCCCGCTCAGCCCGTAGGTGATCATCATCTCGTCGAGCTTCGCCCGGGCCCCCGAGAAGTCCCCGGAGAGGGCGGTGTTGACCATGTCCACCACCTCGTCCGGCCTGGCGTTGCCGGTGGCCTGGTACACCACGTCGATGGTGACGTCCCTGCCAATGGTGGCGGCCACCTGCAGGGAGTTTATCGATTTGCGCATGTCCCCCTCCCCCACGTGCACGATGGCGTCCAGGGCGGGATCGTCTATGCTCACCCCTTCCCCCTTGGCGATGACCTTCAGGTAGCGCCGGATGTCCTCGCTCTTCACCGGCCGGAAGCGGAAGATGGCGCAGCGGGACTGGATGGGCTCTATGATCTTGGAGGAGTAGTTGCAGGAGAGCACGAAGCGGCAGTTGCGGCTGTAGCGCTCCATGGTCCGCCTCAGCGCGGCCTGGGCGTCCTGGGTCAGGGCGTCGGCCTCGTCCAGGAATATGATCTTGAAGGCCGCGCCGCCGATGGGCGCGGTGCGGGCGAACTCCTTGATCTTCCCGCGCACCACGTCTATGCCCCTCTCGTCCGAGGCGTTGAGCTCGATGAAGTTCTCGCGCCAGGATTCGCCGTACATCTCCTTGGCCATGGCCAGGGCGGAGGTGGTCTTCCCCGTGCCCGCCGGCCCGGCGAACATCAGATGCGGCAGGTTTCCGGAGCGGACGTAGGATGAGAGCCTCTCCACTATGTCCTTCTGGCCCACGATGTCGGTTAGCTTCCGGGGGCGGTACTTCTCGGTCCAAATCTCCTGCATGGTCTCCGGCCACATCAAAGCCGTATCGGAGTTAAAAGGTTTCCCAGGGCCCGGCGAATGTGACCCCTAAGCTTTATTACCCCGCCCGGCGTGGGCGGAACGATGCGCTGCTCCAAGTGCTCCGCCCCGGCGGTCACCTTCATCCGATACAACGGCTCCCACCTTTGCCAGGCGCATCTGGGGGAGTACGTGGAGAGGAGGGTGAAGAGGGAGGTCCGTGCGCAGCTGCGCCTGCAGGGGGAGGCGCACATCGGAGTGGGAGCTTCTGGCGGAAAGGACAGCCAGACCGCGCTCTTCCTGCTAAGCAAAATACTGGGGGAGCGCAGGAACGTAAGGATCACCGCCATCACCGTGGACGAGGGCATAGACGGCTATCGCCATGAGACCGTGCCAAAGGTGGGCGAGCTCTGCCAGCGCCTGGGACTGGAGCATGTGGTGGTGTCCTTCGACGAGATCGCCGGGACCACCCTTGACCACATGGTAGGAAGGGCCGGGGAGAGGGAGGCCTGCACCTACTGCGGGGTGTTCCGCCGCCGCTGCCTGAACCTCAAGGCCAAGGAACTGGAGGTCGACGTCCTGGCGCTGGGGCACAACCTGGACGACATGGCCCAGTCCATACTCATGAACTTCATGCGCGGGGACGTGGAGCGATTGGCGCGCCTGGGGCCGCACGACCATGTGCAGCCTGGACTGGTCCCGCGCATACAGCCCCTGCGCACCATACCGGAGAAGGAGACCTACCTGTACGCCCTGCTCAACGATCTTCCATTCTCCGAGGCGGAATGCCCATACGCCGAGCACGCCCTGCGCAACGAGTACCGGAGGATCGTGGACGACATGGAGTTCCGGCACCCCGGGACCAGGCATTCCATCCTGGGAAGCTATGACCGCCTCCGGCCGCTGATGAAAGGCGGCCTTCCGCAGGCCACGCTGGGAAGATGCTCCTGCGGCGAGCCCACCCTGAACGAGAGATGCATGGCCTGCGAGATGCTGGAAAGACTGAAAAAGTGATTTTTTTAAGGGGTTTGAGGGTCTGCGCTCAGACCAGCTTGTGGTAGGCGTATCCTTCCTCGCCCTCGTGCAGGCAGTAGCGCACCTTGGTGAAGTTGCGCTTGAGGGCGATGACATCCCTCTTGACCGTCTCGGGGGATTCCTTCTTGACCACCACGCGGTGCAGGAGGGAGGCCACCTCCTTCATCTCGCTCTCCTTCATCCCCACCCGGGTCATCTCCTGGGCCCCCAGGCGTATGCCGGAGGGCTTCACGGAGGACTTGTCCCCGGGCAGCATGTTCTTGTTGGCGATCATGTTGGCCTTCTCCATTAGGTTGGCCGCCTCGGCGCCGCCGCCGTACGGGGCGACGTTCACGGCGATGGTGTGGCTCTCGGTGAAGCCCTTGTGGGAGCATAGGACCTCGATGCCCAGCTCGTGCAGGGCCGAACCGAGCGCCTTGGCGTTCTTGCAGACCTGGGCGGCGTACTGCTCGCCGTAGATCTCCCACTCGGCCATGGTCACGGCCAGGGCGGCCATGGCGTGCAGGTGGTGGCTGGAGGTGACGCCTGGGAAGACGGCCGAATTAAGCTTCTTGCCCAGGTCCTCGTTCAGGTCGTTCCCGAGCACTATGCCGTGGTTCGGTCCGGGGAAGGTCTTGTGGGTGGAAGCGGTCAGAACGTTCGCGCCCTCGTGCAGGGGGTCCTGGAACCTGCCGCCGGCGATGAGGCCGAGGACGTGCGCGCCATCGTACCAGATGGGAGCGCCCACCTCGGCCGCCACGTCCTTCAGCTCCTTTATCGGGGCGGGGAACAGGAACACGGAGAGGCCGAACTGCACGACCTTGGGCTTGACCTCGCGGATGAGCTTGGCCGCGCCGTCCACGTCGATGACCATGTCATGGGTGTCGAAGGGATACGTGGCGGTGTTTACGCCCCGGAGGCCGACGGCCCCGAACTTGGCGGTGGAGATGTGCGCCCCGTGGTCCAGGGAGGTGCAGGTCATGGTCTCGCCCGGCTGCATGAGGGCCATCAGGGCGGCCATGTTGGCGACCGTTCCCGATATCGGGCGCACGTCGGCGAACTGGCACTGGAATATGCGCTGCGCCAGCTCTATGCACTTCAGTTCGACCTGGTCCACGTAGATGTTGCCGTTATAGTAGCGCTTGCCGGGAAGTCCCTCGGCGTAGCGGTCGTGGAAGTCAGAAATCATCATCTCTTTGGCCAGAGGGCTCATCAGGTTCTCGGAGGCGATCATGGGGATCGATTCCTCGAACCACTTGTTGTGCCTCTGCACCTGGTCCCGGATCCAGTAGGCGTCCTCTTTCATAAGGTCACTTGCACCCCCATTATAAGGAGGTCTTAAATATGTTGCCTCGGCCGGCCTACCGCCCTGGAAAGACCATAAAACCATTTAATAACCGGCAAGGCGTGCCTCAGGCGGAGCACGATGAACGAAGGGGAGCGGACGGTGGCCAAGAAGGCCGAGGTTTGGAAGGGGAAGCTGCTGGACGTCTCTAACCGCAATCCCCTCATCAGGTTCAAGAAGAACAAGGCCTCCACCCTGACCGTCGCCTTGCCGGGCTCCGACGCCCTGTACACCGAGCTGGACCGGGGAAGGCAGTTCACCGTTCTCGGGGATCCGGAGGGAAAGGAGGAGGTCGGCAGCGGAAGGATGATCGTGGTGGCCCACGCGCCGGAGACCCCGGTGGAGAGGGTGCTGTACAACCTCCGCGGCAAGTCCCGCACCTATCGCAGCGACCACGGGGTGAACATCCTGTACGTTTCCATGGGCTCCCTGATCTGGAGGGAGGAGGGGGCCTCGGACATGAACGAGTCCCCCCTGTTCCTGGTGCCGGTGTCCCTGGAGAGGCAGAACTCCTTCTCCCCATATCGACTGATGCCCCTGGACGAGGACCCGGTGTTCAACCCCAGCCTGCGCAAGCGGCTGGAGATGGACTATCGCCTCAAACTCCCCGATTTCGACCTGGACAACGGCTTCGAGCTCAGCAAGGCCTTGGACGCGTTGAGGGGGGCCATCCCGGCGGGATCGGGTTGGCAGGTGAGCGCCTCGGCCTACCTGGGGCTCTTCCATTTCTCCAAGCTGCTGATGTACGCCGACCTTGACGACAACATTTCCTCCCTGGCCTCCTCGCCGGTCATACGCGCCCTGGCCGGGGACCCCTCCGCCCTGCCTCCAGAGCCGTCCGACCTGCCCTCCCCGGCGGAGTACGACGCCAAGCTGAGGCCGGAGGATTCCTTCCAGGTGCTGGACGCTGACTCCAGCCAGCTGGAGGCGGTGCAGGCCGCCCTGGCCGGGGTGAGCTTCGTGCTGCAGGGCCCGCCGGGGACGGGAAAGAGCCAGACCATCACCAACATGATGGCCGAGCTCATGGCCCACGGCAGGCGCGTGCTCTTCGTTTCCCAGAAGATGGCCGCGCTGGACGTTGTGAAGGGGAACCTGGAGAAGGTGGGGCTGGGCGACCGCTGCCTGGAGCTGCACGACCCCAAGCGCAACCGCGCGGACATCGTCAAGGAGATCGCCCAGGTCCTGGAGAGAAGTGCCGATCCCCGTTCGGCGCCGCCGGAGGTGAGGGACCTGGCCGCGGTCCGGCAGGAGCTGGACGACTACGTGAAGGCGCTGCACGCCCCCCGCGGCCGGCTGGGAACGAGCGTGTACGGCATGATCGGGCATTACGCCTCGCTCTCCGGGGTCCGGGACCTCAGGTTCCAGATGCCTTCTGTTATGGAGGTGGACGAGGACCGCCTGGGCCGGATGGAGGGCATGGTGCACCGCCTGTCGCAGATGTCCGCGGCCTTCATGGACCGCGAGCACCCGTGGAACGGGGCGGCGGTGGCGGAATGGAGCGACCGGCTGCAGTCCAAGGTGGCGGAGGAGCTGTCCGCGGTCCTGGAGGCCCGCCAGAACCTCTGGTCGGCCATACCGGGGGCCGTGGAGGCCCTGGGGCTGGTCCCCCCGGAGTCCTTGCCGGACCTGCGGCGCATCCGAGCCTTGTACAGGGACCTGGTGGAGAGGCCGGAGGTGCGCAGGGAATGGCTGGAGGGCGACCTGGACACCTTGGCCGGAATGGTGGCTGACGGCAAGGCCGCCTTCGCCGACCTGCAGGTCAAGGAGCAGGGACTGCTGGGCATGGGGTCCCGGGACATACTGGACCTGGACGGGAAGACCTTCCGCTATCGTTTCGAGGTGCAGTACAACAGCGGCCTCCGGGCACTGAAGGGCGGCTACCGCAGGGACATGAAGATACTGACCGCCATCTCCGGCCGGAAGCTGAGCTATGAGGAGGCCAAGTTCATGGTGCGGGCCGTGGAGGGTTACCAGCAGTCCCTGGCGGCCTGGAAGGTCATGAGGGACAACCTCATGACGAGGATCAGGGGCTGCTTCTCCGGCGAGGGTTCGGAGCTGGCAGGCATCTCCGACCGCATGGAATGGACCAGGCGCTTCCGCTCCGCCCACGCCCTGCTCATGAACGATATGGTGGCCGAGGTATTGACATCCACGGAGCCCCCGCAGCCGGTCAGGGACCGGGCCCTGGAGCTGGAACTGTACCTGGGCAGGTTCGAGTCGGCCCTGAACCAGTTGTCGGCCAGGTTCGTTCCGGAGCACAGGTTGAACGGACGGGCGCCGGGGGAATCGGCCCTCCGGGACCTGGAGGCCTGGACGGAGGCCCTCTGGAACGGACGCTACCGCTACCAGGAATGGCTGGACCTCTCATCGCTCCTGCATGGCATGAGGGCGCTGGGCCTGGATGACCTTCTGCGGGAGCTGCATCGGGACGGGGTCCCCGCCGATGAGATGTCCCCGGCCTTCCTCAAGCGCTTCCGCCGGCTGTGGACGGAGGAGGCCCTGGCCTCGGACCCCGCGCTGCATCGCTTCCGCCGGGACCATCAGGCGGGACTGGTGCAGCGCTTCCACGAGCTGGACCGGCTGTACGTGGAGCGGGGCAGGCATCGCGTGCAGGCCAGGGTGGAGGAGATCCTGCTGAAGCGCAGGGAGGGTTCCGAGCGCGCCGCGCTGCTCAAGCAGGAGACGGAGATCGCCCGCCTGGCCAAGCTGAAGCGCCAGAGGAAGGCCGTGCGCAGCATGCTCAGCGAATGCTGGGACCTGGTGGGGCTGCTGAAGCCCTGCATGCTCATGAGCCCCCTCTCCGTGGCCCAGTTCCTGGACCGGGAGCGGACGCGCTTCGACGTGGTGATATTCGACGAGGCCTCGCAGATATGCCCGGAGGACGCCATCGGCTCCATAGCCCGGGGCACCCAGGTCATAGTGGTGGGGGACAGCCGGCAGATGCCCCCCACCTCCTTCTTCGCCCTCTCCTCGGAGGAGGAGGACTCCGAGGACCTAGAGAGCATCCTGGACGAGTGCGAGACCTGCGGGATGTCCAAGCGCATGCTCATGTGGCATTACCGTTCCAAGGACGAATCGCTGATCGCCTTCTCCAACCACCAGTTCTACGGGGGCAGGCTGAACACCTTCCCCAGCGCCCTGTTCGGCCGGGAGGGGTTCGGGGTGCGCCACGTGCATGTGCCCAACGGGGTCTTCGACCGCGGGCGCAGCCGGACCAACCGGGAGGAGGCTTTGATCGTGGCCAACATGGTCAGGGAGCATTACGCCCGCAAGGACGGCAAGAGCCTGGGGGTGATCGCCTTCTCCGAGGCCCAGATGGAGGCGGTGGACCAGGCCCTGGACGACCTGCGCCGGCAGGACCGGGAGCTGGACGAGGTGCTCTCCTCGGACCGGGGGGAGCCGTTCCTGCTCTACAACCTGGAGAACGTGCAGGGGCACGAGCGGGACCGCATAATCCTGAGCGTGGGCTACGGCCGGGACGAGAACGGCAGGTTCGCCCTGAACTTCGGCCCCCTGAACCGGGAAGGAGGGGAAAGGAGGCTGAACGTGGCCATAACCAGGGCCAAGCAGTCCCTGGACATCGTGTCCTCCATACGCTCCGAGGACATCGACCTCTCGGGGACCAGGAGCGCGGGGGCCCGCCTCCTCAAGCAGTACCTGGCCTTCGCCGAGGCCGGGGGCGACCGCAGGGCTCTACCCTTGCCCCCGGGCCGTAAGGGCGAGGAGGTCGGCCCGTTCCAGGACCGCCTGCGCCGCGAATTGGAGGATCGCGGGCACCGGGTGAAGGTGAACGTCGGGACGTCCGATTACCGCGTGGACCTGGCCATCGAGGACCCCGCTGAGGAGGGGAGGTTCCTGCTGGGCATTGAGTGCGACGGGGAGCACTACCTGTCCGGGAGGACCGTTCGGGACCGCGACCGGACCCGGCAATCGCAGCTCGGACGCCTGGGATGGAACCTGCACCGGGTGTGGAGCGTGGAGTGGTTCCGGAACCCCCAGGGAGAGCTGGACCGCATCGACGAGGCGGTCAGGGCGCTCAGGGAGCGATCCGCCTCTTGAACTCGGTTATGACAGAGACGGGAGCGGGGTCCACGCCCTTCAGCACTGCAAGATAGTAGCTGACCATGTCCCCCAGGAGCATGCCCTGCAGGAGGTTCTCCAGAAGCCCGTCCCCGGGAAGGGGCACCAGCACAGGGTCCAGTCCCCGCTCGTTGAGCATCTGCAGGGTGACCTCGGCCATGGTGCGCACCGTGGGGTGCATGTCCCCGGGCATCAGCAGGGCCGGGCGGCAGGAGCAGCCCCTGCCCCCTTCCAGCCAGCCCACCAGCTGGTTGTGGTCCATCTCCGGGACCTCCCCGGCGAAGGCCACGGACTTGGCGTTCTCGTTGATCTGGTTCTGCCAGCGCACCGCCAGGGAGCGGATGGAGCGCGGGGCGTAGACGGCCACCACGTTCCCGTTCAGGGCCAGTGCCAGCTTCTTGGCCGGGTTGGCCGAGGTGGGGCGGTCCGCTGCCAGGGAATCCAGGTAGGAACGCAATCCTGATGCGGCGCCGACCAGGTCGTCCCTCAGGCGGCCTATGCCGGAGCACTGCAATATGGCGGCCAGCGCCCCCAGGAGGTAGCCGGTGGAGGCCCGGGGCTGGTTCCCCCCGGGCACCATAACCAAGAGGTCGGAGTTGGATCGGGCCAGAGCCTCCAGCCTCCCCCCGGAGGTGATGACCGCGAGGCGGCATCCCCGGGCCCGGGCATCCTCATACAGGTTCAGGCTCTCCGCGGTGTTGCCGGAGTAGCTTATCACCACTGCCAGGGTCCGGGGGCCGGCGAATGCCGGAAGCGCCACGTCCCTGGAGACGACGATCGGGACCGGGCTCACGGACGACAGCAGATCGGCGGCCACGTCACCGGCGATGGCCGAGCCTCCCACCCCGCAGACGATGACCTGGTCGGCGCCAGGCGAGGGAGCGGGATCGAGGCCCCCGGCCCACTCTAGCTGATCCGGCAGGCTCGCCAACTGTGCCAGCAGGCCGGAGGGATCGCCGGCCCTCATGTCCTGCGCGTCGTCCAGTGATATGACCATCGTTACGAGTAACAATCCGCCGATATTTGATATTGACCTAATCCGTCGCCTGGACCGTTCCCATTACCATTTGAGTTGTAGTAACGCAAGAAATATACTATCTCCCCATGCTCGGAGAGGCCATCATGAGCGATGAAATCATATTGAGGGCGTTGCAGGACGTACGCGAGGGCAAGATGGTCCTGATATACGATTCCGACGACCGGGAGAGGGAGACGGACATGACCGTCGCCTCCCAGTTCGTCACCGCCGCCTCCATCCGCGAGATGCGCAAGAACGCCGGCGGACTGATATGCACCACCGCCCATCACGACATCTGCCGCAAGCTGGACATGCCCTTCCTGGCCGATGTGCTGGAATGCAACCATGACCGCCACCCTGTGCTGCAGAGCCTGGCCCCGAACGATATCCCTTATGATACCAAGTCCGCATTCTCCATCACCATCAACCACCGCAAGACCTTCACCGGGATCACCGACAACGATCGCGCGTTGACGGTATCTGAGTTCGCCAAGCTGGCGAAGGAATCATACTCCATGGGCTTCGAGGAGGCCCAGGAGGCCTTCGGGAGGTCCTTCCGGGCCCCGGGCCACATCCATCTCCTTAACTCCACGCCGCAGCTGCTCAGCAAGCGCCGCGGCCACACCGAGCTGGCCACGGCCATGATGGTGTTGGCGGGAGTGACGCCCTCCGCCACCATCTGCGAGATGATGGGCGACGACGGAAACGCCCTGAGCAAAGAAAAGGCTAAAAGGTACGCGGAGCGTTTTGACCTTTGCTTCCTGGAAGGAAAGGACATAATCGAATTCTGGAAGAGGAGCGGTAACGGGAAATGACCAGGGTGATGGCCAGCGGAGTGTTCGACATATTGCACCCAGGCCATCTGAGGTACCTCCAGGAGGCCAAGGACCACGGGGACGAGCTGGTGGTGGTGGTGGCCACCGACGCCACCGTCCGACGGAGGAAGCATGAGCCGATCACCCCGGAGAACATGCGCCTGGAGCTCATATCCGCCCTCAAGATGGTGGACCGGGCGGTACTGGGCAGCGATGGCGACATGTTCGGTGTCGTGGAACGCATACGCCCGGACATCATCGCCCTGGGCTATGACCAGGACTTCGACGAGCGCAGGATCGAGGAGATCCTGGCGGAGAGGGGCATGAAGGTGAGGGTGGTCAGGCTTTCCAAGCACGGCGCCGACCTGAACGGCACCCGCAAGATCATCGGAAAGATCATAGACTGGTACAGCAACAACCAGTCCCTGGTCAAGGAGGACTGATGAGGACCATCGGCATCGTGGACACCACGTTCGCGCGAACGGACATGGGCGCGGCGGCCATCGACGAGCTGCAGAAGTACGGCACCGGTTACAAGATAATCAGGCGCACCGTGCCGGGCATTAAGGACCTGCCGGTGGCGGCGAAGAAACTGCTGGACGAGGGATGCGACATAGTCATGGCGCTGGGCATGCCGGGAAGCAAGCCCACGGACAAGATGTGCGCGCACGAGGCCTCCACGGGCATAATCGCCGCCCAGCTGATGACCAACAAGCACATCATAGAGGTCTTCGTGCACGAGGACGAGGCGGAGGAGGGCAAGCTGGCCTGGCTCATGGAACAGCGGGCCAGGGAGCACGCCCGTAACGCCTACGACATGATATTCAAGCCCGAAAGGCTGGTGAAGAACGCCGGACGGGGATTGAGGCAGGGCTACGCCGACGTGGGCCCGGTCAGGGAGAGATGAAAATGACGAGATACAACATCGGAATAGTGGTCTCGGAGTTCAACTTCGACATAACCAGCATGATGCTGGAGAGGGCGAGGTCGCACGCCGAGTTCTTGGGAGCGAACGTGGTCAAGGTCGTCAACGTCCCCGGCGTGTACGACATACCGCTGGCGGTAAAGGTCCTGCTCAAGGACAACAGCGTGGACGGGGTGGTCACCCTGGGCTGCGTGATCGAGGGCGAGACCGAGCATGACGAGATCGTGATCCAGAACGCGGCCAGGAAGATCACCGACCTGTCCCTGGAGTTCATGAAGCCGGCCACCCTCGGGATAACAGGTCCGGGAATGACCAGGCTGCAGGCCGAGGACCGCATCGAGAACGCCAAGAACGCCGTCGAGGCCTGCGTCAAGCTGCTCAAGCGCCTTTACTAAACGACTTCCCCAATAAAATTTTTAAAAAGGTTAAGGGGTTTGGAATTGGCCGTCAGGCCACCTTCCTCATGTACGACTCTATGGAATCGAACGCCTTCCCCAGTATATCCTCGTCCGGCAGGAAGACCATGCGGAAGTGGTCCTTGCCGTAGGTGGGGCAGAAGCCTGACCCGGGGACCAGGAGCACGTGGCAGTGGTGCAGTATGTCCAGCACGAACTCCTTGTCGTTCTTCCAGTGGTCCGATTCGACCTTGGGGAACATGTAGAAGGCCGCGTTCGGCTTCACGCAGCTCATACCCGGTATCTCGTTGGCCCTCTTCCAGGCGTACTCCCCGCGGGCCTTGAGCTTGCTGCGCATGCCCTCCAGGTGGTCCTTGGGGTGCTTGAGCGCCTCGATGACCGCCATCTGGCAGGGGGCGTTGGCGCATAGGCGCAGGCGGGCCTGCTTGTGCACGGCCTCCTCGATCTCGTCCAGCTGGCCGGTGGTGTCGTGGAAGGCCGCGTATCCCAGCCTCCAGCCGGGGAGCAGGTCCACCTTGGAAAAGCCATTGACCAATATGACCGGCACGTCCTTGGCCAGGGAGGCCGGGGAGTGGTGCTCGCCCTCGAAGGTCATCAGGTCGTATATCTCGTCGGAGATGACGAACAGCCCGTACTCGCCCGCCAGGTCCACTATCTCCTTCAGCCTCTTCTCGCCGTAAACGGCCCCCGTGGGGTTGTTGGGATTGATCACGGCGATGAACTTGGTGTGCGGGGTGATCTTCTTCCTGAGGTCGTCCACGTCGGGCTGCCAGCCCTCCTCCTCGATGGTTCGGTAGGTTATGGCCTTCCCGCCGAAGAACTTGGGGAACTCCAGGTAGGAGACGTAGCTGGGCCCTGGAACCAAGGCCTCGTCGCCCGGATCGATGGTCGCGGCGCAGATCATCTGCAACGCCTCGGTGACCCCGGAGGTCACCACCATGTCCTTTAGGCTGAGGTCGATGCCGTTCTTCTTCTTCTCCTTCTCGATGATGGCCCTTCTCAGCTCGGCGTTCCCTTCGGACTCCTCGTAGCCGTTGTCGCACTTCTCCACGGCGGCACAGAGGGCGTCCCTTACATGTTTCGGCGTCTCGAAGTCGAACTTGTTGGGGTCCCCGATATGCAGCTTTATGATCTGGTGTCCCTGCTTCTCCAGCTCCCTCGCCGGCAGCAGCATCTCCCGGATCGCATAGCTGATACCCATAGTGCGCGCGGTGGCTTTCATGGTATCAGGCGGGATGATGAAATTACTGCTATATTAGGGTTAGATACGCCGACAATATGCCGGACGGAGGACTGGCAGCCGGCATTCGGTCATGTGCTCCGGGAACATACATTTTATAGGGGTTCCCGCACTAGCCGCAGGCATGGCCCTGGTCCGCCTTGGTAAGATGCTCCTCCGATGGTGCCGCGAATGCAACGTCCCGGTCCTGGAGGAGAGCGAATGCGCCAGATGCGGTTCCCCGACCGTGACGGTGGAGATGACCCCGCCGGGGGACGCCAGGCCGGCCTTCGCCTACGACCTGGACCTGGTCCGGAACATCCTGGACCGGCAGTTCGGAGAGGGTGCGGGAATGGCCCTCCTGCCCCAGGGCACGGTCTACTTGATGAACAAGGTGCCGGGGCTGGACCGCATGGACGAGGTCATCGCCGACGGGGAGGTGGTGGCCACCCTGCGCTACGACCTGGGGCTGGGTTGGAGGGTGCTGCCGCGAATGAGCGCCGCGGCGCGGATGCTGCCGGCCTGCAGCAAGGCCCTGATCTGGGCGGACCAGGGTGCGGTAGGGCCGATCCTGGGATCGCAGAACCTCATGGTCCCCGGGGTGAGGAAGGCGGTCGGAGAGTTCGCCAGAGGCGACGAGGTCATCGTGGTGGACCCGGAGGGCAACGCCCTGGCCACCGGTGTCGCCCGCATGTCATCCGACGAGATGCGCATCGCGGAGAGGGGCGCGGCCATGAAGGTGCGCTGGTCGGCCCGCACCACCGCCCCGCCGGAGCGGAAGCGTTCCGATTGGGGGATGGCCATCGAGGCCAACTCCAGGATCATGGAGCGCAGGGTATGCGAGGCCGTGGACTTCGTGAGGCGCCTGACCGAGGAGCATTCCGGACTTCCGCAGGTGGTCTCCTTCTCCGGGGGAAAGGACAGTCTGGCCACCCTGCTGGTCACCCGTGAGGCGGGGCTGCGCCTTCCGGTGTTCTTCATAGACACCGGCCTGGAATTCCCGGAGACGGTGGAGTACGTGCACCGCCTGAAGGACGAACTGGACCTGGAACTGGTGGTCGGGAAGGCCGACAGCGAGGCCTTCTTCGGCAACCTGGACTTCTTCGGCCCCCCGGGTAAGGACTACCGCTGGTGCTGCAAGACCAACAAGCTGGGCCCCACCGTCAAGGCCATCGTCGAGCATTACCCCGGAGGTTTGCTGTCCTTCATCGGGCAGCGCAGGTACGAGTCGGAGCAGCGGGCCTCCAAGCCCCGGGTGTGGAGGAACCCCTGGACCCCCGGGCAGATAGGCGCCTCGCCGATCCAGGACTGGACCTCGCTGCACGTCTGGCTACTGATCTTCAAGAGCGGGGTCAGCTTCAACCCCTGGTACGAGCACGGGCTGGACCGCATAGGCTGCTTCCTGTGCCCGGCCTCGGACATGGCCGAGCTGGACATCGCCCGCAGCAGCCCTTCCTACGAGCGCTGGGAGGCCTTCCTCAGCTCCTACGCCGAGCGCAAGGGCCTGGGGCCGGAATGGGTGGAGCACGGGCTGTGGCGCTGGAAGAAGGTGCCCCCCTCGGTGATGGAGGAGCTGAAGCGCAACATTCCCGGCTTCGAGCTGACCAGGAGGGAGGGGACCCGCACCGGCGAGGGCAACCTCAGGCTGAAGCTCCAGGACGGATTCTCGCCCTGCACCCTGGGATTCAGCATAGAGGGGGCGTTCTCCCGCGACCTGGACCTGGAACAGGTGGCCAGCGTGCTGAACATGGTGGGGGAGGTGGATATGGGGGAGGACGGCTGGTGCGCCGTCGGCAACGTCACCATCTTCCGCGAGGGGGCCCTGATGGCCAAGGGCAGGGACCAAGAGGAAATAAGAAAAAATGTGGAAAGGGTTCGCCGTGCGGTGGTTAAGGCCGAGGAATGCGTCGGTTGCGGAGTGTGCATCGCCAGATGCAAAGAGGGTGCACTTTTGCTGACGCAGGGCAGGGTCCGCGTTGACGCGGATAGATGCATCCATTGCGGGGAATGCTTCGAACCTTGCCCGGCGATCAGCTTCGGCGACGCCGCTTTTGACTTTTAATGGCCACCGGCAACGTTAAGTGGACGGTGACCTGGTCGGTCGGCGCAGCCCTCGTTGACCCCCTCCGCATCAGCGCACGAAGTCGATGTCGTCGTCCCGGCCCCGCCTCTGCTGGTAGGGCTGCTGGTACTGCTGCTGGGGCTGGTGGTACTGCTGTTGCTGCGGGTACCCCTGGTTGTTGGACATGCCCACCGGTGCGCCGCGGCTGCCGATTATGTACTTGGACTTGGCGCCGGTGACGATGAGCAGGACCTTGACCACTCCCTCCAGCTCGGGGTCGATGGAGCATCCCCATATGATGCGGGCGCGCGGGGAAACGCTGTTGGTGACTATCTCCGCGACGCGCTGGGCCTCGCCCACGGTCATGTCCGGGCCTCCGACCACGCGGATCAGGGCGCCCTTGGCCTCCTTGAGCTCTATCTCGCCGAGCATGGGGGAGGTCAGCGCCTCGTGCACCGCGGACTTCACGCGGTCGTCCTCGTCGCTGTTCCCTTCGCCAATTCCAACGAAGGCCACGCCGCCCTCGTTCATGACGGTCATTATGTCGGCGTAGTCCAGGTTGACCAGGCCGGGCTTGGTGATTATCTCGGTCAGCCCCTTTATGGTCTGCATCAGCACCTCGTCGGCCACCTTGAAGGCGGCGTCGACCGGCAGCTTGGGCACCAGCTCCAGGAGCTTGTCGTTCGGGATGACGATGGTGGTGTCGCAGATCAGCCTCATCTTGTTGAGGCCGTCCAGGGCGTTCTCCATGCGCACAGTTCCTTCGGCCTTGAAGGGCAGGGTGACCACGCCGATGGTCAGCGCGCGCACCTGCTCCTTGGCGATCCTCGCGACATAGTGCGCGGAACCGGTTCCCGTTCCTCCGCCCATGCCTGCGGTGACGAAAACGATGTTCGAGCCGTTCAGGAACTCCCTGATCTCGCCGTCGCTCTCCCGGGCGGCGGCCTCTCCCATCTCCGGCTTTGCTCCGGCCCCGAGTCCACGGGTGGCGGTGCGGCCGATGAGTATCTTGCGCGGGGCCTTGACCGTCAGCAGGTGCTTGGCGTCGGTGTTTATGGCGCAGAGCTGCGCCCCGTTGATGTTGGCCTCCCAGCAGCGGTTTATGGTGTTGCAACCGCCGCCCCCGCAGCCGATGATCTTGATGCAGACATCCAGCTGGGCGGCGATCTTCTCCAGCTCCTCATCGATGTTGGATTTGGGGGCTGGCTGGGACTGGACCGGCTCCTGCTTGACAGGCTCGGCCTTTCCGTTCTGTGCGCTCTCGTACTTAGTGTTCGCTAAAGCATTCTTAACCAAAGAACTGGTCATAAGTGCATCCCTCTGCTAACTATAACGAAAAACGCAAATATAAATGTTACTGAATTTTAAAAACCTGGACATGGGATGACGGATGTCAGACGTGAGCACCTTTGACAGGCTCACAGCACCGCGGAGGGCCAGGAGACCGTGGCGATGCTGGGGGACCCTTCCAGGTCCCGGAAGTAGGTCACGTACAGCTCCTCTGCCACCTTGGGCAGGGGTTCTGAGATGAGCTTGAGGCAGGTCAGCCCCACGGTGTACAGGGCGAACAGCAGGGAAGCGTCCCCGGCCTCAAGACGGTCCTGGGCCTTGTCCCGGATGTAGGGGAACAGCTCGTCCCTCAGGAAGGAGTCCACCAGTTCGATGACCTCCTCCTTGCGCTCGGTGACCGACATGGTGGTGCCGGCCCCCACCAGCTCCTTGAGGCGGGCGAACACCCATACATCCATTCCGCTCAGCCGTTCCAGGGACACGTGCGGGGGGTCGTTGATCTGCCCCTTCACCGTGACACCCAGGGCGCGCAGCTGGTCGATCAGCTGCACCTCGCGCATGCGGTCCTCGATGAGGTCTTTGGTGAACTCGAAGCGGCGCTGCTTGTTGGCCCGGGAGGCCACGCGGAGCGATTCCTCGATGCGCCCGCTCATCATGCCCAGCTTGGAGAGCTCCGGGGTGATCTTGAGCATCTCGGCCAGGTAGTTCTTCATGGTCTCCACGGACCGGTAGCGGTGCTTGATCAGCTCCAGGACCAGGGCCACGTCCTCGTAGGCCTTGGCGGTCTCGCCCTCCAGCAGTGTGACCTTCACCAGATCGGCCAGGGTCACTATGTCCTCCACAAATATGTCCCGGCTGCGGGCCAGGTTGATCATTAGCACCGCCTGCTCGTAGTCCGCGGCGAACCTGGAGGCCTCCTCGCCCCAGAGCTCGATCATCATGGCCCGCACGCCCTTGCGGACCTCCTGGTCCTTGTTGGAGAGGTTCTCCAGCACCGCGGCCTTCCCCTCGCGGGTGGCGGTGATCTCCCGCAACAGGCGCATGACCGACTCCCTGGCCGTGTCGTTCCTGACCTCGGTGTAGCGCAGAAGCACGCCCACCATTCCCTCGGGGTCCTCCTCGGCGACCCCCATGATGCGGGACTCCATCCTCCTCCTCTCGATGGAGAGAGGGGAGGAGAGCGAATCGACCAGAATGGCGTCGATGCGGTCGGCCTCGGTCCTCGCCTTTGCGGATATCGGGAGAACGCTGCGCAGCGAGACAGGGGCCATGGCAGGTATTATGAGAACGGCGTAATAAATCCTTTCCCAGACCACGCCGAACCTGAACGGGAAGGTGATGCTGATTGGGCAAAGGTTTTATTTGGCCTTCTCATATTTGTCCCCAATAGGGGGAGGAAGATGGAAGAGAAGGATTTTGAAACGATTATTGCCAAGGTTTCCTCCGTTGAGAACGTGATCTCCGCCTACATCTGTTCGCGCGCGGGCAACTTCGTGGCGGGTTCCACGCCCAAGTTCGCTGACCGCGGCATGTATTCGGCAATAACCTCGCTGGCCTACGGCACAGCGGAACAGGTCGGGCATGAGATGAACGATTACCTGAGCTATGTCTCCATGCGCTTCACCGGAAAGAACCTGCTGGTCATCGGACTGGGGCCGCGGCACCTGATGGGTGTCCTTATTGATGGGCCCGCCGATCCCGAGTCGGTGCTGCAGAAGGTGCGACCGTTGGTGCAGTGACCGTCACATCCTCTTGAACCCGCGGCCCAGCCATTCCCCGATGCACTTGATCCCGTAGCCCAGGGTGTCGGTCTTGGGGCGGTGCCGGCCGCCGGTCGAACCGTTGCCGGAGAGAACGTCCCGGATGACCTCCTCCGCGGAATAGCAGTCCCGGCTGCTTAGATAATAGGCCTTTCCGACCGTGTCGGGCTCGTGGGAGTCGCTCCCGGCGGTAAATGGCTTGCACATGCTCACCGCCAGCTTGGCCGCCAGTTCATTGTGGGAGCGGGTGGACCGGGCGTTGTGCACCTCGATGGCGTCGAAGTCGTTGGCCCGGGTGACCTCCTCCCCCAGTCCCGACCAGACCCGGTAAGGGTGGGCGGCCACGGCTATGCCCCCCTGGGCCCGGATGAGATCGATGGTCTCCCCCACCTCCAGGTCCCTGGGTATCTCCTCGTGCACGTTGTAAGCCAGAATATGCCCCCTGGCCGAAGAGACCTCCATGCCCGGGATGATCAGTATGTCCTCCCTCTTCAGGGACACTGCATAGCGGGACCCGCCCAGGGAGTTGTGGTCCATGATGGCCACCCCGCCCAGCCCGGCTCGCACGCAGGCCTCGAGGACCTCCTCCACCGCGCTGTGGGAGTCCCCGGAATGGCTGGTGTGCACGTGCAGGTCGAACCTCATCTCACTTTCGCCCCGTTCTCCAGCTCCCCGTCCACGCCGATGCTGACCTTCCTCTCGGTGAACAGGGGAAGGGCCGCCTCGGAACCTTCGTTGGGCAGGAAGAAGGCCGCCTGCCTGCCCTTGATCAATCCGGAGGTGTCGGCCCTGACCTTCCTTCCGAGGTCGGCCTCCTGGTCGTTGAGCACCGTCCCGGTCCTCAGGGTGAAGGCCTGGAACTCCTGGAAGGTCAGGACCTTGGTCCCGGAGCCCATTCCGCTGTTGACCCTGTCGCCAGGTTCCGCCGGACCGGAGGGGGTGAGCACCTTGACCTGGTCCCCGGCCTCCGCGGCCAGGACCATTCCCTGGGAATCCATGCCCCGCAGCTTGGCCGGCTGCAGGTTGCTGATGACCACCACCTTCTTCCCGGTCAGCTCCTCCTTGCTGTAGAAGGCCTTCAGCCCGGCGACCAGCTGTATCGGCCGGCCTATGTCCACCTTGAGCACCATGAGCTTGTCGGCGTTGGGATGGTCCGCCGCCGATTCTATGAGGCCGACGCGGAGGTCCAGCGATTCGAACCCGGCGAAGGCGGACTCCTCCCTCTGGATCTCCACCTTGCGGTACAGGGGCTTGGGTTCCGGGAGCGCCCGGCCGACGTTCAGGGGCTGCATTATGCAGTTCCAGGAACCTGAGCCGATGCTGCCATCGTTGGCCAGGTAACCCCACAGCCTCTGGGAGCTGAAGGGCAGGTAGGGGTGGGCCAGCACCGCCAGGGCCTGGACGATGCGCATGTTCAGGTGCAGCACCCCGCCGCACTTCCCCCGGTCGGTCTTGATCAGGCTCCAGGGGGCGCAGGAATCGAAGAAGCGGTTCCCGAACTGGGCCAGGTCCATAACCGCCTTGATGCCCTTCTTGAACTGGCAGGTGGCGATGAAGCTGTCGACCTCCACCATGGCCTGGGATATGGCCTCCCGAACCTGGGCCTCCTCCTCGCCGAGGGCATCGCCCAGCGGGGGCACCTCGTGGAAGTTCTTGTGGGTGAAGCTGAGCACCCGGTGGAAGTAGTTGCCCAGGGTGGCCACCAGTTCGTTGTTGACCTTGGTCTCGAAGTCCTCCCAGGAGAAGTCGGCGTCCTTGCCCTCGGGCATGTTGGCCGCCAGATAGTAGCGCAGCAGGTCCGGCTCGAACATCTTCAGGATGCTGGGGATGTCGATGCTCGGACCCTTGCTCTTGGAGAGCTTCTCCCCCTTGAAGGTCAGGAACTCGTTGGCCGGCACATCGTAGGGCAGGTTGAGGCCGTCGTAGCCCATGAGTATGGACGGCCATATGATGGTGTGGAAGGGTATGTTGTCCTTCCCCAGGAAGTAGTAACCCTTGACCTCAGGGTCTGTCCAGAACTCCTTCCAGGCCTCCGGGTCCCCGGTGGCCCGGGCCCACTCCTTGCTCGCAGACAGGTATCCGATCACCGCCTCGAACCAGACGTATATGACCTTTCCCTCGGAACCGGGCAGGGGCACCGGAACGCCCCAGGACATGTCCCTGGTGATCGCGCGGTCCTTGAGACCGGCCTCCAGCCAGTTCTGGGTGAAGAGCTGGACGTTGGAGCGCCAGTGCTCGCTTCCCCTTACGTATGAGAGCAGCGGGTCCTCGAAATCGGTGAGCTTGAAGAAGTAATGCTGGGTACCCCTCATCTCCGGCCGGGAGCGGCAGTTGATGCATACCGGGTCGGCTATCTCCCCCACCTCGAAGGTGGTGCCGCACCGATCGCACTGGTCGCTGCGGCTGCTCTCGTTCCCGCACTTGACACACCTCCCCTCCACGTAGCGGTCCGGCAGGAACCTCCCGCAGCTGGGGCAGTAGTATTGCAGGGTCTCCCTCTGCTCCAGATGCCCCTTCTCCATAAGGCGGAGGAAGATGTCGTGCACCACCTGGATGTGGTTCTCGGTATGGGTCTTGGTGAAGAGGGAGAACTCGATGCCCAGGTCCTCGATGGCCTTCTTGTTGATCTCGTGATAGCGGTCCGCCACCGCCTGGGGGGTCAGGCCCTCCTTGTCCGCCCGAACGGTCACCGGGGTGCCGTGCTGGTCGGAGCCGGAGACCATGAGCACCTTCCGGCCGCGCAGGCGGTGGTAACGGGAGAAGATGTCCGGAGGGAGCAATGAACCGGCCACGTGCCCCAGGTGGATCGCGCTGTTGGCATAGGGCCAGGCCACGCCTATGAATACCTTGGATGGGTCCATCGCCCGAGGAATAGGTTTTCCGGATATAACCTTGCCGTCAAAGGAATAATGCACAGTTTTTTATAATCATAAATCAAACTTTTTACGAACCATCGTTAAGATGGCGGGGTGATCAAATGTCGGACGATCCGGAATTAGAGATAATCACGGTAGAATGCATACGGACACCCCCGGAGCACGTCACTCCGGACAAGGTGCCCGGCAAGGTGGAGGAGAGGGCCATGGACCCCTCGGTGAAGGAGGTCCTTTCCAAGACCATGCTGGAAGGGGTGGAGACGGTCTGGGACCGTTTGGAGAAGCAGCAGCCGCACTGCAAGTTCTGCGAATCTGGACTCTCCTGTCAGCGCTGCGCCATGGGCCCCTGCAGGATCATGGGCGACACCAAGAGCCGGGGGGTCTGCGGGGCGGGAGCGGACCTCATTGTCTCCCGCAACCTTCTGGACCAGATAGCCACCGGTGCCGCCTCGCACTCCGACCACGGCCGGGAGGTGGCCGAGACCTTGCTCATGGCCGCCCAGGGTCACGCCCCGCAGTACGGGATAGCCGACCCGCAGAAGCTCAAGGCCTTGGCCAAGGAGTACGGCCTGGACCCGGAGGGTCCCCCGGAGAAGGTGGCCGAAAGGCTGGCCTTGGCCATGCTGGAGGAGTACGGGACCATGAAGGGGGAGCTGAGCATGGCCAAGCGCATGCCCCCGGCAACGTACAAGATGCTCGAGGAGGCCGGGCTGCTCCCGCGCTCCATCGACCGGGAGATCGTTGAGGCCATGCACCGGGTGCATATGGGGGTTGGCGCGGACTACCGCAACATCCTGGCCCAGGGGCTTAGGGCCTCGCTCGGCGACGGATGGGGCGGCTCCATGATCGGCACGGAGGCCAGCGACATACTCTTCGGTACGCCCACCATACGCAACAGCCGGGTCAACCTGGGCGTGCTGAAGAACGATCAGGTTAACATTTCCCTTCACGGGCACAACCCGGTCCTCTCGGAGATGGTGGTGAAGGCCGCCGCGCTCCCTGAGATGAAGCAGAGGGCCGAGGCCGCCGGGGCCAAGGGCATAAACCTGGTCGGCCTCTGCTGCACGGGCAACGAGCTGCTGATGAGGAAGGGCGTGCCGCAGGCCGGAAACCATCTGAGCCAGGAGCTGGTGATCACCACGGGGGCCCTGGAGGCCATGATAGTCGATTACCAGTGCATATTCCCCTCGCTCCCGAACACCGCGGCCTGCTACCACACCAAGGTGATCACCACCTCCCCCAAGGCCAAGATCCCCGGCGGCTACTACCTGGAGGTGACCCCGGAGAACGCCTTCGAGCAGGCCAAGAAGATGGTGGCCATAGCCATCGACAATTTCAAGAACCGCGTGCCGGAGAGGGTGCTCATCCCCAACAAACCCATGGACGCGGTGGTGGGCTTCTCCGTGGAGGCCCTGCGGGCCGCCCTGGGTGGCACGCTGAAGCCGCTGCTGGACCTGATCCTGGAGGGCAAGATCAGAGGCGCGGTGGGCATCGTGGGCTGCAACAACCCCAAGATCAAGCAGGACTACGGCCACATAACCCTGGCCAAGGAGCTGATCCGCCGCAACATCATCGTGGTGGAGACCGGATGCGCGGCCATAGCCTGCGCGGAGGCCGGGCTCATGAAGCCGGAGGCGGCCGACCTGGCGGGCAAGTCCCTCGGGAGCGTGTGCCGTTCACTGGGGATTCCGCCGGTCCTGCACATGGGCTCCTGCGTGGACAACACCCGAATCCTGACCCTGGCCGCGGAGCTGGGGAACCTGGCCGGAGTGCGCATGGACCAGCTGCCGGTGGCCGGGGCGGCCCCGGAATGGTACTCCCCCAAGGCCGTGGCCATAGGGTGCTACTTCGTGGGCAGCGGGATCAGCGTGGCCCTGGGGGTCATGCCCAAGATAAGCGGTTCGCCCAACGTCATAAACCTGCTGACCGAGGGGCTCGATGGAGCGGTCAAGGCCAAGTTCTGGGTCGAACCGGACCCGAAGAAGGCCGCGGCCATCCTCTTCGACCACATCGAGACCAAGAGGGCGGACCTGGGCCTATGAGCCGGAGGGCGGCATCGGAACTGGCCAAGGAGCTTCGTCGGCACCCCGGCAACCAGGGCGGCCAGAGGATACTGGTGGCCGGCAAGGGCGGTGTGGGGAAGACCACCCTGTCGGCCGCCCTGTGCCTGCTGGGAGCCCGGGACGGACGCCGGGTGCTGGCCGTGGACCAGGACGCCCAGCAGAACCTGGCCTACTCCCTGGGATACCCGAGGGAGAGGGCCCGGGAGCTGCGACCCATCACCCAGGAGCTGGACTACATTGAGCAGAGGACCGGGGCCCGCCCCGGCGGGGGCTGGGGAGGGCTCATCAACCTAAATCCCGACGTCTCCGATGTCGCCGAGCGCTTCGGCGTCCGCATACGGGAGAACCTGGACCTGCTGGTCATGGGCGGGGTGGTGCAGGCCTCCACCGGCTGCCTTTGCCCGGAGAATTCCCTCCTGGGGGCGCTGGTCCGCTTCCTCAACTCCCGCGAGGACGACCTGATAGTCATGGACGCCCAGGCTGGCCTCGAGCCTTTCGGCCGCACGGTGGCCGAGGGCTTCGGCACCTGTCTGGTGGTCTCCGAACCCACCTTCAACTCCCTGCAGGTGGCCTCCCGGGTGGCCCAGCTCTCCCGGGACCTGGGCGTGCGCAGGGTGGACCTGGTGCTGAACAAGTGCCAGACCGAAGGGGACGAGAGGAAGGCCAGGGAGCTAACGGAAACGGAGTTCGACAGGGTGCACCTGCTCCCCTGGGACCCAGCGGTCCGCGAGCACGAGCCGGACGTGTCCCCCCTGGTGGAGATCGGAGGCCGGTACGTGGATGGCGTGAAACGACTGATGGAAACCCTGGAACGATAGGGCGTCGCCCGGGGTCCATCCATTAATTTTTTATGCCCCCTCTCAATAGGTGGGTCCATGCGCATAGCGGTCCTGCTGAGGGACAGGTGTCAGTTCAAGAAGTGCAACCAGGAATGCCTGAGGTACTGTCCCAAGGTGCGAACGGGAGTGGAGGCCGTGGTCATCGGGGAGGACGGGCGGCCGATCATCTCCGAGGAGCTGTGCGTGGGCTGCGGGATCTGCGTGCACAAGTGCCCGTTCGAGGCCCTGAAGATCATCCAGCTGCCGGACGAGATACGAGAGGACATCGTGCACCAGTACGGCATGAACGCCTTCCGGCTCTACGGCCTGCCGGTGCCCAAGCAGGGAGTGGTTACCGGGATACTCGGTCCGAACGGGATCGGTAAGAGCACCTCGTTCCGGCTGCTCTCCGGGGAGGAGGTCCCGAACCTCGGCAATTACGAGAACCCCCCTAGCAGGGAGGAGGTGCTGGAGCACTTCGCCGGCACGGAGATGCACGACCACCTGAAGCGGGTGTACGACAAGAAGGTCCGCACCTCCATCAAGCCGCAGTACGTGGACAAGCTGCCCAGCGTCTTCAAGGGCGGGGTGCGGGACCTGCTGAAGAAGGTGGAGGGGCGCATGTCCATGGACGAGGCCGTCGCCTTGCTGGACCTGGAGGAGGCGGTGACCCGGCAGATGTCTGAGCTCTCCGGAGGCGAGCTGCAGAGGGTGGCCATAGCCGCCACCATCATGAAGGACGCGGACATCTACTTCTTCGACGAGCCCTCGTCCTACCTGGACATCTACCAGAGGATCAGGGTGGCCCGCGTGATCGAGAAGCTGGCCCGGGAGAGGCAGGTCATCGTGATCGAGCACGACCTGGCCATACTGGACTTCCTGGCCGAGAACGTCTACCTGGTGTTCGGTTCCGAGGGCGCCTTCGGCATATACGCCCAGCCGCGGCAGGTGCGGCAGGCCATCAATGTCTATCTGGATGGCTACGCCAAGGAGGAGAACATGCGATTCCGGGACACCCAGATCGTGTTCGAGTCCCGTCCGCCGCGCTCCAACTGGGAGCAGTTCGACCTGCTGGAGTACGGGACCATCGAGTGCGAGTACCCCTCCTTCCGCCTGAAGGTGGAGCCGGGGGCCATCAAGATCGGGGAGACCGTGGGCGTGGTGGGACCGAACGCCATAGGAAAGACCACCTTCGTGAAGGTGCTGGCCGGGGCGCAGAGGCCCACCGCGGGCAAGGTGGACACCTCATTCAGGGTCAGCTACAAGCCCCAGTACATCAGCCCGGACTTCGACGGGACCGTCCGCGAGATGTTCGAGGCCACGGTCAAGGACTTCTTCGAGTCCGGCTTCTTCCAGAGCGAGATCGCCAAGCCGCTGTCGCTCAAGAACCTCCTGGAGAAGAACGTCATGACCCTTTCGGGAGGGGAGCTGCAGAGGGTGGCCATCGCCTCCTGCCTTTCCCGGGAGGCGGACATCTACCTGCTGGATGAACCGTCAGCGTATCTGGACTCCAATCAGCGCATGGAGGCGGCCAAGACAGTGCGCAGGGTGATGGAGAAGAGGGGGCGCAGCGCTTTGGTCGTGGACCACGACATCTACTTCCTGGACATGGTGTCCGATTCCATAATGGTCTTCAGCGGCACCCCCGGGAAGGAGGGTCTGGGGCAGGGCCCCTACGACATGCGCAAGGGCATGAACACCTTCCTGAAGGACGTGGACGTGACGTTCCGCCGGGACAATGACACCAACCGTCCCCGCATCAACAAGCCCGGGTCCAGGCTGGACCGGGAGCAGAAGGAGAAAGGGGAATACTACTACTCCGGCTGATCGTCCAACGGTGGAAGCCACCAGACCCAGCAGGCCTGCTCGCGGTCCACCTCTCCGCACAGGATGCCCATGGCCCGCAGCTTGTTCAGGGAGCGGGAGAGGTCGTCGGGGCAGCGGTAACCGTAGTACTTCTCCAGCACGTCCTCCATCTCCTTGGTGGTGCATCTCCGGTCGCCCATGACCGCCCGCAGGGATTTTATCGCCTGCCTCAGGGCCTCGTTCATCCGCGGTACGAACGCTTTGGTCCCGAGATATACTTTGCCGCGGACAACGTATAAATTTCAGGTATCGCCTAGGAGGATGCATGCAAGCGGTGGAGATCGCTGACGGTATCTATTGGGTCGGGGCCTTGGACTGGAACGCGCGCGAGTTTCACGGTTTCGCCACCCTGCGCGGCACCTCCTACAACTCATACCTGATCCTTGATGAGAAGAACGTGCTCATCGACTCCGTGAAGACGCCCTTCCTGGGGGAGATGATGGCCCGCATACGCTCGGTAATAGACCCCAAGGAGATAGACCTCATCGTGTCCAACCACGCCGAGGGGGACCATGCCAGCGGCCTTCCCCTGACCCAGCAGATCACCGGGGCGGAGATCCTGGCCACCAAGAAGGGGGTGGAGGCGTTGCGCCTGAACTACGGGGAGATGAGGATGCGCGAGGTGGCCGACGGCGAGGAGCTGTCCCTCGGCAGGCGCACGCTGCGCTTCATAGAGACGCCCATGGTGCACTGGCCTGAGTCCATGTTCACCTACGCCTTGGAGGACCAGATACTGTTCAGCATGGACGCCTTCGGGCAGCACTATTGCAGCTCGCAGCGCTTCGACGACCAGGTGGACCTGGGTACCCTCATGGAGGAGGCCGCCACCTATTATGCCAACATAGTGCTGCCCTTCGGAGCCCAGGTCAAGAAGGCCTACGCCAAGGTGAAGGACCTCCCGATCAAGCTGCTGGCCACCTCCCACGGCCTCATGTGGCGCACCCATATCAAGGACATCGTGGAGGCCTACGTGGGCTGGGCCGACCACCGAACCGAGGAGAGGGTGCTGGTCATCTTCGACACCATGTGGGGCTCCACAGAGCGCATGGCCGAGGCAATCACCGAGGGCGTCAGGTCCCAGGGCGTGCCGGTGACCCTGATGAGGCTCACGGACACCGACCGCTCCATGGTCATGCGCGAGGTGCTGCGCTCCAGGATCGTGGCCGTCGGCTCGTGCACCATGAACAACGGCATGTTCCCCACCGTGGCGGACATCACCACCTACATGCGGGGGCTGCGGCCCAAGAACCGCAGGGCCGCGGTGTTCGGGAGCTATGGCTGGGGCGGAGGCGCCAGCAAGGCCATCCGCGAGAACCTGGAGGCCGCTGGGTTCGAGCTTCCGTTCCCGGACCTGGACATCCGCTACGCGCCCATGAAGGAAGGGGTTGAGAGATGCATCGCCTACGGCGTGGAACTGGCGAAAAGCATTAAGTCATGAGGGCTGCGTTAACAGGCTAGGTGCATGAAATGACCAAGGTCGATGAGGTCTACGAGTGCGAGATATGCGGGAACAAGGTCAAGGTCTTGGAGAGCGGCGACGGCACCCTGGTGTGCTGCGGGCAGGACATGACCAAGGTAAGCGGCTGACCTTTTCCCTAACCCTTTTCCAACCTGTTATCTCGGCAAGCTAATTAATCAGTTCCACCGTTTATCCCTCCGTGCTCAGCAAGGCCGATGTGCATGTCCACACGCGCTATTCCGGCTTCGGGCGTTTCGGGGCCTTGAAGTTCCCGGAATCCACCAGCCGTCCCGAGGACGTGGTGGACATCGCCAGGCGCATGGGCATCCGGGTGCTTTGCATAACCGACCACAACTCCATACGCGGCGCCCTGAGAGCCAGGGACTACGCCAAAGCGTTCGGGGACATCGAGGTGGTGGTGGGTTCGGAGATCAACGCCCTGGAGGGGGAGATACTGGGGCTGTTCCTGCAGGAGGAGGTCCCCAGGGACCTGCCGGCCGCGGAGACCATCGAGCGCATCAGGGCCCAGGACGGCCTGGTGGTGGCCCCTCATCCCTTCAGCTGCCATGTTCCCGCCCTGGGGATGATGGTGGACGAGCTGGACATCGACGCCCTGGAGGTGCTGAACGGAGGGCATCTCGACGGCTACGCCAACGCGGCGGCCCTGAAGCACGCGGAGGGCGGCCGCTGGGCCCAGGTGGGGGGAAGCGACGCGCATTCCCTGGGACAGCTTGGCTGCTCGCACACCACCTTCCCCGGCCAGAGCGCGGAGGACTTCCGCAGGGCGGTGAGGCAGAGGACCACCACCCCGCAGGGCAGCATATCCACCCTGGAGATGGGGGTGAAGTGGACGGTGGGCATCGTGCTGCAGGCCGACATCCTGATGATCAAGTCCTTCTTCGGCATACTGGAGGGGGATGATCCCGAGGACCCCATCATCAACAAGATCAACAACATGCGCGGGGACCTCAAGCTGGGGGCCCTGATATCCTCGGCCATCTTCCTGACCCCGCCCATACCATTCCTGACCAGCGTGACCGGGGTCAAGGTAATGCAGAGGCTGAACCGCCCCAAGGGCGGGAAGGACCGCGAATGCGGTCAGTGATCGTGGTCGTGGTGATGGTCCGGGTCGCGCAGGGCCGCGAAGGCCTTGGTCACCACCTCGCTCAGGGCGGGATGTATGCACTGGCTCCGGGCCATGGGCATGTAGGTCTGATCCCCGGCGTTCATGAGGTACACGATCTGCTGGACCAGGATGGCCGCCTGCGAGCCGACTATGTGAGCACCGAGTATCCTGCGGCTCGCCTGGTCCACGATGACCTTCACGAACCCGTCCTCCTCGCCCATGGCGTAGCCCTTGGCGGTGCTCATGTAGTCGCTCTCCCCCACCAGGACCTTCAGCCCCTGCCGTGCGCACTGCTCCTGGGTGAGACCGACGCTGCCCACCTCCGGGTAGCTGAACACCGCGTGCGGGACTGCATGCTCGTCCAGCTCCACCTTCTTGCCCCCGAACATGTTGTACCAGACCAGCTCGGAATGGTAGTTGGCGGTGTGCCGGAACATGGTGCGGCCGATCACGTCCCCGATGGCGAACACCCCGGGTACGTTGGTCTCCAGGTACCTGTCCACCATGATGTAGTTGTCCCTGTCCACGGCGATGCCGGAGGCCTGAGGCCTCAGCCAATCCGCGTTGCTCTGCACCCCGGTGGTCACCAGTATGTCCTGGGCGGACACCTCCCTAACGGCCTTGGACGAACGGTCCCGGCAGACCAGGACCTTCCTTCCGCCCTCCACCCGCACCGAGTCCACGTCGTGGTCCACCAGCACCTCCATGTACTCCCTGGCCTTCCTGAGGACTATGTCGCTGATCTCCGGCTCCTCGTTCTTCAGGAGCCGGGGGTTCCTGCCGACCACGGTGGTCCGGCAGCCGAAGGATGCCAGGAACAGCCCCAGCTCGCAGGCCTTGTATCCCCCGCCCAGAATGACCATGCTCTCCGGGACCTCGGTCAGCTCGAAGAAGTCCTCGGAGGTCCTGAAGCCGGAGTCCAGCAGCCCTGGTATGTCCGGGACCTTGGTGCGGGTGCCCACGGCTATGATTATCCGGGGGGCGGTGATCTGCTCCTTGCCCGCCTGCAGGGTCATCCTGCCGTTGAAGTACGCGGTGGTGGGATAGAGGTCCAGCCCATCGTCCCCCTGGACGCTTTCCAGTATCCCATCCCGGTCCGGGGCGATGAGGTCCCACATGCGCTTGCGGACCACCTGGAAATCGGCCCTCTCCAGTTTGGCGTGAATGCCGATGCGCTTGGCGTCGGCCATGGCCCGTATGAGCTCCGCAGGGGTGACCAGTATCTTGCTGGGTATGCACCCCCGGTTGAGGCAGGTGCCCCCCATGGGCCCGTTCTCCACCAGCGCCACCCTCATGTCCCTCCGCCGGGCCCTGGATACTATGTTCAGACCGGCCCCTGAACCGATGACTATCAGATCGTACTCCTTCATGCGATGACCCTTCCCATCAAGGACCTTACCGGCTTAAAATAGTGTTCCAGACCGTTCCCCGTGAACGGAAGCATTATCTGCCGGGCGCTTCCTTTGACACGACGATGTCATTGCCAGAGGAACAGGATTGCCAATGCAGCGGCCAGGAACTGATGATCTTCTCCTGCTCGGGAGGATGCAACGTCGGGCAGATCGCCAACGGTGCGGCATTTCGCCTGGCCACCGGCGGGACGGGAAAGATGGCCTGCCTGGCGGCGGTCGCCGCGGGAATGCCCGGCCCGGTCACCGGGGCCAAGGAGGCCAAGATGGTGCTGGCCATAGACGGATGTCCGGTGAAGTGCGCGGCGAAGACGCTGGAGAGAGCCGGGGTCAGGCCAACGCATCACGTCCTGATCACCGACCTGGGCCTGAAGAAGGTGGACGACCTCCGCCATGAGCCGGCGGACGTGGAGAGGGCAACCCGGCTTTGCCTGGATGCCCTGCCCCGCAACTGACCTTCCCTTCTTCATTTTCAGTGCCCGTTCAGCACGGGCTATGCCTATAGGAATCAATCGATTCGTATTGTACATTCATCTAATCTATTCTAAGTAATACAAACATATGTTGTGTATCGTAACCTTTTTTTAGTAATTTATCTATCAATCCTCCCGATAACCGAATAAATGTCGATATAAAGGGGTATGAGACGGATGAAACATGGAACGATAGCCAAGGTCGCGCTGCTCCTGGCGCTCACGATGGTCCTGGCCCCGCTGTTGGTGCCGCCGGTGGCGGCGGCTGATGGCGGGGAGGTCGACAGCGGGGACACGGCGTGGCTGATGATCTCAACCGGATTGGTCTTCCTGATGACGCCGGCGGTGGCCTTCTTCTATGGAGGCATGCTGCGAAAGGACAATTTCCTGTCCATGCTGGGACAGAGCATTCTGATCATCGGAGTGGTCACAGTGATATGGGTGGTGTTCGGTTATTCCCTGGCCTTCGACGGCGACAGCTACGGGCTTATAGGGGGGGCGGGACACCTCATGCTGAACGGGGTGGACATGGACCCGAACAGCCTGGCACCCACGGTGCCCCACCTGCTGTTCATGATGTACCAGGGCATGTTCGCCATAATCACCGTGGCCCTGATCATCGGAGGGGTGGCCGAGCGCATGAAGCTCCGCTCCCTGATGGTGTTCCTGGCGGTGTGGACCGCGGCGGTGTACATCCCGGTGGCCCACTGGGTTTGGGGAGGCGGATGGATCTACGAGCTGGGAGCGTTGGACTTCGCCGGGGGGACGGTGGTGCACATCACGGCGGGCGTTTCAACCCTGGCGGCGGCGCTGGTGCTCGGGAAGCGCATCACCCAGAGCAAGGGGCAGGCCGAGCAGCCCCACAACATTCCCCTGGTGGTACTGGGCGGGGCGCTGCTCTGGATAGGCTGGTTCGGCTTCAATGGGGGCAGCGCCCTGGGGGCCAACGGGCTGGCGGCCAGCGCCTTGGTGATGACCCACATCTCGGCCGCGGTGGCCGCCCTGATCTGGGGACTGATCAGCTGGTTCCACACCGGGAGGGTCAGCGTCCTGGGCCTGATCTCGGGGGGCGTGGCCGGCCTGGTGGCCATAACGCCGGCGGCCGGTTTCGTGAACGCCACCGGTGCCCTCTTCATCGGGGTGGGGGCGGCGGCGGTGTGCTACTGCGGCATACTGCTGCGAAAGAGGGCGGGGTTCGATGACGCCCTGGATGTCTGGGGCGTGCACGGCCTGGGAGGGACCTTCGGGGCCATCGCCACCGGCCTGTTCGCCACCACCGCGGTGAACCCCGCGGGCGCGGACGGGCTGCTGTACGGCGGAGGAGCGGACCTGCTGATAGCGCAGGCGATATCCGTAGCGGTGGTTTGGGCCTTCGCCTTCGTGGTCACCGTGGTAATACTGAAGGCGCTGTCGAAGGTAATGCCCCTGCGCATGAGCAAGGAGGAGGAGCGCATCGGTGCGGACATAATCCAGCACGGCGAGAGCGCCTATTACCTGAGGTGATGGGATTGAAGAAGATCGAGGCGGTGATAAGGAGCGAGAGGTTGGATGCGGTGAAGTCCGGACTGGAGAAGGCTGGCATGAACGCCATGACCATCACCGACGTGATGGGCCGCGGGGAACAGAAGGGGCTGGAGTTCACGCATCGGGCCGGAAGGTATCGCGTGGAGTTCCTGCCCAAGGTCAAGATCGAGCTGGTGCTGGCCGACGGGGACGTCGGCAAGGCCATAGAGGCGATAGTGACCTGCGCGAAGACCGGCGAGATCGGGGACGGCAAGATATTCGTGCTGCCGGTGGAGGAGGTGATAAGGATCAGGACCGGGGAATCCAGCAAGGGGAAGGGTTGAGCACCCTCCTTTCCCTATTTATTTTCTTTTTTCCATATACCATGCGTGACGCCCGAGGAGGTGGTTCGCAGGTTGCGGGAGATGGGGGACAGTACGCGGCTTCCAGGCATGGCCAGGTACGGCATCGCCACCGATGACGCGCTGGGAGTGAGCCTTCCCCGGCTCAGGGGCCTGGCCAAGGAGGTCGGGCGGGACCACTCCTTGGCCCTGGCCCTCTGGGACACCGGAATACATGACGCCAGGATCCTGGCCAGCATGGTGGACGAGCCGGACAAGGTGAGCGAGGGGCAGATGGAGAGCTGGGTCTCGGACCTGCGCTCCTGGGACCTCTGCGACCAGTGCTGCAACAACCTGTTCCGGCTCACGCCCCTGGCCTGGTGCAAGGTGCGGGAATGGTGCGCCAGGGATGAGGAGTTCGTGCGCAGGGCTGGCTTCGTGCTCCTGGCCACCTTGGCCGTGCACGACAGGTCATCCCCGGACCAGAGGTTCGCGGAAACGATGAGGCTGGCCTTGAAGCATGGCCGGGACGGGCGCAACTACGTCAAGAAGGCGGTGAGCTGGGCGCTGCGGCAGATTGGTAAGCGGAACCTGGCCCTGAACGCCGAGGCCATCGCCGTGGCCCTGGAGCTGGAGGCGGGCGACGATCCGGCCTCCAGATGGATAGCCGCCGACGTGCTCCGGGAGCTCAGGGGCGACCAGGTCCGGAAAAGATTGATGAACCGGGAACGCTGATGTGAAAGGCATGTTGGAACTGGAATACCTGGGACATTCTGCGTTCGCCCTGCGCGACGGCGAGGCGGAGGTGCTGATAGACCCCTACCTCTCCGAGAACCCCAAGGCCCCGCCCTCGGCCAAGGAGGTCCGGCCGTCGTTGATACTGGTCAGCCACGCCCATGGAGATCACGTGGGGGACACGGTGGAGCTGGCCCATCGTTTCGAATGCCCGGTCCTGAGCACGTTCGAGGTGGGCAACGTGCTGGCGGAGATGGGGGCGAAGGTCATCCCCGGGCACATCGGAGGAGAGTTCGAATTCCCCTTCTGCAGGGTGAAGATGTTCCCGGCCGTCCATTCCTCGTCCTTCGACGATGTGCACGCGGTCGGGGCCCCCTGTTCCTTCCTGGTGACCATGGGCGGCCACAGCGTGTTCCACGCCGGGGACACCGCCCTCTTCGGGGACCTGGCCCTCATCGCCGAGGAGGCTGAAATCGAGGCCGCCCTGCTGCCGGTCGGCGGGGTCTACACCATGGGCATCAGGGACGCCGTTCGGGCGGCGCGCTTGCTGAGGGCCGGGAAGATGGTGCCCATGCACTACAACACCTGGGAACCGATAGCTGTGGATGAGGGAGAAATGAGGGAGGCCGTACGAGAGCAGCCCTTCGAACTGGTGGTGCTCAGGCCCGGGGAGCGTACCGTGCTCTGAGGTGAAAGGTTTTTTATCAAGGCGGTCATGAAGGGAACGGCCATGCTCAGAGTGAAGGCGCTGATCCTGTTGCTGATCGCCGCGCTGGTCGCGGTCGCCCTCAGCCCTGCCGCCGCGGCCTCCCCCTCGGACGCCACCATCATCCAGGTGGAGCAGGGGGCGGACCTTTGGGCGGGTGAGACGGCCTCCTTCAAATGGGTGGTCTACAACGACGGGGCCGACCGAATGCTGGTCATCCCCCGGATGATGACCTCGTTGCCGGAGCGTCTCTCCTACACGCTCGAGCCCACCTCCTGGGTGCTCGATCCCGATCAGGGACTCGAAGTGTACCTCAACGTCAGCGCCAGGAACGACATGTATCCCGCCCTGGTCCAAGCCTCGGTGGTCTTCAACGTGACGGACATGGTCTCCACGGCCTCCGAGGAGTTCGCTTCGTCGGTGTCCCTGAACGTGCGCTCCATATATTCCTTCCAGGACCGTGAGAACAGGATCCTGGGGATATGGGACAACTTCCTGCCCGCGCCCCTGGACGGCAACCTTGGAGCGTTCGGGGTGAGCATAGTGATCTGGCTGGTGGTGGCCTTCGTGGTGTTCGAGGTATTCGGACCCACCTTGAGGCGCCTGACCGCGAGGTCGGCCACCAAGTGGGACGATATCATAATCGACGTGGTGAAGTGGCCCATCTTCCTGCTGCTATTGGCCTATGGCACTGTCTCCTCCCTGGAGATACTGGAGCTGAACCCGGCGCTGGTGGCCGACCTGGAGCTGACCTACCTGGTGGCCCTGGTGCTCATCGCCGCGCTGCTGGCCTACCGGATCCTGGTGAAGATGGTCCTGTGCTGGGGCAAGGAGAGATGCGACGACCCGCGGTCCGGGAACGGGGATGTGATGGTCAATGGAGTGGAGCTCCTGGGCAAGGTGGTCATTCCCGTGGCCGCCGCCTTCATCATCGCCGGGATACTGGGAATGGACCTGGGAGGGGCCATACTGGGAGTGGGATTCCTGGGACTGATCGTCGGCTACGCCACCAAGTCCACCCTTTCCAACCTTTTCTCCGGGATGCAGCTGCTGGTCGATCGCCCCTTCAAGATCGGGGACCGGGTGCCCCTGGAGGACGGCCATACCGCCCAGGTCCTGTCGGTGGGCCTGCTGACCACCAAGCTGCTGGACCTGGACACCTCCGAGGAGGTGATCGTGCCCAACTCCCTGCTGGAGAGCCAGGTCATCATCAACATGAACGCCCCGGACACCCGCTTCAAGGTGAGCGTGAAGGTCAGGGTGTCCGACCGCGAGGACCCCAGGAGGATAGAGGAGCTCATGATGGAGGCCTCCCGGCGTACCCCTCAGATACTGCAGGGCGGCAACGCCCCGGTGGTGCGGGTCTCCGAGGTCAAGGAGGGGAGGATGATGCTCACCATATTCCTTTGGGTGGATGATGTGGCGAACCGCCATATCGCCCGCACCGAGTACCGTTCGAACCTCTACCAGGTATTGGGGGAGAATGGCGTGGAGATCGCCATTCCCCGTAACCGGGTTTGGCTCAACCGGGAACAGGTTCGAGGACCCTAGCCTTTCCTCCTCCACAGGATGTAGCCGATCGCCGCGGCCAGGGCGATCATCGCGATCACGGCTATCGCAAGCAGCATGCCGCTGTCCCCGCCCTCCCGGTCCTCGGGGCTCATGGTCCGGACCACGTCCTCCTCCTCCCCGGGCTCCAGCACGACCTCCATGCTCAGGGACACATACCCCTCCTTGGTGGCGTTGAAGCTGTAGGCCCCGGGGGCCAGCGTGAACTGGAAGTCCCCGTTGGAGTCCGTGGTGGCGGTCTCGCCGTTGCTGCATTCCACCAGAACGCCGGGGATGGGGGCCCCCTGCTCATCCTGGATGCGGCCGGTGAGCACCGCCATGCCGTTGGTGGTCGTGAAGTTGAAACCGTACTCCTCCATGGCGTTCCCGGCCAGGTCCCTGCCGTTCACCCTCAGGTGGAACAACGCGGCGGGCTCCAGGTCCTCGTTGACCTGTATGCTCAGCGTGGTGCCGTTCCAGACCATGCTCCCTTCCACCCCGGACACGTTTACGGTGGCGGTGTCCATGGCCTCCGAGAAGACAATGGTTATCAGGGGCCGCAGTGGGGCGCCGTCATCGTTCGGCGAGCTCGATACCACGGTGGGCGGGGTGAGGTCGACGGAGAAGTGGCACTGGGCGGTGGCGTTGTTGCCCGCGGCATCCCAGACCCTCACGCTGAAGGTGTGCCCGCCCTCGGCAAGCCCGGTCATGAGGTAGGTGGTGTTCATTCCCACGTTCACCCAGGGGCCGGAGTCCACCCTCACCTCGTAACCGCTTATGGACGAGTCGTTGTTCCAACCCTGCCACTCGGCCTGAACCTCCCCGGAGAGGAATGTCTCGAGCGGGGATGGCGCCACTATCACCAGGTCCAGGGCGACGGACACCTCGAAGCCCACGGAGTCCGTGGCCTGGTTGGTGCGGTTGTCCACCGCCATGACCTGTACGGTGTGGACCCCCTCGGCCAGGTCTGTGACCTCGTAGGAGAGGGCCAGCCCCACGTTGATCCAGCCCGCGGAATCCACCCTTATCTGGTAGTGGTCCATGCCTGAATCGTTGTCCCCGCCCTCCCAGGTGACGGTGGTGCGCGTGGCCCCTATGACCTGGCCCTGGCCGGGAGATGTGATCCTCACATAGGGAGGTGTGGTCTCCGAGAGCCCCACCTCCTCGGACGGGGGCGCCCGACCGTGATCGGTGCAGGCCACGATGCGGTAGGCCACGTCCGCCGCCCCTGCGGGGAACGTGTCCACGTATGTCGTAAGGTCCGTGGTGGCCAGAAGGGAGAAGCCGCTGCCGTTGACCGAGCGCTGCACCTCATAGCGCACCTCATCCCCATACAGCACATAGGCCGGAGAGCTCCAGGCCAGGTGCACCGAGCCGTTGACCGCCTGGATGGAGGGCGATGTGGCCCTGGCCACCGGTCCGGTCAATGGATACAGGTCGTCCCCGGCCGGCTTGTCGATAACGTACGGATCGTCCACGATGTCGTTCCCGTCGGCGTCGGGCGAGGTCCAATCCGTCCAGAGGTTGCCCAGGAGGTCGGTCTCGTGATACCAGACGTTAGAGGAGCTGGTATCAACGCACTGCGGGAGGTTGGGATCGTACGTGTCGGTGGTGAGCGCGTTGTGATCGAACACGTTGAGGAAGAGATCGTTCCGGTTGGTGTTCGCCGCAAGATAGATGGCTTGCGCATAGTTGTAGGAGATCTCGTTGGAGACGAAACGGCAGTCGTTCACCCCGCTGTTCAGGTACACGCCAATCCCGCTGGGGTTGCCTGCGTAATCGCCCTCCGTGAAGTTGTTGGAGCTGATCAGGTTGCCCTCCAGGGTGTTGTTGTCCACGTTCGCCATGTAGATGCCCGCGGACATCCCGGTGTTGCCGACCTTGATGTTGTGGGAGACCTCGTTCCCGGTGACCGTCGCCCAGGCGCAGTTCATCATGTAGAGGCCGTAGATACCGCTGTAATTGCTCGTCGGAGGGTTCAGGGCGCTGTTGCCAGTGATGATGTTGCCCGAGATGATGACCTCCGGAGAGGTCTGGACAATCATCGCGTAGACGTAGGCCCATTTGCTGGCCAGAATGACGTTGTCGCGGACATCGTTGGCCTGCACCAAGGCGTCATGGCCATCGGCCAGGTGAATACCGTACATGTAGGTGCGGGCGTAGCTGCTGTTCATCATGGCCAGGGCCTCGTTCCCGCGGACCTCGTTGTCCATGAGCACCGGCCTGGTGTCGGAGAGCGAATGAACGCCGTATACGCGGGAGTTGGAGTTGGAGGCCAGGGCCATGTCTGTGTCCACGAGATAATTATCGCGCACGATGTTGTCTGTGATCTGGATATCGGTGTTGGAGGTGCTGAATATCCCCTTGACCTCCACCCCGCTCCCGGACCCGTTCTCCCGGATGGAATAGGTGTCGTGGACCTCGTTCCCGCTGACCATCAGGGGTCCATCGTTCCAGAACAGATGGATCCCTGCGGCCTGCACCCCCGTTCCCCCGTTGTAAGAGATCGTGTTGTTGGCGATGATCGACCACCTCATCCCCGTCCCGTAGACCCCTTTCATTTGATTGTGCGAGATAACGGAATCGTTGAGGGTCAGGCCGACAGCACCATCCACCCTGACCCCCTCTATGCTGTTCGAGCAGCTCATCCCCTCCAGGGATATCCTCCCGTCGATGGGGCCACCAGCGTCATCGCCGACATCCTCTATGTGTATGGCCGCACCGTAATAGGTGAGGGAGGTGGTCCCGGCGTTGCTGACATTGGCGCCCACGACCCTGATGTCCAGCGGGTCGGTCCATGATGAGGTCCCGATGATGGAGATCCCGAACAGGCCACCCTGGGCGTTGATGGTCCAGTTGAACCAGATGTACGGGTCGTCGGGGCTCCCATCCCCCTCCCAGCACTCCAGTCTGGCCATTTCTGAAGCCAGGGACTCGTCGGAGGGTCCGATGGATACGGGAGCGTGGTTGATCGGAACTGCCGATGGATAGGGGTCCGAGTTCCCGACCACGGGATACCCCGTCCCCACGGTCCCGTTGGTCAGGACCGGCTGGTCGGAGAGGTCCAGCCAGTAATTGCCGGTCCAGACCCCGTTGATGACCGCCCCGAAGCTGTTGCGGTCCCCATCGTCCCGGGCCTGGATGTACGCCCCGTTGAGAGAGGAGCCTGAACCGCCGTTGGACCGGAAATCGTTGGCGATGACCGTGTTGTCATCCGCGAGGTTTAGGGAGACCGCCCATTGGTGAGAGCCCTCCACGAGATTGCCGTGTATGGTGTTGTTGTCCCCCTGATTTACGTATATCCCGTAGAAGCCGGAGTTCCGTATGGTGTTCTGGAAGAGGTGATTGCCATCCACGACCTCCCCGTAGAGCATGATCCCATGCCTCCCTGACTGTTCGATCAGGTTCCCGGCCAGGATCTGATGGTGAGAGCCGGTGGTCAGCTTGATGCCGTCATAATCGACCTCCAGGACGTGGTTGTCCCGCACGGTGATGTTCCCGGTGTTCTGAATGCACACGCCGTAGGTGCATTCGCGAATGAGGTTGTCCGCAATGGTGGCCGTTCCATCCGCGACGTTGTCGATGGCGATGCCCGCCCCGTATCCCTGGGATATCGAATCCGCGGCCATGGCCCCCACCACCTCGTTCCCGGTGATGAGGAAATGAGCGGTGGTCCCGCTCACCCTTATGCACAGTGGACCTCCCAGGCCGTTCACCGAGAGCCCGGATATGACGTACGGGTCGTTCAATGTGCCCGAACCGGAGGTGGCATTCTCCGACAGGGAAGCGTCACTGGTGATGTTCAGAGGATCGCTCGACTGCAGGAGCAGGGACGAGCTAAGCTGATCATGGACGGACATATGGTCCGATGATCCGGGCGGGCCATCGGCCCCAACCAGTCCCGTGAACGCCGTCGCGATCATCAAGAACACCAAGAACGAGCATACTAGCCTGCGGATTGCACCTTCGCTGAGATCATGAACTGACATTTCCAAAACGGCCCCCTGTATCCCCTTTGACCAAATATTCTATTGAAAATTAAATAAATGCCGGTCCAATAAACAGTTATCTGGTGGTTTGTAGGTGAGGATAGACCGCGAACGCGGGAACGCTTTTTTCCGATGCAGGAGCCGGGAAGGAGCGTGAACCTCAGTACTGACGGGCGCTCGAGCCATGTGCAACCGGGACAGAAGGATTGAGAGAGAAAGCGAGCGGGGAGGGATTCGAACCCCCGACCTGCAGCTTAGGAGGCTGCTGCCATATCCAGACTAGGCCACCCGCCCGTGCGCTCCGTTCATTAGAAATAAGATATTTAAAATGTTTCAGCGGAAGGTGTTTAGAGCTCCTCTGGAGCCTTCTCCTCTGCGGGGACATCCTCGACGGCGGGTTCGACAGGCTTGTCCTCCTTCTTGAGGTACTCCTCCACCAGCTCGACGGTGACCTGGCCGAAGGCCTCGCGGATGTCGGCAACGATCTTGTACTTGGAGAGCAGCCACTTCTGGTCGTACTTGCAGACGTCCGGAAGGTACAGGGTGACCTTCCCGTCGGCAACAACGGCCCTGAAGCCCTCGGAGGTGCCGTAGTCCATCTCGCATATGGCCATGACCTTGTTCTCATCCCCCTCGACCTTCTCGATGACCGTGAACTCGTACTTCAGGTCGGCCCCGGCGAAGCGGCGGTTGAAGTCCACGCGCACCATCCTGTTGGTGATGGCCACCACGGTGCCCACGCGGTTCTTTATGTTGATCTCCATGCCGATCTCCGGGCGGACCTCCTGGCGGAAGAACTCGCGCAGGGGCACGTTCTCGACCAGCTTGGGGTCGCGGGCGCCGGCGGCCTTCTCGGGGGGTATGTCCACGGTGGCCTTGACGCCGACCTCGGCGCCGACCAGGGCCTCGTCCAGGCCAGGGAAGACCCTTCCGCCGCCGACCAGCAGGGGCAGGGCCTTGTAGGTCAAGTTCTCGTTGAATATACCGGCCTCCTTGGCCTTGTCAGCGTTGGTGGTGTCGAAGACCATGCCGCCCTCGGCGAGATAAGCGTCGTATTCCACACGGACAATGTCACCCTTGGAGACCTTCGAGGTCGATGATTCCTCTGTCATGAAATTCACCAGTAATCCTAATTAGGCGAACTGGTTGATTGATTCCCTCTTTTTATATCTTTCGGCCCTGGATGGCTGCTTCGGACCGTTGTCCATACCTGCCTTCCAGGATGTGTCAACGGGGCGCGTTAAGCCGGTTCCCGCGCCTTGGTGTCAACGAGAGGTGAGCGGAGGACGGGAGTAGAAACGTGTAAGATAGGCGGCGACGTTCACCGGTCCCGACGACCTGCGGGTATGAACGACCATGAAGCTCTGCGACCACCGTCTGCTGCGGAACCGCGCCTCCCCGTGCTACCTGATGCATCTGCACAGCGATGCCTGGTCCAGGTATCTCTACCACGGTTCGATCTTCACGGATGACCGGGAGGGGAGGGGGCTGGGGGTCCATCTGCTCTGTGACGAGGCGGTGGCCGAGGTCTGCCCCTTCAGGAACTGGGCGCCGAAACTGAAGTGCGAACCAGCCAGAAGTTTCTGGATTGAATGTGAGGCCTGCGGGCGGCGGCATCGCCAGGAGCAGGCCCATCAGACCTGCGTGTCCTGGCACAACTTCATGGCGCTGTTACGGGCGAAGGAGACCCGCAGCTGGAGGGAGGGGGGCACCACCGAGGGGTTCCTTTCCGTGGACCCTTCCTCCGAGCTGTACGCGCCGATACGCAACTGGCTGTGGAGGAGGATAAGGCGGCACATCAAACGCCGGGACGGTTACCGCTGCACCGATTGCGGAGTGGACGTGAAGGGGCGCCGGACCCCGTACGAGATACACCACATAGTCCCCAGGTCGCTGGGCGGAACGGAGCACCCCGCTAATCTGAGGACCCTCTGCTCCAAATGCCACCGCCGATACACCAGGGAGCTCATGGAGTCCAGTGGAAGGGGTCGCGGCGGCCGGGAAAGAGGGCGGAACTGAACGGATGATGTCGGGACGATGGACCTCAGATCTCCGTCAGCGAATCCACGGTCCTGCGGTCCAATGCCTTGACCATCTCCAAGACGAGCTTGTTGCAGGCCTCCATGTCCTTCAGGTCGAAGACCCCCACATGGGAGTGTATGTGGCGGGTGGGTATGCCGATGGCGATAGTGGGGACCCCGGTGAGAGAGGTGTGTATAAGTCCCCCATCCGTCCCTCCACGCACCACATACGCCAGCTGATGGGGTATCTTCCTGCGTTCGCATATGGATATGACCAGCTCCTTCAGGGGCTGGTTGGGTATCATGGTGCCGTCGTAGACCGTTATGGATATCCCTTCCCCCATCAGAGCGGGGGCCTGCAGCGGGTCGATCCCCGGGATGTCCCCGGCGATGTCCACGTCCAGAACGATGGCCACGTCGGGGTTGGTGGACGCGGCCACGGTCCTGGCCCCCCGGGTGCCCACCTCCTCCTGCACGGTGGCCGCGGAGATCAGGCGGTTGGGGTGCCTGACCTTCCCTTTGGACAGGGACCTGAGGACCTGAACTGTGGAGAAGGCCCCCAGGCGGTTGTCGAAGGCCTTGCCGAAGGCCAGGGTGCGCTTTCCCGCGGGCTTGCCGTCCTTGAAGGCATGCTTGTCCACGGTGAAGAAGTGGGAATCAGGGGTGACCGCGTCCCCCATGCGGACGCCCATGGCCGCGGCCTCCTCCCGGTTGCAGGCCCCGATGTCGATGAACATCCTGTCCTTGGTGATGACCTTCTTGGCCTCCTCGGGCTCCATCAGATGCGGGGGCTTGCAGGCGATCACGCCCTTCCGATCCCCCTCGCGGGTATGCACCAGGACCTTCTGGCCCAGCAGGACCTGGTCGAACCATCCGCCCAGCTGGCTGAACGATAGGTACCCCTGAGGGTTGACCCCGGTGATTATGAACCCGCATTCGTCCACGTGCCCGGCGATAAGCACCACCGGACCGTCATCCTGGCCCACCTTCTCGAACATCATGTTGCCCAGCCGGTCTGTGTACACCCTGTCGCAATAGGGTTCCGCATATTCTCGCATCAACCGGGAGACCGGGGCCTCGAAACCGGGCGGTCCCGGGGCATCACAGAGCCTTTGCAGGAAATTGAGCGAATCCTTGTCCATATGGGTCACCGAACCTCTCCGCGCGGAGAACATCAGACAATTGATGCTGTACGTATAAAGAAGAATGGGAAGCGGTTTTACGGGAGGGTCAGGCGTCCCCATTCGCCCTCTCGCCCAGCGGGAACACCACCGTTCCCAGGGCGGCGTTGACCACCATTGCCAAGGCGGCGTATATCGCTGAACCGCCGCATACCAGGCCGATGAGCCCGGCGATTATGGTCACCTCGGGGACAAGGGTGAAATCCCCCAGGGCCAGAGCGAAGAAGAGCACCGTGAGCGAGCCGAAGATGAACTGCGTCACGCGGTTGCTCCTCCAGGTCCCGAAGAAGAAGAACAGGGTCAGGACCCCCCACATGGCCAGGAAGAAGCCCATGGAGGTCTTGTCCGTAACCTCCCCCAGCCCCAGGGTGGGCAGCGTCCATATTCCTACAAGGGTGAGCCAGAACAGGCCGTATGAGGTGAAGGCCGCGGTGCCGAAGGTGTTGCCCTTCTTCCACTCCATGACGCCGACGATCAGCTGGGCCAATCCGCCGTAGAATATCCCCAGGGACAATATCACGCTGCTCAGGGGTATGATGTCGGCGTTGTGTAGGTTGAGCATCACGGTGGTCATGCCGAACCCCAGCAGCCCCAGCGGGGCGGGGTTGGCGGTCAGGTCCATCAGTACTCGTTTCTCTGGCTTATCGTTCAGATTCGCGTCCAAGGGCGCACCTTCCCCCGAGAAGGATTGATTTTATTTAATGATTGTTAGGCTGGCCCTTGCTGGACGCAGGGCCTCTGCATAAAAACGATTAAATCCAGAACACCGTTCCAGATGCTAGGCCACCATAGCTCAGCTGGTGGAGCGGCTGACTTGTAATCAGCAGGTCGGGAGTTCGAATCTCCCTGGTGGCTCTTGTCCATTTTCCGACCATGCGAGAATTTATTTATCCCCATCAGAACCATCGATAGGGGCAGGGTGTTCCCCATTGAGAAGATAGGCGGGAATAGGGCGGATGAACCTGACATGAATCGTGAGCTGTTCCATTTCAATAGGGTCAGCGCGTATTACGTGGCCCTCATCTATGCCACGATATCGCTCGCCTACATCCTCATCTCGGACATTCTGCTCATAGGGTTGAACCCCGATGATTCTGAAAATCTGCTGATCTCCCTGGGCAAGGGCTTCGCCTTCGTGATCCTCACCTCCATTCTCCTGTACCTGCTCATCCGCAGGAGCGACCGCAGGCGCCTGCAGCTGCAGAACCGCATCTACGACCTGAACGAGATGATGAACCAGAAGGAGATAGTCTCCCAGGTGGTCAGGCTGGAGTCCATAGGGCGGCTGGCCGCAGGAATGGCCCACGACCTGAACAACATCATGGCCATCATCGAGGGCAACGCGGACATGATCGCCGGGAAGTGCTCCGGGGACGATACCTCCAAGAACCTGCAGGCCATCAGGAACTCCGTGGCCAGG
The DNA here is from genome assembly GCA_040765825.1 of Methanomassiliicoccales archaeon. GTDB lineage: Archaea > Thermoplasmatota > Thermoplasmata > Methanomassiliicoccales > UBA472 > UBA472. Next base: position 86,357 of record JAXGRO010000002.1, read on the forward strand.
GCCAGGGGGCTATCGGACACCCTCCTGAGCTTCTCCGAGGGCGGGGAGCCGGTGAAGGAGCTGATCGACCTGGGCAGGTTCGTGGCCGAGGTATCCACAGCCCAGCTGGAAGGGTCCAAGGTGAGGCTGTCGCTGGACATTCCCGCATCCCTGTCCACGGTACTGGCCGATCGGGGGCAGCTTAGGCATGCCTACGAGAACCTGCTGATCAACTCCCTGGAGGTCATGCCCGGAGGAGGGACGATCTCCATCACCGGCCGCAACGTGCGCCTTAGGGAAAAGGAGGTGGCGGACCTGGTGGCCGGGGAATATATCAGGATAGAGATCCGTGACAGTGGCCCAGGCATCCCCGATGAGGTCCTGGAGAGCATATTCGACCCCTACTTCTCCACCAAGGGACAGAACCGAGGCCTGGGACTGACCCTGGCCCAGAGCGTGGTCAGGAGGCATGGCGGGGTGGTCCTGGCCGATTCTCCGAGGGGGCAGGGGGCGAGGTTCACGGTTTACCATCCGGTGCATCGTTATGTACCGGACCAGAGGGTGGCCATCGAACGCGGGGAGATGCGTACCGGAAGGATCCTCTGGATGGACGACGAACAGGGGATAAGGGAGGTCGGGAAGGAGCTGCTCGAGCATCTGGGCTACGAGGCGGTGACCGCCAGCGATGGGCAGGAGGCCCTGGAGATGTACCGGGAGGCCCTGGGGTCCAGGCCCTTCGACGCGGTGGTCCTGGACCTGGTCGTCCCGAAAGGGATGGGTGGGGCGGAGACCATGGAGAGGCTGCTGGATTTGGACCCCAAGGTCAGGGCCGTGGTTTGCAGCGGGTATTCCAAGGACCCCATAATGGCCAGCCACCTGGAGCACGGTTTCATGGCCGTCCTTCCCAAGCCCTTCCTCATAGGCTCGCTGAAGAAGGTGCTGGATGACATACTGGAATAGGCCGCGGCCCGGGTATTCTCCGTTTTGATACCCACGGGACCTTATTATATAAGCAGCTCAGTTGGTTCTTGTTGCGAGCGACCTTGTCAGAACCTCGGATCAGGATATTGGCAGTCGATGACGAGGCGGACCTCCTCGAGCTAAACAAGCTTTTCCTGGAGCGCTCTGGAGAGCTGGAGGTGCGATGCTGCACCTCGGTCACTGAGGCCCTGGACCTGCTGAATCTGGAACAGTTCGACGCCGTGGTCTCCGACTACCAGATGCCCGAGGCGGACGGCATTTCGTTCCTGAGGTCCCTGAGGGAGAGCGGGAACGGCATACCTTTCATCCTATTCACCGGAAAGGGCAGGGAGGACGTGGTCATCCAGGCCCTGAACAACGGGGCGGACTTCTATTTGCAGAAGGGCGGCTCACCCACGCCCATGTACGCCGAGCTGGAGCACAAGCTTAAGGTGGCGGTGGAACGGAGAAGGCAGACCCTGGAGCTCCATGAGAACCGGAACCGCTTCCGCATGGTGCTGGAGAAGCTGCCCATCGGCCTGTGGCTGGCGGACAGGGACGGCAAACTGGTCCTGGGGAATCCGGCCGGCCAGAGGATCTGGGGAGGACATCCCCGGGTGGGCCAGGACGAGTACGGGGTGTTCAAGGCCTGGAGGCTGCCCCAGAGGGAGCGCATACAGCCGGACGATTGGGCCCTGGGATACGCGGTCAACGAGGGCCGGGAAACGGACTGGGAGCTGCTGGAGATAGAGGCCTTCGATGGAAGCCGCAAGACCATCTACAACTGGGCCACGCCGCTCAAGAACGAGGATGACGACATAATTGGTGCGTTCGTCATCAACCAGGAGATCACCAAGGAGGTGGAGGCTCTCAAGGCCCTGGAGGCCAGCGAGAGGAGGTACCGCACCTACGTCGAGAGGTCCCCCTTCGGCCTGTTCATAGCCGATGGAGCCGGCCATTACCTGGAGGTCAACGAGGCCGCCTGCCGCATCACGGGTTACTCCCGGGAGGAGCTCACCTCCATGAGCGTGCTCGACCTGCAGAACGAGGAGACCTTGCCGGAAGCCCGGTCGCATTTCGAGCGGGCGTTGAGGGATGGCGTATCATCCGGCGAGACCAGGTTCGTGCACAAGAGCGGGGGGATACGCCATTGGTTCGTGGAGGCGGTTGTGCTCTCCCCGGACAGGATCATGGCCTTCGTCCAGGATGTCACGGGACGCAAGATGCTGGAGCGGTCGCTGCTGTTGAAGGAACGGGCGGTGGAATCAGCGACCAGCGGGATAGTGCTATTCACCCTAGACAACCGCTTCTCGTACGCCAACGAACGGGCCCTGGAGATCCTGGGGTTGTCGGACCTCTCGGAGATAATTGGCAAGAGCTCCGTCGAATTCCATGCTCATGGCTCACCTCGAATTGAGATGATAGAGCAGATCATGAAGGGGGAGACCTGGAAGGGAGAGGTGCCACTGATCAAGAAGGGCGGGGGGCACATCATTGTGGACATGTCCATCCATCTGATCTCCGGGGAGGACGGAGAGCCCTTGGCCATCATGTCCTCCATCCATGACATCACGGAAAGGAAGCGCGCCGAGGAGGAGCTGAGGGAGGCAGAGGCCAAGTACCGGGAGCTGGTGCAGAACAGCAACGACCTGATCTACCGGATAGAGTTCCTGCCGGAGCAGAGGTTCACCTACGTAAATCCGGCGTCCACGCGATTGACCGGCTATACGCCGGAGGACCATTACGCCGACCCCATGCTCGGGTTCAAACTGGTGCACCCGGATGATCGACCGGAGCTGCTGCGGATGATGGAGAATAATCTGTTCAATGAACCCATACAGCTGCGTTGGGTCCGCAAGGATGGCCGGGTGGTGTGGACCGAGCAGCATAATGTCCCCATCTATGACGCCGATGGAAAACTGGTCAGGCTTGAGGGAGTGGCCAGGGACATCACCGAGAGAAAGATGATGGAGGATGTCCTGAGACGGAACGAGGAGACCTACCGCTCCATACTGACCCATGCCGACATGGCCATCGCATTCTTCGGGCTCGACGGCAGGTTTCTCTTTGTGAACTCCCTGTCCGCAAAGATCCTGGGGGGGAAGGCAGAGGAGTTCGTGGGAAGGTCATTGCAGGATGTCCTGGGTGAGAGGATCGGCCGGATCTATCTGGAAAGGATAACCCTGGCCGCAGGTTCGGTGGATGTCCAGACCTATGAGGACCACATACCCTTGCCCACAGGGGAACGCTGGTTCGTTTCCATCTTTTCCAGGGTGATCGGCTCGGACGGGAGCGTGGAAGGGGTCCATGTCATATCGCTGGACATCAACGAGAGAAAGATGATGGAGCTGGCACTCAGATCGGCCAACCACAAGCTGAACCTTCTCTCCAGCCTGACCAGGCACGAGCTCAGCAATCAGCTAATGGTGCAGATGAGCTCCCTGACGCTGATGGCTATGAAACAGGAGAGGGGCGATCAGGACCTGGAACGGGCGCTGGAGGCCGGCCGGCGCATCGACTCCATAATCAAGTTCAGCCGGGACTACGAGGACCTGGGGGCCAACGCGCCGAGGTGGCACAGGCTCTCGAACCTGCTTCGGGCGGTCTTCGCGGACCGTGGGGGAAGGGCGGACGTCCAGATGGACGTCCCGGAGGACCTGGAGATATTCACCGACGACCTTATCAGAAAGGTCTTCGTGAACCTGGTGGAGAACGCCCTCATGCACGGGGAGCATGTTACCCGGATGCGGTCCTGGACGGAAAAGGACGGGGACGACCTCCTCATATTCCTCTCCGATGACGGGATCGGCGTGCCGGACGAGCTCAAGGAGAGGATATTCGAGCGCGGTTTCGGCAAGAACACCGGACAGGGGCTGTTCCTGACCAGGGAGGTCCTGGACCTCACGGGGATGCGCATCGACGAGGTGGGGGAGAGCGGCAAGGGGGCGGTGTTCAGGATCACCGTGCCCCCGAGGAGCTACCGTCTCGCTGACAGCTGACGTTACTCCAGCCAGACCGTGTCGTGCTCCTTGTATCCCACCTTCAGCACCAGGATGCGGAAGTCGCTTGTGATGACCGGGTTGCCGTGCACGTCCCCCGGCTCGCAGACCAGGCAGTCGCCCTCCTGCATCACCACCTGCTGGCCGTTGATGACGAAGGGCGCCGGACCCCGCAGGCAGTAGAATATCTCCCTGGTGGCCTGATGGAAGTGGAAGCCCACCTTCTCCCCGGCGGTGAAATGGACCTCCTGCATCAGGGAGTCCTTCACCCCCAGGTCCTTGGCCTCCAGCACTATCCTCTTCAGATAGCCGTCCCCGGAGACCTCCTTGTAGCCGGTGCGGGGGAACAGCCTCATGACCGCTCCCTCACCGCCAGGGCGATGCTCTCCTCCAGGATGCGCATCCCCGTCTCCAGGTTCTCGTCCGATATGGTCAGCGGGGGGATCAGCCTTATGCTGGACTTGCCGCAGCCCAGGGCGATGACCCCCTTGCGCAGCAGGTTGGCCACCACCTCGTTGCGCAGCTTGGGCGCGGGGGTCTTGGACCTGCGGTCCTCCACCAGCTCGAGGGCGCGCATCATTCCCAGCCCCCGAACGTCGCCCACGTTCTCGAAGCGCCCCTTGATCTCCTCCAGACGCTTACGGACCTGCTCGCCCTTGCGCGCGGCCTGCTCCACCACCTTCTCCTCCTCGATGACGTCCAGTGTGGCTAATGACCCGGCGCAGGCCAGGCAGTTGCCGCCGTAGGTGTTGGAATGGGCCCCGGATACCTGCCAGTCCAGCTCCTTGCGGAACACCGTGGCCGCGATCGGCATCCCGGAACCCAGGGACTTGGCCATGCAGGTGATGTCCGGGGAGAGGCCGAAGTGCTCGGCCGCCCACATCCTGCCGGTGCGCCCCATGCCCGCCTGCACCTCGTCGTCCACGGTGAGAATGCCGTGCGAGCGGCAGATCTTGGCCAGCTCGGGCAGGAACTCCTTTGGCGGGACGATGTAGCCCCCCTCGCCCTGCACCGGCTCGAAGAACAGCGCGGCCACCTCGTCCGGGGGCAGCAGGGCGTCCAGGTACATCTCCCCGAATATCTTGGCGCACCATATGCCGCACGACGGATATTCCAGGTGGTAAGGGCAGCGGTAGCAGTTGGCGTAGGGGATGTGGGTGACCCCGGGAACGGTGGGGAAGTACCGGGCCCGGTGCACCCGCTTGCTGCAGGTGAGCGAGACGGCCCCCATGGTCCGGCCGTGGAAGGCCCCCATGAAGGCCACGAACTGCTTGCGCCCCGTGGACCAGCGGGCCAGCTTCATGGCCGCCTCGATGCTCTCGGCCCCGCTGTTGCTCAGGAAGACCTTCTTCTCGCCGGCCCCGGGGGCCAGCTTGGCCAGGCGCTCCACCAGCCGGGACTGCACGTCATAGTAATAGTCCGTTCCGGCGAAGTGCATGACCTTGCCGGCCTGCTCCTGGATGGCATTCACCACCCGGGGGTGGCAGTGCCCGATGTTCATGACCGCCACGCCGCTGGCGAAGTCCAGGAACAGGTTGCCGTCCACGTCCCAGACCTTCTCGCCCGCCGCGCGCTCCACGGCCAGCGGCGCGGACTTGGTCACCGTGGCCAGGTACTTGTCGTCCAGATCGACTATGGCCTTGCCCTTGGGGCCAGGTATCTCCGTCCTAATGTTCGGAACTGGGCCTTCAGCATCTCCTCTCATCGCCAGTCAATATGGCTTCGCCCCATAAATGGGTTTGGAGGATTCATCCACGGACGCTGACGGCCCTCTCCGCGTCCTCCAGGAGGTTGGAGAGCAGGGAATAGGCCTGTATCATGTCCCTCTCGTCGACGATGAATATGGTGTCGGTGTGGCAGGACACCGTCTCCACCATGTTGACCCCCTGCTCCGACAGGTTTGACGCCAGATATGAGAACACACCGCTGGTGTCCCCGATCTTCTGGGGGCTCTTCACCGTGATCTCCACCAGGTCCTCGCGCACCTTGATCACGTTGGTCTCCCCCACGTCGTTCACCACCTCGCTCCTGAGCTTCTCGTCGGCGATGATGGTGATGGCCTGGGCCCCCTGTATCACCTGCATGAGGGCCTTCTGGTTGATCAGCTTGGTGAACAGGCGCTCCAGCCTCTGCAGCACGGTCCAGTCGTTGCTGGCGGTGACGATGCAAATCTTGGTCTTGACCTCCAGGCGGCTGTCCGCCAGGATGGCCAGTATCTCCCCCTCGTGGTCCTTCTTGGACAGCTTCTGGGCGTAGCGGCGGCAGGCGATCATGACCGCCTCCTCGTTCTTTATCCCCAGGTCCTTCATGATAAGTCTGGCCAGGGACGAGTAGTTGATCAGGTCCTTGGCTATGCAGTCCTTGACCGACGGGTGGGCGTCAATGTATCCCCGCGTCCTCTCGGCCACGCTCTCCTTCTGGGGGATATCCTTCATCGCCCCCGTACCAATTTGTGCCTATATCAATGTTCCATATTGGACATTTCCATCAGACATGGAGGCGCGGCGAGGCCTTCAGGCGGTCCAGTACACCAGCACCCGCCAGGACCTCTCGTGCAGGGTGACCGACGTCCAGATCGCCCTCTTGTGCGCCGTGCCCTTCTCGGTGCTGAAGTCGTACTCCCCCTGCCCCGAGTAGCGTTCGGAGACCTGCTCCGCCAGCTCCAGCAGCGAGGGGGACTGCTGATACAGGGGATCCTCGAAGGTGTATTTGCCGACCTGTTCCGGATCGGCGTCGTACAGTATCCGCCCGTCGACCTGCTCGACCATTATGCCCGCGGAGCTCTCGATGATCAATCCCTGGAATAATGCGTTCATCATGTCCTCGGTGCGGAACAGGGCGGTGACCGAGCCGACGATCCGGTCGTCGGCGTCGAACACCGGATAGGCGATGACCGCGGCCTCGAAGCCCTCCACGGCGCTGAAGACGTCGCTGAACACCGGCTTTCCGAACTCGACCATCTCCTCGGTGGCTGCGTGGTCCCCCACGTATTCGCCGATTACGTGACCGTAGCTCTCGGGATATGCGTTCACTATGTGGCCGGTGGAGTTCATGGTCACCGCGTTCACGATGTGGCCGCTGATGGCCGTCAGCTCGGCCAGCACCGCGGTGGCGTCGCCGGAACCTAGGTCCTGCCCCCTGAGCTCGACGCTGGCATCCAGGACCCCGTGGGAGATCGACCACAGCTCATCGGCCAGGATGGACTGCGCCCTGACCAGTGTGGCATGGGCGAACAGCTCATCCTCCTGCTCCCTGTCGTCCCTCAGGGCCGAGTTGGAGGCCAGGGAGAGGACCAGGGCGATCGCCAGTACGATGCATGCCGCTGAAAGGAGGGCGGGGACCATGTCCGAACGGGCCATGGCCATGGAACGCCGTGAGGGGTTGATTAGGCTTTCGCGAGGACGGTCAGTTCCCGCCTAGGTAGGAGGCCAGGGTGTCGTTCAGCAGCCGCACGGAGTCCGGGGAGATGATGAGCGGGGGGACCAGGCGCACGGTCATGCCGCCGGCCACGTTGACCAGCATCCTGCGCTGCAGCGCGTACCTCTGGAACTCCTTGGCCAGGTCGCCCATCTCCACCCCCAGCATCAGGCCCAGGCCGCGCACGTCGGTGATCTCCCGGTGCTCCTCGGCGATCCTCTTCAGCTGCCCCTTCCACTCCCCGCCCAGCTCCGCGGACCTCTCCACCAGCCCTTCAGCCTTCATGGTCCTGATCACCGCATTGGCCGCGGCGCAGGCCAGGGGATTGCCGCCGAAGGTGGTGCCATGGGTCCCGGGGGTGAAGGTGCGTGCCAGTTCGGGGGAGGCCACTATGGCCCCTATGGGGACTCCGCCCCCCAGGGCCTTGGCCAGGGAGATTATGTCCGGCACAACCCCGAAGTGCTGGAAGCCGAACCATTTGCCCGTCCTGCCCAACCCGGTCTGCACCTCGTCGACGATCAGCAGCGCCCCGTGCTCCGAGCACAGGTCCCTGGCGGTGCGGAAGTACTCCCGGTCGGCGGGGATGACCCCGCCCTCGCCCTGCACCGGCTCCAGCATGACCGCCGCGGTGCCCCGGTCCACCTGGGACTTTAGCCCCTCGATGTCGTTGAAGCCCACGAACTCAACGTTCCGGGAGAGCAGGGGCTCGAAGCCCCTCTGGTACTTCTCCTGGCCGGTGACAGACAGCGTGGCGGAAGTGCGGCCGTGGAAGGAATTGCGGCAGGCCACCACCTTGGGGCGCCCGGTGTGCTTCACCGCCAGCTTGAGCGCGGCCTCGTTGGCCTCGGCCCCGCTGTTGCAGAACAGGGACCTGCCCAAAGGGGCGGGCACGATGGACGCCAAGGCCTCCCCAAGGTCGGCCTGCTCCCTGATCTGGTAGAGGTTTGAGACGTGAATGAGTCGCGAGGCCTGCTCCTGTATGGCCTTGACCAGGGCGGGATGCGCGTGGCCAAGGCAGTTGACCGCGATGCCCGCCACGTAGTCTGTGTAGCGTTCCCCCTCCAGGTCCCAGAGGTGCTCCGCCTCCCCGTGGGAGAAGCACAGTGTTTCGCGTCCGTAGTTCTGGAAGAGATAATACGAGCCCAGTTCTGCAACCTGCTTGCTGTCCATGATAACACCTCAAAGGGTCAACCTGGTCCCCAGGTTCCTGCCGCTGAAAAGCTGTTCCACGATGGCGTCGGGCGTGGTCCCGCATATTATGTGGGCCGTGCCCACTCCCCCGCGCAGGGCCAGGAAGCAGGCCTCCACCTTGGGTATCATCCCGTCCTTCAGGATGCCCGAGGAGGTCAGCGGGCCCAGGTCCGCCTCCCTGATCTCAGGTATGGTGGAGGACATGTCCTCGAACACCCTGAGCACCCCGGGGACCTCGGTGACCAGCACCATGTCCGTGGCCTTGATCCCCGCGGCCAAGGCGGCCGCGGCCGTGTCCGCGTTAACGTTCATGAGCCTCCCCTCCGCGTCCCCGCATATGGAATATACCACCGGGACGAAGCCCAGGGAGCACAGGGTGTCGATCATCATGGGGTCCACCCCCTCCACCTCGCCCACGAACCCCAGGTCCACCGTCTCCGGGCCGCCGTCCACGGGGACCGGGGGCATCTTCCTGGCAAGCAGGGTGTTGCCCTCGCTTCCGGCAAGTCCGATGGCCTTCAGCCCGGCCTTGCGCAGGGAGACCACCACGCGGTCGTTTATCCGCGAGAGCACGCTCTTGGCGATGAGCAGGGTGGTGTCGTCGGTGATGCGCAGCCCAGCCACCTTTTTCACCGGAAGCCCGCAGCGCTTCATCTCCTCGGTGATCTCCGGCCCTCCGCCGTGCAGGATGACCGGGGTGACCCCGCGCCTGACCAGCTCGGCGATCTCCGCGGCGAACACGTCGATCTGGTCCATCCCCCCGATGGAGGAGCCTCCGAACTTCACCACCACCTTGGCCTTGGAAACAACGGACGTTGAGCTGGTCATCGGATCACGTGGTGTACATGGCGTTGATCTTCACATAGTCGTAGCTGAGGTCGCAGCCCCAGGCCTCCCCGGAGGAGTATCCGTTGTTGAGGTCCAGGTCGATGACGATCTTGTTGTGGGACAGCACCCTGCGGGCCGCCGCCTCCACCTCGCTTCCGGCGGTGAGCATGGGGGCCCCGTCCTCGAACAGGGTTACCGAGTCCCCGTTGCTGCGCAGCACCAGCTTCACCTTCTCCAGGTTGAACTCGGCGTCGGAGTTCCCCAGGGCCGCCAGGATGCGGCCGAAGTTGGGGTCCGCCCCGAAAATGGCCGTCTTGACCAGCGAGGAGGCGATGATGGCCCTTGCCGCGGAGCGGGCCTGCACCGGGTTCTTGGCCCCGCGCACCATGACCTCTATGAGCTTGGTGGCCCCCTCCCCGTCGATGACGATCTTCTTGGCCAGCTGCTGTGAGATGTACCTCACGCCCTCCCAGAAGGCCGGGTCATCGTCCGCGGGCTTGCCGCCGGCCATGCCGTTGGCCATGAAGACCGAGATGTCGTTGGTGCTCTGGTCCCCGTCCACGCTGATCACGTTGAAGCTGACGTCCATCATGTCCTGCCAGCGCCGGTTGAAGTTCTTGGTCAGGTGGGCGTCCGTGACCACGAAGGTCAGGGTGGTGGCGTGGAGCACCTTCATGGCCGGGGAGATCATCCCGCTGCCCTTGGTTATCCCGGCGATGGTGACCACCGTGCCGTCCTTCAGGGTGACCCGGCAGGCGGCCTCCTTCTTCACCGTGTCCGTGGTCATGATGGCCCGGGCCGCGTTGTCGTCGGCCTCCGGCCCCTTTCCCATGGCCAGGGCGGCCTTCGATATGCCCGAGGATATCCTGTCCATGGGCAGGAAGCGGGAGATGACCCCGGTGGAGGCCACCCCCACCAGGGTGTCCTTCACGCCCAGGGCCTGGGCGGTGAGGAAGACCATCTGCTGGGCGTCGTACATGCCCTGCGCGCCGGTGATGGCGTTGGCGTTGCCGCTGTTGATAACCAGGGCCTGCAGGGCCTTGGGGTCCTTGCGCATCATCAGCTCGATTGGCGCGGCCCGCACCTTGTTCTGGGTATAGGCGATGGCGCACCTGGCCGGCACCTCCGAATACAGCACGGCCAGGTCGAGCTTCTCCTTCTTGATCCCGCAATGAACCCCCGCCGCCTTGTAGCCCTTCGGCGAGGTTATCCCCCCTTCAAGAACTTCCATAATCAAACCCCCAACCCCGGGAAATCAAGTCCCGTTTCCTCGGGCCATCCGAAAATGGCGTTGCAGTTCTGCACCGCCTGTCCGGCCCCTCCCTTGACCAGATTGTCGATCGCGCTCATGACCACCACGTTCCTGTTCCCCACCATCTCCAAGCCCACCTCGCAATGGTTGGAGCCGATCACGGCCTGCATCCAAGGGACCTCAGTGATGCGCACGAAGCGCTTCCCACGGAAGAATTCCGTGTACACTCCCAGCAGTTCCTGTTTGGTAAGGTCGTCGTTGAGCTTGAGGTACATGGTGCAGAGCATGCCGCGCACCACGGGGATGAGGTGCGGGGTGAAGACCACCTCGGCCATGCGCCCCTGCAGGCGGCCCAGGGTCTGGGCGATCTCCGGGGTGTGGCGATGCTTCCCCACCTTGTAAGGGTTGATGCTGGCCCCGCAGTTGGGGTGATGGGTGGCCTTGGTCGGCTCCACCCCCGCGCCGGAGGTGCCGCTCTTGGCGTCAATGAACACCGGACCCTCGACCAGCTTGTTGAGGAACAGGGGCGCCAGGCCCAGTGCCGAGCAGGTGGGATAGCAGCCGGGATTGGAGACGAAGTCCGCCTCCGCGATCTCGTCCCAGTAGAGCTCGTTGAGCCCGTACACCGCCCGGCCCAGGTTATCCAGGTCGGTGTGCTCGTGCCCGTACCATTCCTTGTAGACCTGGGGGTCCTTCAGGCGGTAGTCCCCGCTGAGGTCGATGACCTTGGCCCCGCTGCGCACCAGGTCGGGGACCAGCTTCATAGAGGCCCCGTGGGGGGTGGCCAGGAAGACCACGTCCATACCCTCGCCGGTTATGGACTCGCTGAACTTGAGGTCCACATAGCCGCGCAGGAACGGGTGGGTGTCCGCGACGTTCTTGCCGGCCAGCTGCCTCGACGTTATGGCCTCCAGGGATATCTTCGGGTGACGGCTGAGCAGGCGCGCCAATTCCCCGCCGATGTATCCGGAACCCCCTACCACCGCTGCCTTGATCATTCTTCTACCTCCCTGATATGGGAATTTGCCGAATTAAGAGTTTGTTTATTAAGCATTATGACCCAAACGGGACAATTGTCAGTCCGGGAGGCGGACAGCGGTCCGCGTCCCCCACATGATGCTCGCTCCGGCAAATCTGAAATATGAACTCGGTGATGAGGATGCGCGGCATTGTTTTGACCTTTCCAGCCGACCAACCAGGAAAGTGGGGGTCTCAGCCGTGGGTACATCTGGAAAATGGAACTGGATGCCTTATCATAACACCTGGACGCTGCTGTTCGCGGCCTGGACCGTGTGCTACCTGGACCGCAGCGTGACCGGCCCGGTGGTGGCCTGGATGATAGCCAATGGCTCGCCCATGCTGGGGGCCGTGGACCAGCCCCATTCCCTGGGTGGCCTGATCGGTTCGATGTTCTTCGCCGGCTACATGCTCACCCAGTTCCCCGCCGGCTACCTGGGAGATCGCTTCGGCCGCAGGACCCTGGTGGTCATCAGCACCCTGTGGGCCGGGGTGGCCACCACCCTCTCCGGAGCATCCAGGTCCCTTTCCTTCTTCGTGGGCACCAGGGTGCTGACCGGCCTGGGGGAGGGCGCCTACTACTCCAACGACCGGGCCTTGGTGGCCGAGCACACCCCGCCGCAGAAGGTGGGCACGGGCATGGGAGTGGTCTTTGTCGGCCTTTCCGTCGGGATGACCGTGGCCACCATGGCCTCGCCAGTTCTGATCGATGCCGCCGGCGGTCTGATGGGCGAACGGGCCTGGGCCCTGCCCTTCCTGCTCTTCGGGCCCTTGACGGTCCTGGTCGGCCTGGCCCTGCACCGATGGCTCCCCCGCGGACGGGGCTCGGGCGAGTATGCTGGAGCCTTCCTGCGCTTGGCGCTGGTGTCGGTCGTGCTCCTGGCGGCCATAATGGGGTTCTACCATCTTTCCATCTCCCGGGGACTTGGACCCCTGTGGCAGGGCGCTTTCATCCTGGCCTCGGCGCTGCTGCTGACGGTGGCCATATTCGCCCGGGCGGGAAGTACCAGCTCTGCGGTGCTCAGGGACCGCTCGCTTTGGCTTATGTACGTTTCCGCAGTGCCCATCCTCTTCACCCTGTGGTTCTTCGGGTTCTGGGCCCTGCTGGTGGTGTCGGAGTCCTCCGGGCTGGGCCTGACCGCAGCGGCGGCCTACGCCGCGCTCTTCGGGGCCGCGGGGGCCCTGGGCTACCCCCTGGGAGGCGTGCTCTGCGACCGGTTTCCCGGCACCCGGGGCCGGAAGCGCCTTTATTTCTTATGCTGCACGGCGGTGGCTCTGCTGGTGCTCCTGATGGTGCCGGTCACTGGGAGCGGGGAGCTGGCTCCCCTGGCCGTGCTGCTGTTCTCCATAGGGGTGCTCTTCGCGGCCATGCAGACCGTGCACATGACCCTGACCTCCGACCTATCACCGCCGGAGATGCGGGGGCAGGCCTTCGGAATGTGGAACCTGGTGGCTGAGGTCGGGGCGGTGATCTCCCCGCTGGTCTGCGGCTGGCTCAGGGACCTTACCGGGGAATGGGCCCCGGCCATGCTCCTTACCGCCTCCCTGCTCGCGGCGAGCGCTGCCCTGGTTATGATGGTGCCAAAGGCTGTCCGATAATGAACACCCGTGGAGAACATTGTCCCTGGTCCGGCAGTTGAGATTAATATACTTGGTCGCTTCATCGCCGCAGATTCACATGGCAGCTCGCTCCAAGAAGGTTCGTGACAAGGTAGTGTTGGCCTACTCCGGCGGATTGGATACCTCCGTGGCCATCAGGTGGTTGCAGCAGAACTATGATCTGGATGTCATAGCCGTAAGCATCAACGTCGGACAGCCAGGGGACCTGCAGGAGGCGGTGGACCGGGCCATGAAGATCGGGGCCATCCAGGCCTACGCCTTCAACGCCACCGACGATTTTGTGAAGGACTACGTCGGACCGTCCCTGAAGGCCAACGCCATGTACATGGGCGCGTACCCATTGGCCACGGCCATAGCCCGCCCGCTGATAGCCAAGATCATGGTGGACATCGCCAGGAAGGAGGGCGCCAAGTACATAGCCCACGGATGCACCGCCAAGGGCAACGACCAGGTGCGCTTCGATGTGAGCATCGGGGCCCTGGCCCCGGAGATCAAGATCATCGCCCCCATGAGGGAATGGGTCATGACCCGTGAGGACGAGATCGAGTATGCCAGGGAGAACGACATCCCCATCAAGGTCAAGAAGGAGTGCCCTTACAGCACCGACGAGAACATCTGGGGGCGCAGCTGCGAGTGCGGCATACTCGAGGATGCCATGGCCGAGCCCCCCATGGACGCCTACGAGTGGTCGGTGGACCCCTCGGAGGCCCCGGACCAGCCGGAGTACGTGGAGATCCATTTCCGCAAGGGGCTGCCGGTCGGCCTAAACCGGAACAAGCGCATGCCCATGACCGAGATCGTCAAGCGGCTTAACGAACTGGGCGGGAAGCATGGATACGGCCGGGTGGACCACATAGAGGACCGCCTGGTGGGCATCAAGTCCCGCGAGATATACGAGTGCCCGGCCGCGCTCATCCTCATCAACGCCCACCGGGACCTGGAGAAGATGGTCCTGACCAAGGACGCGTTCAGCTTCAAGCGCTCGGTGGAGCAGCGCTACTCCGAGCTGTGTTACGACGGACTGTGGTTCTCCCCGCTCAAGGAGGCGCTGGACGCCTTCATCGACAAGACCCAGGAGAACGTGGACGGCACCGTAAGGGTGAAGCTCTTCAAGGGCAATGCCACGGTGGTGGGCCGGTCCTCGCCGCACTCCCTGTACGACACGGGGCTGGCCACCTACGCGGAGGGCGATCACTTCGACCACAGGTCCGCCGAGGGCTTCATCTACGTGTGGGGACTGCCGCTGCGCAGCGTGGCCAAGGCCCAGAACAAAAAGTGATCTGGATGTCCGAGAAGCAGCTGTGGTCCGGTCGATTCGCCGAGGGTCCCAGCCAGATGACCCTGTCCTTCACCTCCTCGCTGGCGGTGGACAGCATGCTGGCCTGGTACGACATAGCCGGTTCCCTGGCCCACGCCCGCATGCTTGGCAGCGCGGGGATAGTGGACCGTGAGGAGTCCGAACGCATGGTCCAGGGGCTGAGGCAGCTTCTCATTGAACATGAGGAGGGCCGGCTGACCATGTCCCCCGAGCTGGAGGATGTGCACACCAATGTGGAGCATCTCCTCACCGAGATGATAGGGGACGCGGGGAAGAGGCTGCACACCGCGCGCAGCCGCAACGACCAGGTCTCCACCGACTTCCGCATGTTCGTTCGCGACGCCATACTGGACGCGGTGACGCTGCTCATCGACGTGCAGGAGGAGCTGATCAAGCGGGCAGAGGAGGAGAGGAGCACCATCATGCCCGGCTTCACCCACCTGCAGCACGCCCAGCCGGTGAGCCTTGGGTTCCATCTCATGGCCCACGTTTTCCGTTTGCAGCGCGACGCGGAGCGCTTCCTTGACGCCTACAAGCGCCTGAACCAGTGCCCGCTGGGAGCTGGGGCGCTGGCCGGCACCGGCCATGCCATAGACCGGGAGATGACCGCGGCCCTTCTGGGCTTCGACCGACCCACCGACAACGCCATGGACACCGTCAGCGATCGCGATTTCGCCCTGGAGTTCGCATTCGATTGCGCCCAGACCATGATCCACCTTAGCGGAATGGGTGAGGAACTGGTGCTCTGGACCTCCCCCGAGTTCCGCTTCGCGGAGATGTCCGACGCCTTCGCCACCGGCAGCTCCATCATGCCCCAGAAGAAGAACCCCGACGTCGCTGAGCTGGTGCGCGGCCGCAGCTCACTGGCCGTGGGCAACCTGGTGCAGCTCCTGACCCTGATGAAGGGGCTGCCCATGAGCTACAACCGGGACATGCAGGAGGACAAGGCCTCGGCCATCTCCAGCTATCAGACCATGATCTCCTGCCTGCACATGGTGGGACCGATGTACGCCTCCCTGGCCTTCGACCGGGAACGCATGGCCGCTGCCTGCGCCGACGGCTTCCTGAACGCCACGGACCTGGCCGACCACCTGGTGCAGAGGGGGATGCCCTTCCGCCAGGCCCACGAGGCGGTGGGGGCGGCGGTGCAGCACTGCGTGAAGGAGGGGAAGCGCCTGGAATCACTGAGCGCTGAGGAGCTGAAGGGCTTCTCCGACCTGTTGGACGAGGGATCGCTGGAGTACATCAGCCTGGAGAACTGCCTGAGGCGGCGCACCTCCACCGGAGGGACGGCCCCGGAAAGGGTGGACGATCAGATATCCCAGGCCCGCAAGGTCCTGGAGGCCCATCGCGCGGGATGCGAGGGGGAGAAGGAACGTTTGGAAATGGTTTGGACCCAGCTCAGGGAATGAACCTTCAGCCGTCCAGGCAGGAGAGGGCGTTCCACTCCAGCTCGTGGTCCAGACCGTTGCGGGTGAGCAGCTTGCTGATCTTTTCCGTCACCCGCACCACCTCCCCGCTCTTTGAGGATCCCTTCACGTAGAACTCCTTGCGGTTGGTGGGGAACATGAGGCGCATGCGCCCCTTGCGGTTGTAACCCTCGGGCTTGCGGTTGGCCTGCAGCTCCACCAGGTTCAGGTGGATGAACATCTGCATGATCTCGGGGTCCTCGGGGACCTGGTCGGTCTCCTCCAAGAACATCTTGAGCACCTCGGGGAAGACCTCGGCGATATCCTCGTAATCGATGCGGTCGTTCAGCACCAGGTGCCCGCTGCTCGCTTTCATCGGACTTTTCGATAAGAACTGGATTATTTATAATTATTCGACCCGAGCCGGCCGCGGAGCCCCGTCGGGCTGTCAAGATTATTAGGGTTCCCGTCATTACCTGATGCATGGCCGTGATCCTCACCATCGCCGGCTCCGACTCCGTGGGCGGGGCCGGGGTGGAAGCCGACCTGAAAGCCATCTCCTCCATGGGCGCCCATGGGGCGGTCGCCCTGACCGCCGTCACCGCCCAGAACACCTCCAGGGTTCGGGAGATCTTTCCCCTGCCCGCCGAGGAGGTCACCGCCCAGATCACCGCGGTGATGGAGGACGCCTGCGTCTCCGCGGTCAAGACCGGGATGCTGCATTCCGCAAGGACCGCCCGGGCCGTGGCCTCCCTGCTCGCTGATCTGGACATCCCCCTGGTGGTGGACCCTGTGCTCTTCGCCGGGGTGGGCGCCGCCCTGCACCGCGAGGGACTGGTGGAGGCCCTTCGGAAGGACCTGTTCCCCCTGGCCACGGTGGTCACCCCCAACCGGGAGGAGGCGGAGACCCTCAGCGGAATGACCATAACGGACGGCGGGAGCATGGACCGGGCCGGGGAGGCCATCCTGGACCTGGGGCCCCGGGCGGTGCTGCTGAAGGGCGGGCATCTGGAGGGCGAGATGGCCGTGGACACCCTCTACACCGAGGAGGGCTCCCTGGAGCTGGCCTCCCCAAGATTGGACCGCAAGGTGCATGGGGCGGGATGCACGCTCGCCTCGCTCATCGCCACCGGGCTCGGCCTGGGGCTGGACGAGCGGGAGGCGGTGAAGGAGGCCAAACGGCGCATCTACGACTCCATCGCCATGGCCCTTCCGGTGGGGAAGGGGCTTCTCTGCATCAACCCCCTGGCCACGCTTTACAAGGAGGCCATGGGCCTGAGGATGGTCGAGGAGGTCCGCTCGGCGGTGGAGGTATTGGAGAATCGCTCTCCTCCGGAGCTGGTCCCCGAGGTGGGAATGAATGTGGCCTACGCCCTGCCCTATCCCCAGGGCTACCGTGAGGTGTGCGGCGTCCAGGGGCGCCTGGTGCGCGCCGGGGACCGCGTGCGCATGGCCGGAGAGGTGCGCTTCGGAGGCAGCCGGCACATCGCCAGGGTGGTCATGTCCGCCATGGCCGCGGACCCCACCATGCGCTGCGCCATGAACCTGCGCTTCAGCGAGGAGAACGTCAGGAGGCTGGAGGAGAGCGGCCTCCGCGTGGGGTCCTTCGAACGATCGGAGGAGCCGGAGATGGTGTCCTCCATGGAATGGGGCACCACGCAGGCTATAAGGAGGTGCGGCGATGTCCCGGACGTGATCTTCGATCGCGGGGGAATGGGCAAGGAACCGATGATAAGGGTCCTGGGGCGGGACCCCCACGATGTCCTGTCCAAGGCATCGGTGCTGTTCGGATGAGGGGTGGCCGTGAAGATAGCGATGTTCACCGATTCCTACCTGCCCACCCACGACGGGGTGGTGACCTCCCTGCTCCTGACCAAGAGGGAGCTGGAGCGGATGGGCCACCAGGTCTACGTGTTCGCGCCGAAACCGGCAGATGCGTCCCAGGAGGAGGAGGGCGTGTACTATTTCCGCTCCATAGGCTTCTCCCAGTATTCCGGGTACCGCATACCGTTATTCCCCACCAACAAGTGCGAGCTGCTCAGCAAGCTGGACGTCGATGTGATCCATGTGCACGGGCTGCTGTTCCAGGCGGTGCGCAGCATGCTGGCGGGAAGAGAGCTGAAACGGCCGGTGGTGCTCACCTTCCATACCATGGTCACCGAGGCCGCCCGCTTCTACAACTTCACCCCCTTCCCGGACTGGGTCATACAGATGGGGCTCTGGACCTATCTGCGGATACTTCTGCATCGCCCGGAGGTGGTGGTGGCCCCCACCAAGGCCATAAAGAACGAGATAAAGCGCTACGCCCCGCACGTTAAGCGGCTGGAGGTGGTGCCCACCGGCGTGGACCTGGACCGCTTCAACCCGGGCATCGACGGCTCGATGATAAGGGAGCGCTACGGGCTGCAGGGGAGGAAGGTCATCCTCCACCTGGGGCGCATAGCCTGGGAGAAGAACATGGACCTGGTGGTCCGGGGGTTCGCCCTGCTCGCGTCGCAGGAGCCGGAGGCCCGGCTGCTCATCGTGGGCGAAGGTCCGGCCAAGGAGCACGTGCGGGAGCTGGCCGACGAGCTGGGAGTGGGGGAGAAGGTCATTTTCACCGGTTTCGTGCCTGACGAGGAGCTCCCGTTGTTCTACGCCGCCTGCGACGTGCTGACCCTGGCCAGCAAGTTCGAGACCCAGGGGCTGGTGGTGCTGGAGGCCATGGCCGTGGGCAAGCCGGTCTCGGGGATAAGGTTCCGGGCGGTGGCCGAGCTGATCCGGGAGGGCGAGAACGGGGAGCTGTTCGAGGAGACCCCGGCCAGCTGGTCCCAGGCCACCCTGCGGCTGCTACGTGACACCGACCGCTACCGCCATGGCGCCCTGGCCAAGGCCGCCGAGTTCTCCGCGGGGCAGTGGGCCACCAGGCTCCTGGACATATACAGGTACGCCATAGAGGCCAAGGCCGGGCGGGTCAACAACAAACCTTTTCTAAAGCTCTAGCCCTTCGCACCATTGATGTTCGGCATCGGCGAGGCCTTCTACGACCTTTTCTCACCCCTGGGCCTTGCCGGCTGGCTGATATGCGTCTTCCTGCTGTTCTACATCGACGCCATCATCCTGCCCACCCTCCCGGAGCTGTTCGTGGTCCTGTTCTTCATCGCCGGCCACGGGACCGTCCCGGACTGGGGGCTGTGGTCCCTGTTCGTGCTGACCATAGCCATGGCCGAGATACTGGGCCTCACCACCCTCTATCTGGTGGTGCGCAGGCTGCGGGTCCCGAAGAAGATATCGTCGGCCATCGACCGCTACCGTCACTTCCTGCTGGTGTCGGACGAGCGCATGATATTGCTGAACCGGGTGGCCCCCATCCTGCCCTTCGTGGGGGCCTTCGTGGCCCTCAGCGGCTGGTCCTACCGCCGCTCCATCTTCTACCTGGTGCTGGGGGGCACCGTCAAGTACGGGCTGATCCTGGCGGCCAGCAGCTTCTTCCTTGCCTACTTCGAACGGGGCACCGCCACAACCGTGACCCTGGTGATGGTGGTGGCCATAGTCGTGATCAGCTTCGTGGTCTCCACCTACCGCAAGAAGAGGATGGCCAGGACGGCCTGATAAAAAAGGGATGGGAAGGAGCTTAGGAAGAGGCCATCTCCACGATCTCCTTCAGGGTTATGGTGAAGACCAGGGTCTTCCCCAGGAGCTCGGTGTTGTAGTTCCGCACGGCGGTGCCGTCGGCCTCGTCCACCATGGTGATGAAGAACGTTCCGATATCGTCCACGCCCTTCACCATGTCACTGTCGCCATCGGTGAGCTGGTGCACCAGGGTGACGGTGTTTGAGTTGCTGTCCACGTTGGTGACCAGAACGTCCCAACCCGCGCTGCCCTCCCCGAAGACATGGTATTCGCCTTGCACGGTCGGCGAGTTCATCACGGTGACCTTGTTGGCCATGGTGTCATGCTCCAGCACCTGGGCCGGCCAGCCGTACACCGGGTCGTAGACGGTGAGGCCCGCGGCGGGGGCCACGCCGTATTCCGCCTGGAAGGAGGCGGCGGTGAAGGTTCGCAGCAGGGGCTCGCTCTGCGCCAGGCTGAAGGTGACCAGCTTGCTGGGGTCCATGTCCCCGTAGGCCTGGTCGGGAGCGAGAACCACGGTCTTGGTCTCCCCGACCCTCATCCCGACCACCGCGGCATCGAAGCCGGAGATCATCTGCCCGCTGCCCACGGTGAAGGCCAGCGGCGTGTACGAGCTGTTGCTGCGAAGGTTGAACGATAGGGTCTTGGGATAGGCGGCGTCATTGGATGCCACGTAGTACAGGGAGGTGTCGAAGACCCGCCCGTCGTTGAGCTTACCGATGTAATCGACCTTGATCTGATCGCCGGCGACCACCACGGTCTTGGTGGATTCCTCGGACTGGCCTCCCTGATAGAGCAGGATGACCACCGTGCTGGCGCTGACCATAAGAACGGCGATCAAAACGATGAGAAGGACGTTGACGGCTCCCGCGGCGTCCCTGGACAACCTATCTGACCTCATAGCCATGCGATTCAGGCAAACCCTTTCCTAAATTTAAAGATTGCTTATTCAGGAAGGTGGCGGGAGACCATGCTGGCCCTGGCCATTCGGCCAGAATCGCTTATTTATATGGGTGGGTCATTACATAGACCACCCTATCAGGCGATAAGATGAGGACCCTCTACATACACGCCGATTTCATGGAGTTCGAGGTCAAGAAGCCCACCCCGTTGGCCGAGGCCATAACCGACCAGGAAAAGACTGGCAGGATGGACGAGGTGCT
Organism: Methanomassiliicoccales archaeon; assembly: GCA_040765825.1. Taxonomy (GTDB): domain Archaea; phylum Thermoplasmatota; class Thermoplasmata; order Methanomassiliicoccales; family UBA472; genus UBA472. The sequence continues at coordinate 107,122 of JAXGRO010000002.1, forward strand.
GGTGGCCTTCCTCACCGTGGAGAAGAAGGACCAGGAGCGGGTCGGGGCCGTGGCCTCGCAGGCCGCCTCGGACATCATGGAGACGGCCAAGAAGGTGGGGGCGGAAAGGATCATGCTGTATCCCTACGCCCACCTCAGCCCCGAGCTCTCCGACGCCGAGACCGGCAAGAGGACGCTCAGGGAGATGGAGCGGCTGATATCCGAGGAGGGGTGGCAGGTGCATCGCGCCCCCTTCGGCTGGTACAAGGCCTTCAAGATAAGCTGCAAGGGGCATCCCCTCTCCGAGCTCTCCAGGGAGATCGAGGGAGAGGAGACCGCCGAGGCCCCCAAGGGGGAGGAGCGCTTCATAGTGCTGCTTCCGGACGGGAGCGAGGTGGACCCCCAGGACTTCAAGCAGGGAACCGAGTGCTTCCAGATAATGATGGCCAAGGAGGCGCTTAAGAAGGACTGGCCATCCACCGGCGAGGTCAAGTACACCCGCCTGTGCAAGAAGTTCGGCATCAACTGGGAGAGCATGAGCGACTCCGGGCACATGTGCTTCTCGCCCAAGGGCGCCCTGATGTTCGACCTGGTGGCCGACTACTCCTCGCGCATCGTGAATGACATTTCCCTTCCGGTTTACACCGTCCGCGGCACCAACATGTTCAGCCTGGACGAGGGGCCGGTGGCCGAGCACGCCAAGCTCTTCGGCGATCGACTCTACGTCATCAAGGGGGAGAAGCGCGACTTCGTCATGAGGTACGCCGCCTGCCACCAGCAGTTCGCCATGATGCGGCTCTGGAACATTAGCTACAAGACCCTGCCCTTCGGGGCCTTCGAGGTGGCCGACTCGTATCGCCTGGAGCAGTCCGGGGAGACCATGCTGTGCTTCCGCACCAGGCGGATGAACATGCCCGACCTGCACGTGGTGTGCAAGGACATCCCCGAGTCCGAGGACTGGTTCTCCAGGCTGGACGAGCGCATCTTCAAGGAGGCCAACGACCTGGGGCGGGACTATGAGATGCTGGTCAACTTCTCCTCCTGGAACGCCTACCAGCAGCACAAGGACATGCTCATGGAGATCGTGCGCAAGCACGACAAGCCCGCCCTGCTGCACTTCTACCCGGAGGGCATCAACTACTACTGGACCGTGAACATCGAATATCACATCCTGGACGATCTGAAGCGCGCCAGGGAGATAGGCACGGTTCAGATAGACGTGGGCAACGCCCAGCGCTTCGGCATCACCTACACGGACGAGGGAGGCAAGAAGGTCTTCCCGGTGATACTGCACACCGCGGTCATCGGCACGATCGAGCGTTACCTGTATATGCTGTTCGATACCGCGGTGCGCATGGAATCCCAGGGGAGGCTGGGCACCCTGCCCACCTGGGTCCTGCCGGAGCAGGTGCGCTTCATGAACGTCTCCGAGGCCCACCTGGAAAGGGCCAGGGAGCTGGCGGACAGGGTGCGCAAGGCCCAGATACGCGTCGGGCTGGACGACCGCTCCGAGACGGTGGGAAAGAAGGTCCGGGAGGCCAAGCAGGACTGGGTCGGCTACGCCATCGTGATCGGGGACAAGGAGATGGGCTCCGGAACCCTGACCGTGTACGATCGGGCGCAGAACAAGAACGTGGATATGACCGTGGACGAGCTGATCGCCAAGGTGCGCGGGGAGATCGGGGAAATGCCCTTCCGCCCCATGTATCACCCCAGCGAGCTCAGCCGACGCGTGGACATGTGAGGTCGTAAAAGTGCGGATCGTGGAGGTAAACGCCTTCCATCATCCTTTTATGGGCGGAATAGAGAATCGCCTCCATCACGTCTGCAGGCGATTGGGCAGGGACCACGAGGTCTTCGTGCTCACCAGCCGCCTGCCCGGCACCGCCGAGCGGGAGGAGATGGACGGGTACACCGTGGTGAGGCTGCCCTCGCGCTTCATCGACCTCTACAATCCCCCGTACGTGCACATCTCCAAGGTTCGCGAGGCCCTAAAGGAACTGTCCCCGGACCTGGTGGACCTGCACTACCGCTGGGCCGGCTCACTGACCGACGGGGTGCTGAGGTTCCCCGGGCCCAAGGTGTACACGTGCCACAACACCCTGGGCGAGGGAATGGGGATCACCCATTACTTCAGCGAGCTGAACGACCGCATGTTCCTGCGCAACCTGCACCGGTTCGACAAGGTGGTGTGCGTCTCCGACTACATGCGCCGGGACGTGGCCGCGCGCGGTTTCTCCGAGGATAAGCTGATCACCATCTATAACGGCGTTGAGATCCCCGAGGTGCAATGCAGCGATGGGGACTTCATCCTGTCCCTGGGGCGCATAGTCCGCCTGAAAGGCTTGGATACCCTGATACGGGCCATGGCGCACACGGATTGCCAGCTCAAGATATGCGGGGAGGGGCCGGAGCGCAAGAACCTGGAGAAGCTCTCGCACCGCATGGGGCTGACCGACCGCATCGACTTCATGGGCTGGCTGAGCGAGGAGGAGAAGCTGAGGATGCTGTGCGACTGCCGCATGTTCGTCATCCCCTCGGTGCACGAGGCCTACGGGATGGTGGCCGCGGAGGCCATGTCCTACGGCAAGCCGGTCATCGCCTCCGACACCGGCGGGCTCCCGGAGGTGTTGGGGGACGCGGGAGTGCTCTTCCCGGTGGGGGACGAGGAACGCCTGGCGCAGGAGATAGGTTCCCTGGACAGGGACCAGGGCAGGCGTATGGCCCTGGGGAAGGCGGCCCGGGAACGCATGAAGGCCTTCACCTGGGACGAGATAGCCCGACGGACCGCCAGCACCTACGAGGAGCTGCTCAGCGGTCGGAGATGACCACCTGGCACTGGTCCATATGGCACACGTCCGCGTAGGCTAGATCGAAGGCCATGTCCAGGACGTGGCCGGCGTAGTTTCGGTCATCGCTTATGAAATGCAGATGGAAGCCGGGGACGTTTATCCCCGCCAGGCCGTCGGTCAGCAGGAAGCCGACCATGGTCCCCTGCACCCCGTGCAGCTCCATGACGGTCTGATTGGCGACCACGTCCGCCAGCGGTGGATAGGGTTCCTGCTGCCCGGGAACGCTCCGTATGGTCAGGTTCAGGAAGTTGGCGTCGATCAGTATACCGTACGCCAGGTATCCGGATGAGGCTATGGAGCCAAGACGCTCCCTCAGCTCGGAGTAGTCATCGATATCCACCAGCTGATATTCCAGGCCGAAGTTGAACTCCACGAGCTGGGCGAAGGGCACCATGGTCCCCTCGGGCACCTCCACGGGACGCAGGTCGGTCCCTGCCCGGTAGGCCACCCCGTCCAGGATGATCATCTCCCCGTCGATGCCCTCCACGGTCCCGATGCCGTGGTCCCCGTGCTCCAGCAGTTCTCCTATGGCCATGCCGCCGCCGAAGCCGCCGTGGTTCAGCCGCTCATAGGTGGACACCTGGAAGTAAACCCCTGAATTTGATTCGGCGGCCGGTTCCCCTGGCGCTGCCCAATACCCCACCAGTCCGCCGGACATCACCAGGATGGCCACGCCCACGACCGTGAAGAGCTCTCCCGCCTTGACCATGGCCGATAAATTACATTGATGAATATAAAATTAGGCGTGGGAAGGGGTTTGGGAGGGTATCGTTCACTTCAGCTTTTGGATGGCGGCCACGACCGCGTCGCCCATCTGCCCGGTGGTGGCCTTTCCGCCCAGGTCCTGGGTGTACACCCCGCTGTCGAAGGCCCCCCGGACGCCCCTGAACACCACCTCGCCGAGGTCCCTCCGGCCCAGGTTGTCCAGCATCATCTTGACCGCCAGGATGGTGGCCACGGGGTTGATGCGGCCCATCCCCTTGTACTTGGGCGCGGAGCCGTGCACCGGCTCGAACATGGAGATGCCCTGGGGGTTGATGTTGCCGCCGGGAGCTAGACCGAGCCCTCCGGTCACCTCGGCCAGCAGGTCGGTGATTATGTCCCCGAACATGTTGGGAACGGCCACGACCCGGAACTTGTCGGGGTTCTTCACCAGGGCCATGGTCATGGCGTCCACATACATGTAGCCGTGCTCCTTGCCGGCCCGGCGGCACTTGTCGTCCCAGACCTCCCTCCACAGGGAGTAGATGTTGCTGCAGACGTTGGCCTTGTCCACCACGGTGATGTAGTTCTCCCCGATCAGGTTGGAGAAGTCAATGACGTGGTCCGCGAACCGCTCTATGTTCTTGCGGGACATCATGCCGATCTCGAAGGCGAAGTCGTCGGCGGCGTCGGCGTTGGCCTCCAGCCTTACCTTCATGTCGTAGAGCTGGCGCTTCACCCGCAGGTCCAGCACCCCCTTCCCGTTGGACACCCGGCCTCCCGCCCCGATGTAGTAGTCCTCGGTGTTCTCCCTGAACACGTCGATGTTGAAGTCCGCGTCCCTCTTCAGGCGGCCGAAGGGCTTCCAGAGGGGCGCAGGACGGTGGTTGATGTACTGGTCGAAGTGGAAGCGCAGGGCCAGAAGTATGCCCTTCTCCAGCACCCCGGGCCTCACCCGGTCGTCGCCTATGGCCCCCAGGAAGATGGTGTCGAACTTCCCCAGCTGGGCCAGGTCGTCCTCCCGGACCAGGTCCCCGGTGCGCAGGTATCGCTCCGAGTTGATCTCGAACTCCTGGAAATCGAACTGGAACGCGTAGTTCTCGGACAGGACGTCGAGCACCTTCATCCCCTCGGCCACGACCTCCGGTCCGATGCCGTCCCCTGGCAGTACCGCTATTTTGAACATCTCTTCTCCTCCTTGATCTTGGCCATGAGGCCGCCCTTGTCTATGAGCTCCTGGACGAACCGGGGGAAGGGGGCGAAGCTCCACTCCCTGCCCCTGGTGACGTTCCTGATCACTCCCTTGGCGAAGTCCACGGTGAGCTCGTCGCCGTCCTCCGCCTCCACCTGGCATTCCACGGGAAGCAGGCCGGTGTTAATGCAGTTGCGGTAGAATATCCTTGCGTAGCTCTCGGCCACCACGCAGGATATGCCCATCTGCAGCAGGGCGCGCGGGGCGTGCTCGCGGCTGGACCCGCAGCCGAAGTTGCGGCCGGCCACGATGATGTCGCCCCGCTTCACCTGTTTGGCCATCTCCGGCCTGACCTTCTCGAAGGCGAAGGTGCCCAGCCTATCGTTGTTGTCGCTGGTGAGCCTTTCGGCAGGGATTATCTGATCGGTGTCCACGTGGTCTCCGAAGCGCCACACCCTTCCCTTCACGTCCCTCATTGCGCCACCTCCAGGTCCCGGGGGTCGGTGATGCGGCCGGTGACCGCCGAGGCCGCCACCACCGCCGGTCCGGCCAGGTATACCTCCGAGTCGCGGTGCCCCATCCGGCCGATGAAGTTCCGGTTGGTGCTGCTCACGCACCTCTCCCCCGGGGCCAGTATGCCCATGTGCCCGCCGAGGCAGGCGCCGCAGGTGGGGCCGGACACGAAGGCCCCGGCCTTGGAGAACTCGGCGAGCAGCCCTTCCGCCATGGCCTGGTCGAAGACCTTTACCGAGGCGGGAACGACCACCATGCGCACATCGGGATGCACCTTGCGGCCGCGCAGCACCTCCGCCGCCAGCCGGAGGTCCTCTATCCGGCCGTTGGTGCAGGAGCCCAGATAGGCCTGGTCGATGGTGACGTCCACATCCCTGGCCTTGCGGCCGTTGGAGGGCAGATGCGGCAGGGCCACCATGCTCTCCAGCTCAGACAGGTCGTATTCCAGGGTGCGTTCGTATACCGCGCCATCGTCGGCGAAGGCGGCCTTGAAGCCGTCCTTGCGCACGGTCTTCATGTAGGCCACGGTGGCCGCGTCGCACGGGAATATCCCGGCCTTGCCGCCGGCCTCTATGGCCATGTTGGAGACGCTCAGCCTCTCGGAGACGCTGAGCGAGGCCACCCCAGTGCCGGCGAACTCCAGGGCCTTGTAGGTCGCACCGTCCACCCCGATATCGCTGATCAGCTTGAGCACCAGGTCCTTGCCGCCCACGTACCGGGAAGGCCGTCCGGTCAGCAGTACCCTTATGGACCCGGGCACCTTGAACCACAGCCTGCCGGTGGCGAACACCGCCGCCGCCTCGGAACTTCCGACCCCGGTGGCGAAGGCGTTCACCCCGCCATAGGTGCAGGTGTGCGAATCCGCGCCGACCACCAGCGCCCCTGGGTAGGCGAACCCGTGGTCCAGCATGACCTGGTGGCATACGCCCCCTCGGCCCACCTCGAAGTAGTTGCGGATCCCCCAGCGTTTGGCGAAGTCCCGCATCTCCTTGGCCTGCTTGGCCGAGGCCACGTCCTTGTTGGGGACGAAGTGGTCGGGGATGAGCACGATCTTGTCGCGCACCGGTTCGCATTCCAGGGCCTCGAACTCCTGGAAGGCCAGCGGACCGGTGACGTCGTTCACCATGACGTGGTCCACGTCAGCCTCCACGATGTCCCCGGCCACGGCGTCGTGGCCGGACTTCATGGAAAGTATCTTCTCCGAAATGGTCTTGGGATGGTTGGTTTTCAATGTGCTCACTCCTAGGTCTTGTGCCGGGACAGCAGGCGGTCGACGGCCCCCATGGCCGCGTCGACGCTGGTGAGCACGATGTCCGAACCTATGCTCTTGCCCACCGACATCACCTTCTCGTCCCCGTTCATCCTCAGCTTCACGGTCACCTCGCACAGCGCATCGCTCCCTCCGGTGATGGCGTTGAGCCTGTACTCCACCAGGGTTATGCTCTCGCTGACCGCCGACCGGATTGCGTTGAGGGCCGCGTCCACCGGCCCTATGCCCACCTCCGAGGAGCGGACGGTCTTCCCGTCCACCTCGATTATGACCGTTGACGTGGGGGTGATGTTCATGCCGGTGAATACGGTGAACTCCTTCAGCTTGACGTGCCGGCGCTCCTTGTCCGCCTGACCCTGGATGTGCATGGCCAGGGCCACCAGCTCCGCGTCGTCGACCTCCTTGCCGCTCTCCGCCAGCCGCTTGATCTTCTCCACCACGCTGCCCAGCATATCGTCGGGCAGACATATCCCGTACTGCCCCAGCTTCTCCTTCACGGAATGGGCCCCGGTGTGCTTGCCTATCACTATGTTGCGCTGCATGCCCACCAGCTCCGGGGAGAACGCCTCGTAGGTCGAAGGGTCCTTCAGGACCCCGTGCACGTGTATGCCGGATTCGTGGGCGAAGGCGTTGTTGCCCACGATGGCCTTGGTGTCGGGGATGGCCATGCCAGTCATCCGGGAGACCGCCCTGGAGGTCATCCCCAGCTTCCTGGTGTCCACGTTGGTGCGCGTGTTCATGAAGGCCAGCAGCCCCATGACCACCTCCTCCAGGGCCGCGTTGCCGGCGCGCTCCCCCAGCCCGTTTATGCAGACGTGCACCTGACGGGCACCCTTCCGCACCGCGGCCAGGGAGTTGGCCACCGCCAGGCCGAAATCGTCGTGGCAGTGCGCGGAGAGGGGGACCTTGGTGACCTTCATGACCTCGGAGACCAGGTATTCCATGGCCGCGGGGGACATGGTCCCCACGGTGTCCGGAAGGTTGATCTTGTGCACCCCGGCCTCCTGCACCGCCACATGCATCTCCTTCAGGAAATCCAGGTCCGTGCGGGTCCCGTCCTCGCAGGAGAACTCCACGATGACCCCGCGGGAGCGCGCGTACTCCACGGCGTCCACCGCCCGGGCCTTGACCTGCTCCCGGGTCATCTTCAGCTTGTTCTTCATGTGGCCCTCGGAGGTGGCGATGAAGGTGTGCACGTAGTTCACGCCGCTGTCCACCGCCGAATCGATGTCCTCCTTGGAGCACCTGGCCAGGCCGCAGACCTTGGCCCGCAGGCCCAGGGAGCTTATGCGGCGTATGGCCTCCTGCTCCCCCTTGGAGGTCCGGGGGAACCCGGCCTCGATGACATCCACCCCCAGCTCGTCCAGGAGCTGGGCTATGCGGACCTTGTCGTCCAGGGAAAGGGCCACGCCGGGCGTCTGTTCCCCGTCCCGGAGGGTGGTGTCGAGGATCTCGACCTTCTCCGGAGTGGCCGGGTCCAGGGCCAAGCGGTTGAAGTGACTGGTGAATATCCTGTCTGCCTCATTCCCGCCACGGGCGCTGTAGTCCTGACTGCACGACGATCGAAGTTCGGTCACGATAACCACCTCTCACATCCAAGGTCGCAGCGATGAGTCGATTTAAGCACGCAAAAGACCGTGTTTTCCCACGATAATGATGCTCATCGCCATACCTCGTATGTACGAAAGGGGAACTCTGAACATATTATATAATCCTTGCTAAGGCTTGGCACGCTTCAGACGCCCCGCCGGTCGCCCCAAATTATCTTGTGCAGCTGCGGCAGGACCCTGACCTCCAGGCCGCGGTCCAGAACGAACCTCACCACTGGCTCCAGGGTCAGGCCTCCCACCGGAGCAGGATCACTGGACATCGGGGAGCGCCCTTCACGACGACGTCCCTGGCCGTCTCCAGGTCCTCCTTGTCGGCCACCACGAACTTGAGCTGGTCCTTGGGCCCAGCAGGGCCAGGTTCCCCGTCCTCATCCTGGCCTCCTGACCTGAGGATGGGCACTTGTAATCCATGCTTATCCGGAGGTCGGGGTGATGCGGGCAGACCCTCCAGGGAGAGGGAGCCAAGCTGGTCTCCTTGGTGGACCACCTTGCCCGCGTCCAGCAGGAGGGATATCAGCTCGCGGCTCTCCTTCTGGAGGAGCGCTCCTCCGGCAAGGCAAACGTGCCTGACCCGATAGCCCCTGACGCTGTCCAGGACCCTGGGCGCATCCATCTCGATCCCGCCCTCGCCGGCGTAGCGTGTCGCACCAGCTGCAGTCCAGGTTGCAGCCGCCGAGACGGACGAACACCGTGGCAGCCCCATGGTCAGCCCCTTTCACCCTGGATGGACAGGAATATCTCGTTTACCAGCATCCCTATTCCTCGTAGGGCACTGGCCTTGGCCCCGGCCTCCTTGAAGCCCTTTGAGGCGCAGAACGCAGGAATCGCAATGCCCGCAGGCTTTCTCCCCTCCGCGGTAGCAGCTCCAGGTGAGGTGCAGGGGTGCTCTCCAGCTTCAGCCCATCCTGACGATCTCGGCCTTGGTCTTGCGCAGTATGGGGTGCTCGATGCGCACCGGATGGCCCATGACGCCCCTTCTTGGTGCCCACATCCAGCATGTTCTCGAAGGCCTGGAAGAACCCGACGGCAGCTCGGATAGCCGCTGTAGTCGATGGAGTTGGCCCCAATGAACACGCCGTTACCCCGGCTCTCGGCCAGGCCCGCGGCGATGCCGAGGAACACTATGTTGCGGGCGGGCACATACGTTTCCGGGATGTCGTAGCCTATCTCCTCCACCGTGCGGTCGGGAACCGGTATGTTCGATCGGTCAGGGCGCTGCGGGAAGCTGGTGAGGGGGAAGTTCATGACAATGTGCTCCACCCCGTACGGGGAGGCCACGGCCCTGGTTGCATCCAGTTCCCAGCTGGTGCCTCGCCCGTAGTTGATGGTCAGGCGGCGAACACCGCGGTGCCCTGGCGAAGGGCGCAGGCCATGGTGACCGTGGAGTCCAGGCCGCCGACCGGAGGCATGGCCTTCATCTCCTCGCCCCCAGCTTCCTGCTGGCCCAGGCGCTCTGGCCCAGCTCCTCGTGCACCCCCACCTCGATCTCCTTGACGTTGGAGGGAAAGCTTCACCAGGTCCACCACCTTGCCCAGGATGTACCTGCAGAGCTCCTCGGCGCTGCTCTCCTCGGTGGGCAGCAGGACCACGTCCTCCTTGGGCAGGGCGTACTTCTTGCCGTCGGCCTTGATGAACACCTCGTCGCCCAGTGCCACGGCGATCTTCGGAGTTAGCGGGCACCAGCACCCGGTGGTCAAGCTCCTCGGCCAGGGCCCGAAGCTCCTTCTTAAGGGGGAATGAAGTCCATGACCATTCCGTCCTTCCCCACGTCCCCAGCTTCATGCTGACCACGTAGGTGTGTCCGTGCAACCGGCCGCACTCCCGGATGGCCGGCGATGAAATGACATGCCGAAAAGCGGATGCCCGGTGTACTCCCGTCGATCTCAAGCCTCATTGGAACTCCTGGTCCCTAATAGCCCCTGTGAATGATAATCATTTTCCTGGGGCGCCAGTGCGGATGCCAGGGCGATGGAGTCCGCATAGCATCTCTGGCCCGGGAGGTGTCGATGAACACCTTGTCCAGGTTGAGTATTGGCGCGCCCATGGAGATGCAGCCGTCCACCAGGTGCATGGTGCGGAACATTATGTTCCCGCTTATGCCGTCCGGTGCGATTTTCATCAGGTTCCTGGTCCTGACCGCCTCCCTCACCAGTATCTGGCAATGGGTTACGGAGAACCCTCCAGGCGGCCGAGCTCTCCACCCTCCATCGCCTCGTCTATGGTGCGGTCAACCTCCGGGCTCCCGCCTATGTCCCCCATACGCCCGCCGGAGAGCACCCCGGCCTCCATCTCCACACCCAGCCGCCGGAACAGTATGGCCGAGAGGCGCAGGAACTCGAGCTTGGCCACCCCCACCGTCCACTCACCGGTGCCAGGAAGAACATCCTTCCCTACGCCACAAGCGCCGCCCGCAGGAGATGGTCCAGGGAAAAGGCCCGCTTGACCCTCGCCATGGTCTGGTTGGCGCTGAGGTCCCTCGACCGCGGCCTGCACCTCCTCCCCGTCTTTAAGCGCCCTGACCATCTCCTCCGGTGAATCGAAGGTCACCACCTCTCGGCGTACCCCTTGCGCTGGCGGCGCGGACGCTGCTGCGCACCTTGCGGGTGTCCTCGCCCAGGCCTATGCCCACCCGTGCCCGGTTCTCCACCGCCCTCCGGAATATCTGTTCAGGGGCAAGCATCGCCAGGAGATTCCCCACCACCAATATATTTTATTCATTCCCACCGGCCGGGGGATCATTCCATGCGGCCCTTGATGCGGGCCTCGAACTCCGCCTCGTCCTCATAGCGGTATATGTGCTTGGGCTTGAGCTGGCCCAGGGACCGCCCGGCCTTGGCCCGCCGTCGCATCTCCGCCTGCACGTGCACGTATGCGGACGGTTCGCCACCATCACCTGCAGCCGGCCCAGCTCGTTCCCCATCTTCAGGTGCCCAGCAGGTCGTTGCATTCGTGCAGCAGCTTCAGCACCATCTTTTTCGAAGGCCCTCCGCTCCGTCACCGGCCGCTCAGGATAATGAGGAATACCAGGCGGGAAGGCCTTGCTCCCACATCGTATAGCTCCCACCAGCGGATGTTGTCTGATCGCTGCAGGGCCTCCTGGATGTGTCGGGAGTATATCTTGCAGCCCAGGTAGTTGCCGCTCTCGTCCTGGGCCTCGAAGTCCAGGGTGTCCACCGACCTCCCCATCATCTTGATGGAGGGGGCGATCACCTGCGCCGGACCGTCGTCCATGCTGACATCGGTGGAACAGCATGGGTCCAGCACCTCGATGAGGTCCCCGGTGGCGTAGCGTATGAGCGGCAGGCATTCCCCGCTGCGAGTGATCACCAGCTCCCCCTTCATACCCGCCTTCCACTCCGTCCACGGGATGGCCCTCAGGGGCGTCCGGTCCTTCTTGGACACCTGGACCTCCCGAGGGTCGGCCAATTCCGGGATGACCCCGGGAAGGAAGCACTGCAGGCCCTCCTGTCGCGGCCGGAACTGGGCAGCTATCAGCGGACACTCGGTGCTGCCCATGACATCATGCGCGCCCATCTGGGGATAGTACTCGTCCAATGACCGGAGGTAGGGGCTCAGCGGCTCCGCGTACGATATGGCGAGCCTGATGTTCCTGACGTTCTCCTTCAGCCGCGGCAGGTCTATGCCCAACATCATGGCCCGGGCGGCCAGCCTGGCCAGGGGTCGGGGCAGGTGGTAATTGTTGCGGACCGCCCTCTCAACTATCGAAGGGAAGTAGTCCGGCTCGTGGACTATCCGCCCGATCATGTACAAGAGCAGGGGCGTCCCGGCCATGTACACGAACGGATCGGAACGAGAGGCGACCACCAGAGCATGGCGCAGGTCTGTATCCTTGGCCAGCAGAGTGGAGGTCAGCCTGCCTCCCAGCACCAGGCTGGCATTGTGCAGGGTGGGACCGGACACCAGCGGTTCCTCGCCGGCGATGCTCCATCCCGTGTCCCCCGACCTAAGCCCGATAACGTATCCGAAAATGGCATACCTCTGGGCCATTTCATTGATGTCCATGGCAGAATAGTACACCCGCTTGGATACCCCGGTGTAGCCTGAGGTATGGTAAAACCTTTCCGCGGGGGTGAGGAGGCACCTCTCAAGACCGTGCTCATTGAATGCCCGGTCGATGTGGTCATACCCGGTGACAGGAAGGCGCTGCAGGTCCTCCCAGCTGGAAACGTCCACCCCATGATGATCGTAGACAGGGGAGGCGGAGGCGCGGGCCACCTCGGACCTTAGGACGGCGAGGTGTTGGCTTTCAAAATCGGCCAGGCCCTTGGACAGGAACGAGATGACCTCTGACCTTAGCGTACCCGGTGCGGAGGAACCGTCTCCCACGCCCCCTTGAACTCGGAGGAAATATAAAATCTAGTTGGGGGTGTCGCCCTCCAGTATCTGATCGAGACGGTACTCCTCCATGCTCCTGAGGCCCAGCACCATCTCCAGCTCCCAGGGGGTCAGCAGGGGGATGGGATAATGCGGACCGTCGTCTATGGCCAGCCTGGGGCAGGCGGTGCTGACCGCGGCCTCCGCACGATAGGCCATGAGGGCTTCGGGACGGACCTCGTTGAGCAGGACCAGGTCCGCGGCCATTCCCTTCTCCCGGAGATGCCCTTGGCACCGCAGGGCCGCGGCGTCCCTCCTCTGACCGGGCTTGTCGCACACGATCACCAGCCAGTCCCGGGCGTCCCGGGCCTTGGCCATGGCCGCGTAACGCTGGCGCATGACCTTCTCCCGGGCCTCCTCCAGATCGACCACCGCCCCCCGGTAGGGGTCCATGGAGAGGACAGGGAGGCCGGTGCCCAGGGCCACGGCCAGTGGATGGAAGTATCCGCTGCCCAGGAAGACGAACTGCTCCACCTGGTCCATTATCGCCAGTGCGGAGGTGACGTTGCAGCCCAGCACCTGACCCGGAGAGGCGGTTCGACGGTCCCCCTTCCCTACCACGGCCTTGATCCCCAGAGCATCCAGGGCTTGAACGGCTTGGGGCAGTAAATGCACGTGCTGGGCCGTGGCCACCAGCCCCACCTTGGACCGCAGCAGCCCTGCGTTGTCGCTGAGCCCCCTGACCACGTCAAAGTCCATGCGCACCTCCAGGAAGATTGTGGGCAGCACGAGCCCCAGGTCGGGCATGGGAGCATGACCTACATGCACCAGCATGTCGACGCCCGCGGGCGTCCTCAGGTCGCAGGCCCCGTAGCAAGGGTCGCCCATGATCAACACCCGGCTGCCGGTGGCCTCCTCGATCTCCCTGGCCATGGTCCGGGCCCTGGTCCTCAGGCCTTCCGGCACCTGCAGGGCCACCACGGCGGCCCTTCGCCCCTTGATCTCGGATATGGCCCGCTCCAGTTGAAGGTCCATCACTCGACCTCGCCGTCGTTGATCTCGATCGGGGCCTCCGCGTTCTTCTGGCCGTTGCGCTTGGTGTGGAGCTCCATGTAGAAGGCCCCCATTGAAGCGAGCACGGTGGACAGCAGGACCACCACCACCGTCACGCCCAGGATGGCCGTGGCGGTCTCCTGGTCGAATATGAGAGGATATGAGAAGGGAATGGAGGCCATGACCGCGGCGGCCAGTCCCCGGGGCATCATGTAGAACAGCCCCATCTCGTCGCTGGCATCGAGGCCGATGTACTTGTCAGCAAGCAGCAGTGAGACGTACCTGGCGATGAGCAGGCCGAAGAAGACGATCAACCCCAGGAGAAGATACCAGGCGGTGAACTGGATGGTGGTCACCACCAGTCCCAGGTAGACGAAGAAGATGGTGCGTATAAGGAACGCGATCTCGTCGTGGAAGCGCTTGACCTTCTCCCCCAGGGCGAACTGCTCCCCCTTCTGCTTGAGCACCATGGCGATCTCGTCCCAGTTGCCGATGGTCAGACCGAACACCAGAACGGCGATGGCCCCGCCGCCAGCCCTGTCCACCAGGAAATTGGTCGCGGAGAACACTATCAGCATGGCGGCGATGGTGATCATGTAGGAGTAGGGCTGGTTCTTCATCCGCTGCAGTATCTTGGTCCACAGGATCCCGGAGATGATGCCGATCATAGTGGAGACCAGGAAGGAGCTGACCAGCAATTCCACCCCACTGAGCAGGTCGGCGCCATCCTGACTCATGAACACGATGATGGAGGTGGCCACCACTATCACCAGCACGTCGGTGATGGCCGATTCCAGGGTGAGGACCATCTTGAGCTTTGTGGATATCCTCAGGGCAGTGATGATGGGGATCACGATGGCCCCGCTGGTTCCGCCCACGATGGCCCCCAGGAGAAGGCAGGTCTCCAGGCTCCAGCTGGTGAGGAAGGTCAGGATCAACCCGGTTATCAGCATGGAAGCGGTGAAGGCTATGACCGTTTGGATTATGGACTTGCTGAAGGACCTCACCACGTCGGCTATGGCCAGGTCCATTCCGGCCTGGAACATTATTATGGCCAGAGCGGCCGCGGCCACGTATGGGGTGAAGGCCTCCAATCCATGGGCGGCCTCGCTGTTTATCAGTCCGATGCCACCCGGACCGAGGGTGATGCCCAGCACCATCAGGATCAGGACATCGGGGGCCTTGAAGCGCCTGAACAGGTAGTTCGATATGAAACCCATGAAGATTATGGCGCCTGCGGCCAGGAACAGAGTGTCAGCGTCCAAGGGAGACCCGTGATGTAAAAGGAATGATTATTAATAAGTCTTCCAGAGGGGAAAAGTAAGGGAAGAAGGGGGTTTGGGCCCTACTTGACCAGCTCAGCGCCCTTCTCCACTTCTATGAAGCAGGGGGTGGGCAGCTTGAGCGAGGCCTTCCACAACGCCTCCTTGGCGCTGTTGAAGTTCGAGGCGGGTATCCTCACGGTCAGGACGGTCTGTCCGGCGTGCACGCGGGCGGCGGTGCCCACGTTCTTGCCGAAGGCCCCCCTCATACCGCTGGAGACACGGTCGGCACCGGCGCCGGTGGCGAGCTTGTTCTCCCTCAGCACGTGGTGGGGGTATATCCTGAACTTTATGTGGTAGTTGCCTCCGGGGGTCTTGGACATCACCCTGTTGCAGGCGATACGGGCGGCCTCCATGGCGGTGTGCCTGATCTGACAGGTCTCCTTGACCTTGAGGTTAATAGTGATGGGGAAATCTCCATTGGTGATCCCCAGGTCGAAAGTGTTGATCCTCAGGGCGGGAACTCCACCCATGTACTCCCTTCGGGTGAAGGCCTGTCCCGTGAGCCTCCGATACATCCTTGCCGGCTTTCTGGCCATATCATATCACCTATGTACTTGTATAGCGACGGGATGGCTACATTCATATTTTCCTATATAAGGCTGATGGATATGAGACAGGCGCCATCCAACGCTGAAGGGAGGAAAAAGTTACTTGCATGAATACCTTTGCCTGGAGGGGAGCAGGATGCGCATGTATTACGAGGTGGCGGGCGAGGACGGACTGGACCTGATAGAGCCCCTTTGGTTGGAGCTCAGGCAGATGCACCGGGCGAGGTCGACGCACTTCAGGGACTCCCTGGGAGCCAAGACATTCCAGCAGCGGCGGGACGAACTTCTGGAGAAGGCGTCCTGGGGCCTGATGAGGGTGGAACTGGCAAGGGACGAGCAGGGCAGACTTGTGGGTTATTGCGTGGCCACCATCGACAACCTGATGACCGGGGAGGTGGATTCCCTGTTCGTGACCTCCATGGCCCGGGGCATGGGCATCGGCACCCGCCTCATGGAGGGGGCGATGCGATGGATGGAGGCGATGGGGGCGAAGAGGCGGGTGCTCAGCGCGATAGTGGGGAACGAGGAGGTGCATTCCTTCTACGCTCGGTTCGGCTTCCTGCCAAAGAGCGTCATCCTGGAGAGGCCTTCTAACGCTGGAGGCCGCCCGGACAAACCTATTTAATGAAAAGGCATTATGGCTCCCTCAAGGAGAATCCTTTGAGCAGGAAGAAGGTGCCGAACAGCCAGGTCCGGGGCATAGCCCGGAAGAGGATGGAGGTCCTGGTCTCGCTTTCGGAGAAGGAGGCCTTGGGCGGGAACATGGAGCGGGCCAAACGCTACATGACCATCGCCAGGCGCATCTCCGGCCGGAACAAGGTCCCCATGCCCGAGCGCGCATTGTACTGCCGCCGCTGCTCCACCCCGCTTATACCCGGGCTCAACTGCCGGGTGCGCCTGCGCAACCAACGCGTTGGAACCCATTGCCTGGTATGCGATGCGGTCAGGAGGACCCCGTACGTCAAGGAGATGGAGGAGAGGAGATCATGCCGCCGAGGACTGTGAAGGACATCAAGAGGGTGGGGCATGGGCTGAAGCCCACCGTGCACGTGGGCAAGGACGGGGTCACCGAAACCCTCATCGAGGAGATCATTAAGCAGGTGAAGGGGCGCAAGGTGGTCAAGGTCAGACTGCTCCCCAGCGTGGATGAGGACCGCGGAGAGGTGGCCAATGAGCTGGCCTCCCGCTCGAACTCCGTGCTCATAGAGGTGGTGGGGCACACCGTGCTGCTCTGCGAGCGGCGCTATATGGAAGGCAAAGGGGAAGATCTCTAGGGTGAGCTAAGTGTTGGACGTCAACGTCATCAGGAACGACCCCGAGGCCATACGGACCATGCTCAGGAACAGGACCTACAGCGAGGATGTCCTGGACAGTTTCCTGGAGCTGGACGCGGCCTGGAGAGGGGTCGTGGAGGAAGGCAACCGGCTGAGGAAGCAGAGGAACGAGGCCTCGGTGCGCATCTCCAAGCTCAAGGGCCCGGAGAAGGCTGAGGCGGTGGCCGAGATGAAGAGCGTGGCCTCCCGAATAGGCGAGCTGGAATCCCAGGCCGGAAGATTGGAGGCGGAGAGGGACGAGCTCATCCTGCTGATCCCCAACATACCTCATGAGAGCGTGCCCGTGGGGGACTGCTATGACAAGAACAGGATGGTGATGGAGCACGGCAAGGTCCGCAGGTTCGATTTCCAGCCCAAGGACCATATCGCCCTGGGCGAGGACCTGGACATCATCGACTTCCAGAGGGGGGTCAAGGTCGCCGGCAGCGGGTTCTTCGTGCTGAAGGGGGACGGGGCCCGGATGGAGCGCGCCCTCATCAACTACATGCTGGACCTGCATCACCGACAGGGATACACCGAGATATTCCCGCCCGTGGTGGTGAACCGCGCGGCGGTCATCGGGACCGGGCAGTACCCCAAGATGAAGGATGACATGTACTGGTGCGAGAGGGACGACCTGTGGCTGAACCCAACCGCGGAGGTCCCGGTCACCAACCTCCTTCAGGACGACATACTGGCCAAGGAGGATCTGCCCATCTACTACACCGCATATCTGCCCTCGTTCAGGAGGGAGGCGGGCCGGCATGCGGAGATGAAGGGGATGATCCGCGTGCACGAGTTCAACAAGGTGGAGCTGGTCAAGTTCGTCCTTCCGGACGGTTCGTTCCAGGAGCTTGAGTCCCTGGTGAATGACGCGCAGGACGTGCTGAGGGGGCTTGAACTGCCATTTAGGACCCTGCTCCTCTGCACCGGGGATATGGGCTTCGCCTCAGCCAAGACCTATGACTTGGAGGCCCACGCCCCAGGGACCGGAAGCTGGCTGGAGGTCTCCTCCTGCAGCTGCTTCACCGACTTCCAGGCCCGCCGGGCCCGGGTGAAGTACCGCCCGGAGCCCCATCTCAAGAGCGAGTTCGTGCACACCTTGAACGGCTCTGGGCTGGCGCTGCCCAGGACCATGGTGGCCATCATGGAGAACAACCAGGACCGTGATGGTCGGATAGAGATACCCAAGGTCCTCCGGCCGTATATGCAGGGACAGGAACTGATAGAATAGGGGAAAACGTTTTTTCAGGCCGGGGACGGCCTTACTTCTTTCCCTTCTTGGGCGCTGCCTTCTTGGGCTTCTCCTCGACCTCTTCCTCTTCTTCCTCCTCTTCAGCCTCCGCTTCCTCGCCCTCTTCCATCTCTTCGTATCCCAGGAAGTCGAAGAGGTCCTCCTCCAGACCCTTCAGCACCTCAACGGCCTCTTCCTGCTCGCCTTCCTCAAGAAGGTCGATCGCCAGGGTCACCTGGTCCAGAAACTCCTCCAAGGTGCAGTCGAGCTCGTCTATCAGATCGTTCAGGCTTACCATGTGTTTTACCTCGGCCTCCAATATCCTTTGCGAATAGATAAGATATGGGGTATCACCGCCTATTTTTCCGGGTGTTCCGCCGGGTCCCATTCAGCGGTCCATCGGGTCCCCGTGAAGCGTGATCTTGCACAGCCAGACGTCGACGGACGTTCCCGGTGTGACCCCCAGTCCTGCCAGGGCGTTGGAGGGGACGCCGCAGACCGCCACGCCCATCTCCACCGCCCATCCCTCCCTCCTTTGGCCCAGGAACAGGGAGAGCGCCTGGAGGTTGAGGTTGAGGGAGGTCTTGTAGCTTATCTCCAGTTCCACCCCCGGTGTCGCTATCATGCGCGGGATCCCGACCGAACCGAAGGCCGATATGCCCACCCAGGCCCCCAGCGGAGACCCGGGGGTGGAATGGCCGGCCTGGAAGGGGTCTCCGAAGGTGGAGACCAGGGAGCGCGCGGACCTTGCCAGATGATCCAGGACCTCGCCGAGAGTTCCGCACCTGAGGGCCAGCTCCATGCTCATCCCCGCCCTTGCCGTGGAGGAGGCCTCGGTGGCCGCGACCTCCAGGAAGAGGCTGATCTCCACCTCCTTGCCCATGATGTCCGCGGTAAGCCGCTCCGCGGTGCGCGCGAGGGTCCCCCGCAGCACCTCCGCCAGCGAATCCATGTCCAGATCCGTGGAGGTCAACTGGGACACCGCCTCGGAGACCGAGAAGACGAACGCTTCCTGAAGGTCGCTCATGTCCACGTTCGCCAGGAGGTCCGGCCCGTTGGAACGCCCCCTCGTTCCCTCCCTAAACTCCCACCGGTCCGCTCCGTCCCTGGCCCTCTGCCAGGTGCGTCCATCGTTCCAATAGTCGGTGGAGAACGGGGTGCTGTCCACCCTGCGACCGCCGGCGTCCCGGAGGATCACGCTGTCCTCGGCGGGAAATCCCTTGCCAAGGTTGTCCAGGGCTTGCTCGGAGAACTGATGGACCAGACGACCCTTGGGCATGAGAAGTCCGGTGACCAGGGCCAGGGATTGCTGGCCGTGGGTGGTTTGCAGTGTCCAACCGCTCAGGTCGATGGCCTCGTTGGTGGGATTGTAGAGTTCCACCCATTCCCGGCCCTCATCCTCCCCGGCCGGGTTGAGCTCGTACTCGTTGATGACCACTGAATCGGTCCGCCCTTCCAGCAGCTTGAAGGTGACGCCGGCGTCCACGCAACCCTTTATCCCAGGGATGGGAGTGGGTATGTTGGACAGCAGGGCCCCCACCCCCGGGACGTCGGAAAGTGCGAAGGTCACCTCGCGGTAGCATACCAACTCAGGCATAACCATCTCCAGGTAGCACCCGTCAACGAAGCCCCGGACCTCCACCATGTGGCGGAAGACGCTCATCAGGGGATCGATCACCAGATGCGCGACCCAATCGCTTCCGGAGAGCGAGGCGTTGGTGAGCAGGCTGAACTCGCCCGCGGTCTTGGCCATCCGGGTGGTCACGGACAAAGCGCAGCCGGCGGCCTTCATGCCCATGGTGAAGGAGACGGGGACGCTGGCCCCCTGTGAGATGAGCTCCTTTGGATGGGTTCTGATGGTCATGGACACCCCCAGGAAGTTGAGGCTGAAGGCCCTCTCCCCGAACAGGCTGACCGCCCCCTCGATCAGGCGGCCCACGGCCCCGTTCAGGGTGTCGCGGATGAAGCGCTGGACCTTCTCCACCAGTTCCTGGACGGTCGAGGAGAGCACCTCCAGGGCCTTCGCGCTGGCGTCCAGCAGCCGGCTGACTGCATCCTCGAGCATGCGGAACAAGCTTCCTATGCCGTCGGTGATCCATTCTATGGCCTCCAGCACTGGCCGCAGGGCCTGCTCCAACAGATCGGCGAGCTGTTCCTGCAGGGTGTTGATGTTCCTGTACTCCACGCCCATCAGCGGCAGGCCGGTCATCACCGCCAAAGTGCGGTCGGACCGTATGCGCACCTCCTTCTCCAATGACATGTCCAGGCAGGCCACCCCTCCGCCCGGGCTGATCTTGACCCCCACTCCCCCGGTGAAATTGACCCTCCATACCGATTGGTAGGAGGCCCACGCTCTCTTCAAAAGGTTGGTGTCGTGCAGCTGAGGATGCCCCTGGCCATCGGCCGAGTTGATGATAGGGTCCTGTATCGATATGACCAGGCCCTCACCGGGACCCTGGAGGGTGGGATAGCTCACCTCCACCTCCAGCCTCTCCAAGTACTTCCGGCCGCTGCGGTCCACCAGGGTGAAGTGAGATGACCCCGGCATTTCGACCTTGGCCATATCGCCCTGCAGGGAAGAGGCGTGGGACATCTCATCCAGAAGCGAGCGCACGCCTCCGCTCAAGGCCGCGCCCATCCCGGCCGTGGGGTCCCCCGAGCGCGCGATGATGTCGGCGATCATGGAACCTCCTTCCGACCCCTGGGGACGGCGGTCCATTCCCTCAAGGAAGTATCCCTGCAACCGTTCGGCCACCCGATCATAGGCCCCGCGTATGAGCGCCATGACCCCCCATTCATCGTCGGTCATGATGTGATAGGTGAGCAGTTGCAAGCCCTCATACGCCTTAATGTCCGAACCGGGGTTCTGCTCCATCACCCTGGTCAGAAGGTTCTCCGCCACGCTGTTCATCATGGAGAGGACGCAGGCATCCCTTTCCAGTATGCTGGGCCTGTTCTCCAGGAAGTACCTCTTGGTGGCCTCGGCCAGTGGGTCTGGAGAGCCGGGAAGGGCCGCGGCGCTCAACGCCGGCCTCACCCATTCATCCCTGTGCAGCAGCGCTCCGTCCAGGACCTGGCGGACCTCGTCCAGGAAGCTTATCCCGTCCCAGGGGTCCAGGGAGAGGTCCGCGGTCGGCAGGAACATGCTCGTCGATATCAGGTCCGCCGTCCTGGCTATCGAGGACCTCGCGGATTCCAAAATCTGGGCGGTACCCTTCTTGTACTGCTCGTGGAACTCCCCCCACCCCGGCCATTCCATCACATCGACCGTGGGTATGTCTGCGGCCACTAACCCCTGCAGGCCCACGGTCACCGACCCTCCGCCGTTCAGCGGCAGGTCCATGCTGCGGTACGGAGCGTCGATGACCACGTCCGGGACACCGGCGCCGAAATAGCGGTACTGCGTGTCTGGTACCCCGGCCTCATCGAACATGCCTTGCATCCATTCCCTGAACTGTTCCTCCAGCAGGTCCGTCCCGGACATTTGATCGATGATATCGTTGACGCTGAACACCACCTGGTCCCCGATCGATTCGACCGCGGAGACCAGGTCCATCAATCCCATGAACTCCATCCACCGGAGGGAGATGGGTTCGATCATGGAGTAGATGACATGGGCGAATATCGCCCCCCAGTCCACCTCCTCGCAGCCATAGAGCGAGAGGAATACATCCGCCGGGTCCAGGCTCCCGCCCCGGGAGAGGATTCCCGTTATATGTTCCCAGCTTTGCCGCCCGTCCATGTGGTCCGTGAAGATCCCATAGCAGGGGGAGGCGTCCCGGAAGGTCTTATACTGGATGAGGATCAGGCCCAGGTCGATGGCGTTGATTACGTCCCTTTCCGTGATCATGGCCTTGACCCCCTGGCCAGGGGAATGAGTGGGAACGCCCCAGCCCTGCAGCCCGCGATAGGCGGCCAGGGATGCCAGCATACGATTGGTGAGCGAGCTCAGGGTGCCTAGGCCGTTCGACACCGATCCCTCGAAGCTCTCCAGGCGGTCCATCAGAAGTGGCCACGGGACCTTGGCCGGGGACCGGACCTCGTGGACCTTGGTCAGATTCCCGTCCTCACTGGCGACCCTGGTGCAAACGGTCCCGGTCAGCCCCACGTATGCGGGGATGAACGCCCCGGAATAGCTATCATCGGCCTCGGACTCGGCCAGGGGCAGACGCAGGAAGGAAAGGCCGATGCGGCTGACGTCCACATGAACCGTGAATTCGGACCTCTGATATGGAAAGGCGCCTTCGACGGCGACCTCTAGCCATTCCTTGAACCCCTGCGACATGGAGGTCTCGTTGCCCGCGGCGCCCGTGGATGAATCCAGAAGGGCCTGCAGGCACAGGTCCTCGACCTTGAGCCGGGCCTCCTCGCCCAGTTCGACCATCTCCCTCAGGTCCTCGGCCTCCAGACCGCTGTTCTCACATCCGTCGTGCAGGTCGGCAAGAAGAACAGCTGAAAAGCTGGAGACCAGGATCAGGATGACGGCGACCAGTGAGAAGGGCATCTGCCCCTTGCGGTCCATGTGGGGTTCGAGGGAGGCGCGCTTATCGATCATCCCTTGTAGCAATCGCCGGAGGTGTAAAAAGGGGGAGAGTTACAATCAGGTTACGGCGCGGACCTCTTGACCATGTTCAGGAAGTTCTCCAGATGGGCAGCGATAAGGGGATTGTCCGAATACCCGCAGAGGTCCAGGTCCTCCGTGGCGATCATGGCGTAAGTGCCGTCCACAATCACATCGGTCGCTATCAGCTCCTTGCGGCGGAACACCTCGGTGGCCTTGGGTACCTTGACCGCTGGCTCGGTGATTATGGTCACGGTGACCCCTCTCCTGACCGCCTCCTTGAAGCGATCGGACAGCTCGGAGCGCAGGTCCTGCATCTTAGGGGAGGATATCATGAAGGTCGATTTGGACGCGTCGAGCATCTCGCCTATCTTGGCCAGCACCTTCTTGCGACCGTATATGGTGTACACCAGTTCCGGGGTCCCCTTCTCGGACAGAAGCCCCTTGATGGAGTTCAACTTGACGAACACGGAATTTATCTCGTTGAGCGCCCTGTTCCTGATCTCCTCGGGGTCCACGGGATGGTACATGGTCGGACGTCCCTCGGACTGTTCAACGAACCTTTTTGAGGCCAGGGACTGGAGGGCCTTGTAGGCGGAGGTGCGGGGCACCATGGCCAGCTCGGCCACCTCGTCCGCCGTACCATGGTTCTTGAGCACTAATGCAACGTAGCACCGTGACTCGTAATTAGAGAGCCCTATATTCCCAAGAACAGATGCTATCTGTGCGAATTCCTTTTCAATGTTGCCTACATCCAGCCGGAGGATATCGATTATGTTCATGGCCTTACATGTAGCTCAACAAGCTACAATAATATTATATTATCCCTTGAAAGTATCAGACCGGGGTGCAATAGTGATTGCAAAAGAAAGCTCATTGCCTAGGGGACTCCCTAAGAAGACGCAGTCCCTGTGTCCGGAATGCAAGAAGATCCTTGACGCTACGATTATGGAGAAAGGCGGAAAGGTGGTCATGGAGAAGGAGTGCCCTGAGCACGGCCATTTCAGCGATATTGTCTGGTCCGATGTGGAGCTGTACCTCAAGTCGGAACAGTTCGCCTTCGACGGCGTCGGCGTGGAGAACCCGTTCATAACCAACGCCAAGGTCTGCCCTGACGATTGCGGCCTGTGCAACTTGCACCTGAGCCACACCTCGTTGGCCAACCTGGACCTGACCAACCGTTGCAACATGAAGTGCCCGATCTGCTTTGCCAACGCCAACGCCGCGGGATACGTGTACGAGCCGAGCTTCGATGAGGTGGTGAAGATGATGCAGGTGCTCAGGAACAGCAAGCCCGTGCCCTGCCCGGCCATCCAGTTCGCCGGTGGGGAGCCCACCATCTACCCACAGTTCGTGGACGTGGTGAGGAAGGCCAAGGAACTGGGCTTCGCCCAGATCCAGGTGGCCACCAACGGCCTGATGTTCGCCAACGACTTCGAGTTCCTGAAGGCCTCCGCCGAGGCCGGCCTGAACACCATATACCTGCAGTTCGACGGAATGAACGACGACATTTACATGGTCTCCAGGGCCCGTAAGATGCTGGAGGTCAAGATGAAGGTGGTGGAGAACGTCCGCAAGCTGGAGAATCCCCCATCCATAGTGCTAGTTCCGGTGATCGTGAAGGGATTGAACGAGAACCAGGTGGGGCCCATATTCCAGTTCGCCCTGGAGAACAGCGATGTCATCCGCGGCATCAACTTCCAGCCGGTGGCCTTCACCGGCCGCATCAACAAGGATGAGCTGGCCAAGCAGCGCTACACCCTCACCGACCTGGCCATAGACCTGGAGGCCCAGACCAAGGGGCAGATCGTCAAGTCCGACTGGTTCCCGGTGCCCAGCGTGGTTCCCATATCCACCCTGGCCACGGCCATTCTCGGGGAGCCGAAGGTCACCTTCACAACCCACCCCCACTGCGGCCTGGCCACCTACCTGTTCGTACAGGACAAGGACCATGTCATCCCCCTGACCCACTTCGTGGATGTCGAGCCGCTTTTCAAGGAGCTGTTTGAGCTGTCCAAGAAGGCTGACAAGTCCAAGGTGAAGCTGCCCTCCAAGCTCAAGGCCTACTCGCTGCTCAAGAAGTATGTGAACGAGGAGAAGATGCCTGAGGGATTGGACACCATGTCCTTCCTGAAGCTGCTCTCCGCGGTCATGGGAGACCAGTCCAAGGAATCCCTTTCTAAGTTCTCCTGGAAGATGATGTTCGTAGGGGGAATGCACTTCCAGGACCTCTACAACTACGACATCGAGAGGGTCAAGCGCTGCGCCATACACTATGTGGTGCCGGATGGCCGGATCATACCCTTCTGCGCGTACAACGGAGGACCTACCTTCCGCGAGCAGGTGGAGAAGAAGTTCTCTGTCCCCATCGAGGAGTGGAGGCGGACCAGGGGGTCCGAGCACACATAAGGAGGAAGATTCATGATAGTGAGCATCGAGAAGTGCATGCATTGCGGCGCCTGCGTGGGCTCCTGCCCGCAGAACGCCATCTACCTTAACGAGATAGTGCTGGAGTTCAACGAGAACTGCAACAAGTGCGGGCGCTGCGTTCGCATCTGCCCCGCGGGCGCCCTGAAGATGGAGGGAAAGAAATGAGGACCGATTACGATGTGATCGTGGTCGGCGCCGGCCCGGCCGGAAGCATGACCGCCAAGCACGCGGCCAAGAAGGGCGCCCGGGTGCTTATGATAGAGAAGCGCCAGGAGATAGGCGCCTCCCTCCGCTGCGCGGAGGGCGTGAACAAGAAGGGGCTGGCCAAGGCCGGCGTGCCTGTTGACAAGAGATGGGTCTCAGCCGATATCGCCGGGGCCAAGCTGGTCTCTCCGGGCGGGCACGTGTTCCGCATTGACGAGAGTCAGGCCGGGGCCGAGGTGGGACTGGTGCTGGAGAGGCACCTCTTCGACAAGGCCATGGCCGCCGACGCCGCCCGGGCCGGGGCCGAGATATGGCTCAAGACCGCCGCGGTCGACGTTGTAAAGGATGGCGACAAGGTGGTCGGGGTCAAGGCCAAGCGCGAGGGAGAGCCGATGACGCTCACCGCCGGATGCGTGGTGGCCGCCGACGGCTTCGAGTCCCAGGTGGCCAGATGGGCGGGGATCGACACATCCCTCAAGGCCGGGGACATCACCACCTGCTACCAGTACCGCATGACCAACCTCAAGACCGAGCCGGACTACTGCGAGTTCATAATCGGGTCGGTCGCGCCTGGCGGCTACATATGGGTGTTCCCCAAGGGAGACGACACCGCCAATGTGGGCATTGGCGTCCTGGCCTCCAAGCTTAAGAAGCCTGGCGACGTCAAGATGTACCTTGACAGCTGGATCAAGAAGGACCCCCGGCTGAGCTGCGGACAGCCCCTGGAGGCCCTGGCCGGAGGCGTCTCCGTGTCCCCGCCGGTGGAGCAGTCGGTCATGAACGGCCTGATACTGGTTGGCGACTCGGCCCGCATCATCGACCCCATAACCGGGGGCGGAATAGCCAACGGACTGCTTGCCGGCAAGTACGCCGGCGAGGTGCTGGGCGACTGCGTGCAGGCCAAGGACTTCAGCGCCGAGGCGCTGATGCCCTACGACAAGCTCTGGCGCGACGCCATGGAGGACCGCCTGTGGCGCAACTGGATGGCCAAGGAGAAGTTCCTGACCCTTTCCGACAAGACGCTGGATGGAGTGATCGACACCCTCTCCACCGCCAACGTGGACAAGATGTCGGTGCACAACATCCTGATCGCCATCAAGGAGAAGCACCCCGAGCTGGTCAAGGAGTTCGAGGAACTTATCTGAAAACCCTTTCCTAACCTCCCTTTTCTATTCTATCCTGACCCCGGGAACCCCGGTGACGGTGATGAAGGGCTGCCCGCCCTTGCGGCGAATGATCTCCGCTACCTCTTCGGGACGGTCGGTCAGGGCCACCATGCTGCCGCCGCCGCCCGCCCCGGTGAGCTTTGCACCGTATGAATAGGGCAGGACGGCCGAGACCAGCCTGTCCAGCTCGGGGGACGACACGCCGAGGATGGCCAGGAGCTTGTGGTCCTGCGTCATGATCCTGCCGAGCCCTTCCACGTCGCCGCTGGCCAGCAGATCGACCCCCTGGAGGGTCAGCCTCCCGATCTCCTCCACGATGTCGCGGGCGAAGGTGCTGTGGTCCACGAACCTCTTCACCTTGGCCACAAGGGGACCAGTGGGGGCGGACTTGCCGGTGAAGCCGATCACCAGCGTCATCTGGGGGACCTTGAGGTCGTGCACACACCATCGACGGGTGTCACGTGACATCTCCCAGAGGAATCCATCGCCCCGCTCCCTTTTCACCAAGATCCCACCGCCGTGCGTGCAGGTGGAGGTGTCTATGGGACTGGCCCTCCCCTGCACCTCGCTCTCCACCTCGAAGGCCTCCCGGGCCACGGTGGCCTGGTCCATACCCCCTTGCGAGGTCGCCAATGCTGCGAGCAGGGCCGAGGTCACCGCGGCCGAGGAACCCAGCCCCGACCCGGAGGGGAAATCGGAGATGGTGGTGACCGCGGTGGGACCGGCCTTCCTTTTTGCCAGGCAGGCCGAGACGTAGGAATAGTTCTGAGGCAGGAGCGGCTGGCCGTTCAGGCTGGAGGTTGCCGCGGGTCTGACGTGACAGCGGAGCCTGAGCCCAACGGCCACGGAGACCGCCGGCTGCCCGAAGACCACGGCATGCTCCCCCAGCAGAATGACCTTCGCCGGGGCGGACGTCTCCACCAGGCCGCCGGACATTTGGAGGCCCTCAGAGGCCGTACCTTTTCGCCATCTCCTGCATGGCCTTATCAGGGCTGGCCCCCCCGAGCTCCTTCATCGGGGCGCACCACCATTCATCCTGGAACCGGGCGATGGCCGCCTCGAAGAGCTCCATGACATCGATCTTGTTCTGCTTGTTCACCAGCGAGAGCTCCAGGCTGTGGTCCAGGCCCTGGAACAGGTCCTCGGACATGAAGTCGGGCATGACGTTGACCACCATGTCCAGAAGGGCGTTGGTTACCGCCGCGAACAGTCGTTCCCTCTTCTGAGGGGTGGGTATGGAATCCTCCTTGGCGATGGCCTCGGCCATGCTCGAGTACCATAGGTCCCTGATTACATAGGCCCGGGCGGCCCAGTACTCCTCCTCTCCGCATTCCTCGCAGGTGCAGCCGCCCTCCTCTCCCTCGTGCAGGATGTTGGCCATACGCTCCTTGGCCTGATCGATCATGTCGTTGGGGGAGCTGCCACCCAATATCTCCATGGGAGACCCCCACCACTGGTCCTCGAAGGCGGTGAGCGCCTCCATGAGGTCCCTCTCGTCGTTGAAGCTGTCCCCCTGGGAGGCCAGGAAGTCGTCCCTGAACGATGAGAGCAGGTCAACCTCGTTCTCACGGTTGATCATGGATATGGCCAGATAATCGTCCAGGTTCTCCTGGAATATCAGCAGCAGGTCCTCAGGAAGGTTCGTGCCGATGCGTTCCAGGATGGCGTTGGCGGCGGTGAGGAAAAGCACCTCGTCCATATCCTCCTTGGGGACCTGCTCGGCCTTTAGACCGTCAACGATCTCCTGAAGCATGATGTCCTTGAACATCAGAGTGCGGATGGGGTTCTTGGCCAGGAGCGGATTCTCCACCGCCCCCTTGGCCTCGCTCTCGGATGCCTTGCTCTTCTTATCGCCCTGCGGCTTGCTCTCCTTGCTTTTCTTGGCTGCCATGATCGCACCTGCCTAACGGTGCCTCACAACTAGGGCAAGGCACGTATGTCTATGAACGGGACAAAGTCCACGGGGGATATAAATCATGGCGTTTTCTGATCCCTCCCCCTTTCCCGATATCACGTGTATTTCCAAAAGGGCTTTCAGACATCTTTCAGACATTATAGTGATTTCAATGAGAATAATTATAATTCATTGATTAAATGATAGCATAATTTATCCAGATTTTATTTCAATGGTAAAAGTATTAATACCCATAATATCGATTATTATTAAACCTTAATTGATTAGGAGGAAAAAAATGTCACTAGTATTAGGGTTAGTTAATATTATGGCGGGTTTGATCTTGGCCATGGGTATTTTGACAAGCATACCGGCCCTGGGCAAGCACCTTGAGAAGCTGGCTAAGTGGCTGGGCAGGTTCCAGACCATCATCGGGATAGTGGCCATCATCGTGGCGATATTCTGGTGGGGTTCTCTGCTGGGAAGCATCGTGGCCATTATCGCAGGTCTCGTCCTGCTGACCGGGATACTACCGAGCATACCGGCCCTGGGCAAGCACCTTGAGAAGCTGGCTAAGTGGCTGGGCAGGTTCCAGACCATAATTGGGGTCGTCGCCATAATCGTTGGTATCTTAGAGATACTGTAAACCCAATAAGGGGGCGATTCCGCCCCATTTCTCCTTATTACATCTTCTTTGCTTTCAGCGAGAATAGCATTGGCACATAGAAATTTCCTGGAAGATGCCAGTATCCGTCCTCTCCTTTTACCATCGAAGGATGCATGGGGAAGAAGCAGAATGGGAATTCGTGCAGGAACTCGATTCTCAACCCACTATCCGCGAGGGCGTTGACGATATCGGAAATGGGATGCATCCATTCGTAACGGGTCTTGTTCCGGAACTCGTGCCCGTCGTCGATTATCGGGACGTCATCATCGAACATCAGCGGCTCCTTGGAGAAATAGGGGTACGACGCCCTGAAGAAATCTCTGCAGTTCTCGTCGATCAGGGACCCGAACGGGTGGTTATCCACCACGTAGAAGAAGCCACCGGGGCGCAGATGGTCGGATATCCATCTCGCCCATGGCCCCAGGTCTGGAAGCCAGCACAGCACCCCGTAGCTGGTGAAGATCACGTCGAACTTTCCTAGCCCCAGGCGGTCCAGGTCGTATATGTTGCATTCCAGGAATTCGGCCGGTACTCCCGTCCTTACGCTGAGTTCCCTGGCCATGCTGATGGCGTCCGGTGAGAAGTCCACACCGGTGATCCGCGCCCCCATCCTGGCCCAGGACAGTGTGTCCATTCCGAAGTGGCATTGCAGATGGAGCATGTCCTTGCCCTGCACCGGTCCGACCTCCAAAAGTTCGATCGGCAGAAGCGTGGAGGCACCATTGATGAAGCCCTCCACGTCATAGACCGGGGATACCTGATTGGCCTGGACCTTTTCATTCCACCGCCTCTTGTTGACCTCCATGAGCTCGTTGGGATCCATGTACCTCACCCTTGGTCGGGCCCTTGACCATAAAAAAAGGTTGTGAAGGACAATGGCGGCCGGCCCTTTGACCTTTTCCCATCTGCGTTCTTCTTAGGAATCATTATATGCAATAGACCTTATAAAAATTTGGTGGGGGTCAATTTGCCTAGATATAAAATCCGTCATCCGGGTGGGCATTGTTGGTATTGTGCCTGATATTGGTTCCCATCGGGCTTGCTGGCTCCTCCCCTTCAACGATCACCATGGACCTTGGCCTTGAACAATCGATGGGATGATGGTGCGAGGGACCGGATTCGAACCGGCGAACCTCTGCAGGAACAGATCTTGAGTCTGTCGCCTTTGGCCGGCGCTTGATGCGCCATTGACCGAGCTTGGCTACCCTCGCGTGAGGCCGGATAAAAGTGCCGACCTTAATAAATGTATTCGAGGTTCACAGTGTGGTGATCTCGCTGTGGCCATTGCCAGCCAGGATGGTGTGCTCCGCCTGTGAAACCATGCCCCCGTGCGTCTCTATGAGGACTGGATAGCTGGATATCACCCCGTGCCTGTGCAGGACCCTGAGCAGCGACCCGGAATCGGGTTGCAGGCGGTCGCACCAGCGCTCGCAGAAGGGAAGAGTTGTGAACTCCTCTTTGATCCGTTGGAACAGCCGATCGGCCTCCGGGTCCCGTATCGGACGGTCCCTCAGCACCCGATATATGTTACCGGATTTCCCGTTGGCCACCTGACCATGACCGTTGGTGGCGAATGGCTCTATGGCCAGAAGCATGTTCGTCTGCACCTTGGTCTTGGTCCCGTCATCGATGTTGGGGATGGAGAGCCCGGCGTGCAGGTTGAACCTCTTCATCTCGTGACCACTGAGGTTCACCACCGGCCTGAAACCGGATTCCTTGATGCTGCGATCGACTACGCCTCCGATAGTGCCCACGGAGACCCCCTCCTTGGCCATCTCCAAAGCCATGGCCAAAGCCCTTTCGGAGGCTTTGATGAGCGATTGCCAGTTACGGGTCCCCACCTCCACGGTCGTGGCGGTGTCCCCCAGGTATCCATCAACCTGGGCGCCCACGTCCAGCTTGACCAGGTCTCCGTTGGAGAAGGCCACCTGATCGGAGGAGTTGGGAGTGAAATGGGCCGCGGTATCGTTGAGGCTGATGTTCACCGGGAAGGCCAGCCTTCCGCCGTGCTCGAGTATGTGCAGCTCCATCTCCTCGGCCACGTCCCGGAGCCTGACCCCCTCGCCCACCAGGGAACGTCCGAGCTCTCGGGCCTCGGAAGAGAGACGCCCGGCCTTGCGAATGCAGTCCAGGGCGTGATCATCTAGCAAGTACATCTTCGATCTTCTCTTTTGAAATAGCGCCATAGCGGATTACCTCGACCACCCCGTCTATGATCTGGACGATGGTGGAGGGAGTACCCACCTTGCAGGGCCCTCCGTCGACATAGGTGGCCACGCTGGTGCCGAGGTCGGCTATCGCATTCTCCACCGTCGTGGGGTTGGGGTGGGAGTGCACGTTCGCGCTGGTGGAAATGATCGGTCCGAACTCTTCCAGCATCCTCAGTGCCACTGGGTGGTCTGGTATCCTTATGCCCACCTCGGGCAGGGATGCGGTCACGATGTCCGGAAGGATGGGGCGCTTCTTGACCAGAAGGGTGAGCGGCCCGGGAAGGAAGGCCTTGGCCAGACGGTAGGCGTTCTCGTCCAGTTCGGCTATCCGGTCGGCCACACTGATGTTGTGGACGGCGATGGACAGGGGCATATCGAAAGGCCTCCTCTTGGCGATGAACACCCTCTTTACGGCGGTCTCATCGAACGGGTCCGCCCCCAGGCCATAAACGGTCTCGGTGGGATAGACCACCAGCCTGCCGAAATGGAGGGTGGACAGTATCTGTTCAAGGTCATGCTTGGATATGCCCATATCCACGCTCTTGGCATCCTTGCATTTTATTATGTCCATTCAAGACTCTCCCAGATAATTTAACGCTTCGAGTATGATCCCCTCAGCCCCATTCTGACTGAAATCGCCATGCCCAGGATAAATCTCCTTGGGCGCAAGGGATAAAAGCTTTTTCACTGAACCAACAAGCTGCTCGAAATTACCGCTTGGCAGGTCCCAACGTCCGACGCCCCCTACGAACACGGTGTCCCCGGAGAGCAGGATACCCTTATCCTTCTCCCATAGGGATATGCTGCCGGAGGTGTGACCGGGGGTGTGGACCACCTGGAAGTTGGAGGAACCGGTGCTGAGGACCTGACCATCGACCAGATCGGTGACCTCGACGGGGTGCCCAGGCACCCCGAACATGTAGGCCAGGGTCTGCCGCGGATCGCCCTGACGCACGGCTGGAGAGTCGTCGGCGTGCATGAGCACCTCGGCGCCCAGCTCCTTGGCCATGCCCGCCGCTCCCCCGGTGTGATCATAATGCCTGTGGGTTAGCACGATGCGGCGCACCTTGTTCCTCTTGACGGTGTAAGAAAGCCACTTTAGAACGTCTTGATGATGCATACCCGTTCCGACATCGACGAGAATGGGGTCCTCGCCAGTGAGGAGATATATGTTGGAGTCGAAGTCCATTCCAGCGAGGCATCGAACAACCATCAACTTTCGATAAAATATGGTCGTATATAAACTTTTGAACCTGACCCGACACCATCTGGAGATGCTGGTCGAATAACTCACTTATAGGACGTAGGGCCATTAGAAAGCAGTGATGGGATGAATCTGTTGGAGCACGAGGCTAAGCATCTCTTTCGCCAATACGGGATCGCCACACCCCGGGGGCTCTTCTTCAAGGACATGACGCGGGTCGAGAGCTCCCTTTCCAACCTCAAATTCCCATTGATGGTGAAGGCCCAGACCACCAGGGGCGGCCGGGGAAAGGCCGGGGG
The DNA here is from genome assembly GCA_040765825.1 of Methanomassiliicoccales archaeon. Taxonomy (GTDB): domain Archaea; phylum Thermoplasmatota; class Thermoplasmata; order Methanomassiliicoccales; family UBA472; genus UBA472. The sequence goes on from JAXGRO010000002.1 coordinate 139,683, forward strand.
GATACGCACGGCCCTGCACAAACAGGAGGCCCTGGAGGCTTGCGAAAGGATGCTGGGGACCAGCCTTGCAGGGATGAAGGTGCACGGGGTGCTTCTCGAAGAGATGGTGGACGCCTCGAAGGAGATATACTTGGCCTTCACGATAGATCAGCGCTCCAGATGCCCCCTGCTGCTCGTGGGTAGTGCCGGAGGGATGGATGTGGAGGGCATGCCTGCCCACACAGTGAAGCGTTGGACCTTGGACCCCCTGGAGCCGCTCCCTGAGGAGGTCCTGGTGCAGGCATCCAGATTCCTTTTGAGGGACGGGATCGGAGAACGGGAGGTCCGCAGCTCCATAAGCTCCATGTGGAGGCTGTTCAGGGGCATGGATTGCGAGCTGGTGGAGATCAATCCGTTGATGATAACCGATTCGGGGAAGGCCATAGCCGCCGACGCCAAGGTGGCCCTTGACGACGAAGCCCTGTTCAGGCATGAGAGGTACTTGGAAAGGGCCACCAGGGAGCTGACCGAGTTGGAGAGCCTGGCCAGGTCGCGGGGGTTCAACCTCGTGGAGCTTCCGGGGGACATCGGCGTACTGGCCAACGGCGCCGGGCTGACCATGGCCGCCCTGGACACCCTGCAGCGATTCGGCGGGAAAGGGGGAACATTCCTTGATCTGGGCGGTACCGACGACCCCGACCGGATATCGGAGGCCCTGGGTCTGTTATCCTACGACCTGGCAAGAGGGCGCACCGGCTCCCTGCTGATATGCATCTTCGGCGGGATAACCAGATGCGATACGGTGGCAGAGGCCCTGATGATGACCGTCACCGACCGCAGTGTGAAGGCTCGGACTGTGGTTCGGCTCAGGGGCAACAACGAGGAGGAGGCGGCCCAGATGCTTCGCCTTGCCGGTTTCAATGTGCATTCAGACCTGGATGAGGCCTGCCTGCAGGCAGTGAAGGTGAAGGGATGAGCGCCCCGGAGCTGTTCAAGGACCACCGGATCCTGGTGCAGGGCATAACCGGCCGGCAGGGTAGCCATCACACGCTTCAGATGCTGGATTACGGCACCAAGGTGGTCGGGGGTGTGACCCCGGGGAAGGGTGGAAATATCGTCCATGGGGTGCCCGTATTCGATGATGTCAAAAGGGCGGTGGAAAGGACCGGAGCCACGGCCAGCGTGGTGTTCGTACCGGCCCTCAACCTCAAGGACGCGGTCCTGGAGGGAGTGGAGGCCGGCCTGGAAGCCATGGTGCTAATAACCGAACGCACCCCCATCCACGATGCCATGCATTTCCTGGCCCGTGCCAGAAGGCAGGGCGTGACCGTTCTTGGCCCGAACTGCCCGGGTTTCTGCCTGGTCGGGGAGAGCAAGGTGGGCATAATGCCCAACCGCATCTTCAGGAAAGGAGAGCTGGCCATCGTATCCCGCAGCGGAACGCTCACCTACGAGGTGGTGCAAGCCCTGAGCTCCGCCGGCCTGGGGCAGGACGTGGTGCTGGGACTTGGAGGGGACCGCCTGCTGGGGACGGACATGAGCGAGGCGGTCCAGATGGTCCTGGAGAGGAAGCCCTCCGCAGTGGTCATGATCGGAGAGATAGGGGGCCAGATGGAAGAGGAGGCGTCAATGGTGATCAAGGAGCTTGGTGCGGAGAACATCTTCGCTGACGTCGCTGGCGTATCTGCGCCTCCCGCCAAGAGGATGGGGCACGCCGGTGCCATAGTTTCTCGGGGGACCGGGAGTGCGTGGGACAAGATAAGGGCCCTGGAGGGGTCTGGAGTGGCCGTGGGAAGGTCCCTGGGAGACCTTGTCA
>JAXGRO010000020.1:0-29418 GCA_040765825.1 Methanomassiliicoccales archaeon
CGTTGGAAACATTGGACGATCCGGTGGTGTAGGATATGCGTATCGAGTTGTCTGATGCGGCTAGGGAGGTCTCCAATATCGTTTCGTTTAGTTCCAGTACGGTGTGCGATACCCAATTGTTCGGCTGACCGAGGCACCGTGCCAGCATAAGACTGTTGTTGTCCACGAACATTATTCGCCCGTTGCCGTTCATCGAGAGGAGATCAACGCTGCGACCGCAAAGCGTCCGGCTGACCAGTGCGGGCTCTGTCACCAACGTGCCGTTGTCCGTGAACTGCATGAAGTAGATGGCGTTCGAGCTCCTCTCGACCATTGCGACGTTCAGCATTCCATCGAAGAATGCGATGTCTCCGTCGGATGCGGGTACGGGAAGCACGGTCAAAAGTGTCGTGTTGATGGTGCCGTCGATCAGCCTCATCGCGGCCACAGAGTACCTCTCCGTCCCTTCCGATATGACGTTCAAGGCGATATACAAGGCATCGCCATCGGTGGTCAGGGATGGCGCGTTACCGGCAGAGACCGCGTGGACCGGGCTCCAATCGTCGTTGCCTGCAGAGTAAAGGAAATGAACGGTCGGCGAGGCCTCAACGGCGATCCTTCCTTCGAAAACTACAGCGACGCCGAAAGCACTATGGAGAACGATGGAGAGGTTGGAAATGGAATGGAAGGGGGTCGTGACGGTCTTGTCCGGGGTGAAGGTTTTCAACGAATCGTTGGATCGCTTCCAAGCAACGCTCTGCGAACCTGGAGCGCCGTCCACCCAGGCGATGTGCGTCTCGCCGTCGAGACCTACGGCGACCGCGGGAGATGACGCCATGACGTTGGAGATCGTGATCCTCCTGTCGATATGCTCGATGCTAGTTACCGCTTCGTCGACCATCTCGTTCGAAGGCTGCCCTTCCTCTGCGCTGACGTCTGCGGTCATCACATAGAAGGCGGCGATGACCATGAGATAGACGCAAGCTACGCTAATCCATTTGTTGATATGAGAATTCGTCCAATCCCCCTCCTCGAACTTCCCGAGATTCGATGTTTTTCATTGATATTTAACAATTATCTTTCGATTCTAAAATATAATACATAAAATAAATTTAACAATCCCATTTAGCAATAGACTCAACAATTATGCATGGCGCCCTTTTTAGATAGCGTCCTTGGGCAATCTTATATGGCAAGAAGCGCTTAATAGGGAACGATCGAATGAGCGAGCTCCAAAGGACCGTGGCCGTGGTTTTCAACCGCAAGGGCAAGAAGCTGTTGTCCGAGAGGGAGTTCATCAACGCCCTGTTCTTCGAGCTGAAGTGGTCGGACCCCACCGGGGCGGGAAGGATAGAGGCCCGGGAGGCCCAGCGCATCCTGGAGGCCGCCCTTAAGAAGGGGCTGCTGGAGCTCTCCGAGGGATACGTCAAGCCCACCTTCGACCACAAGAGCGTGGACGTGCCCCTGAACTACAAGCCCACCCGGGACCTGCTGAAGGAGCTGGGCGATGGGGCGGCGGCATCATCGCAGTCCGCGTCCGGACCTGCCCCGGCCAAGGAGAGGGCGGACGCCCAGCCCCTGCCGGTGTTCTCCGTGCTCATAGACGACATCGCCGCCAAGTCCGGATGGAACAAGCGCGAGGTCGTCGCGCGCATAAACAAGGTGGTGGAGAAGATGTCCGTGGACGCCGAGGTGGCCGCCCTGCTCATAGGGAGGGATGTAGGGGTGGACGTGGGCAAGTACCTTCTAGAGGTAAAAGAAGAGGTCCTGCGCAAGTGATCTTGCCCGTTGCCCCCGTGGCCCCGGGCATCCTACTTCTTCTTGATGAAGTCCTCGAGGGTCATGCCCTTCCTGTTGGAGGCCTTCTCCACCGGGGCGATCATGACCTTCTCCTTGAGCTTGATGTCCAGGGTCTTCTCGACCTTCTTGATCAGGGCGTCGTCGGGGTGCATGCCCCCGCTCTCCAGCTTGTGCACGATGCTGACCCTCTCGTTCATCTTGGCGGCCAGCTCCTCCTGCTTCCAGCCCATCTTCTCCCTGGCCTCCTTTATCCTCTTGGGGAAGTCCTCGGCCAGCTCGATGGATTCCTCTCCCCCTTCGTACACGTCCCTGGTCTTCATCCGCCGCTCGCGGTTCTGCAGCCGGGCCTGGATGACGGATGGCTCAGCCCCGGGCTGCTGCTTGCCCCCCGACTTGACGTTGTCCCCGAAACGGGCGCAGTCGCGGCAGACGTTCAGGATCGTGCCCTCGATCCTCACTGGCAGCAGGCTCGCCATTTCCTTCCCGCACATTTCGCATATCATCTCTATCGTCCGAGCTAATATAGGAAGAATAATTTAAACATGAGCCGAGCGGGTTCGGGCGCCGACGATATCAAGCATCGAAGGATGACCTGGCCTGATCAATGGCTCGTGCAAGGAACCGCTGCATGACCTTGGGGCATTTCTGGTGGCCTTCGTTCCATTATCCTGTGTGACACTGAATGGCAAATGCTCAAATAGAGGGCGGTTTAATCAATGCTCGAAGGTGCCGCATTTGTTGGATGAAGAGCTGGACCAATCCATCTCCAACGAGATAGTCGAGAAGCTGGAACTGTTGGAGCGCCAGAACACCGAACTCCTGGAGGAGGTCAGGCGGGTGGAGGGCGAGAAGCGCTACGTGGAGAGCGAGCTCTTCAGGCTGCAGAAGGAGATCAAGCGCATGCGCTCCGAGCTGGAGAGGCTGAAGTCGCCTCCCCTGATCATCGGCAGCATAAAGGACATACTCATCGACGGCCGGGTCATAGTCAAGAGCAGCACCGGCCCGGACTTCATCGTCACCACCTCCGAGTACGTTCCCCCGGAGGACCTGATCGTGGGGGCCAGGGTCGCCCTGAACAAGCAGACCCTGGCGGTGATGTCCGTTCTCCCGCAGTCCCTGGACCCCATCGTCACCGGGGCGGAGATCATAGACAAGCCCACGGTCACCTACGAGATGATCGGCGGCCTGGAGGACCAGATCCTGGAGGTCAGGGAGGCCGTGGAGGACCCCCTGCTGCGCCCTGAGCTGTACAAGAGGGTGGGCATAGAGCCGCCCAAGGGCGTGCTGCTGGTCGGACCCCCGGGCACCGGGAAGACCCTCATAGCCAAGGCCGTGGCCAATCATACGAACGCGACGTTCATACGCTTCGTCGGCTCGGAGCTGGTGCAGAAGTACATCGGCGAGGGGGCCAGGCTGGTGCGGGAGCTGTTCGAGCTGGCCAGGGAGAAGGCCCCCAGCATCATATTCATCGACGAGCTTGATTCCGTAGGGGCCAAGCGTTTGGACGTGGCGACCTCCGGGGACCGCGAGGTGCAGCGCACCCTGATGCAGCTGCTGGCCGAGCTGGACGGCTTCAACCCGCTGGACAACATCAAGATAATCGGCGCCACCAATCGCCCGGACATTCTGGACGACGCGCTGCTGCGGCCCGGCCGCTTCGACCGCATAATCGAGGTGCCGGTGCCGAACTTCGATGCCAGGCGGGAGATATTCCGCATCCACACCGGGCGGATGAGCGTGGAGGAGGGCATTAACCTGGACACCCTGGCCTCCAAGACCGAGCTGGCCACCGGCGCGGACATCAAGTCCATATGCACCGAGGCGGGCATGTTCGCCATCCGGGACAACCGGGACACCGTGACCATGGCCGACTTCGAGAGGGCCATATGCAAGGTGCTGGAGAACGAGACCGCCAAGTGCACCGAATCAGGCGTCATGTTCGCCTGATCGGCGGGCGCCCTCTTCGAAACCGTTTTCACAAACCTCTATTTCCTTTTCCAGGGCGAAGGAGCCCATGTACCCGCACCTCAGGCAGCGGTACTTCTGCCCCAGAACCATCCCGGTCTCGTACACCAGGTCCCCCGAGCCGCATTCCGGGCAGGTGAGTATCCAAGTCTTCACGCCGACAATACTGCCCCAAGGGGGCTTAAATCAATCGTCGTAGAGGTCCTCGCCGCCCTCGAAGGCCTGCTGCACCATGTCGTAGATGTCCTCCAGGCCGGACGGCTCGACGGCGGAGGCCGGGACCACCCTCTTGTACGCGCCGATGGACTCCAGGGCCTTGAACAGCTCGATGCTCAGAAGCGCTCGGGAGTCTATGTTGCCGGTCAACGCGTCATAGAGCGCGTCGGGGGAATCGGACCAGCCGTCTATCGCCTCCAGCTCCTCCGGCTTGAGCAGGTCGCTCTTGGAGAGCACGGTGAAGAAGGGCACGTTGAAGCGGAAGTGCACGGTTGCTGCCAGCATCACCGAGGAGACGAAGCCGGACGGCGTCTTGCACAGGTTGGGGTCGGCCAGGAACACCAGGCAGGCCTCCTCCTTGCCCAGCTGGTCCATGATCACCTGGCTGCTCTGCCGGAAGGCGAAAAGCTCGATCTGCCCGGGGGTATCGACCAGCACGTAGTTGGTGCGGAAGCCCTGCACCGATTCGGCCAGGTCCATGGCGTTCACGGCCATCATGTCCGCGGCCACGATCTGCGCTCCGTTCGGACCGAGGCCGTACTCCTCCATGACGTCGTCCACCCGCACCCAGTCGCGGATGTCCACGTCAGGCTCGTAGGGCATGTGCTCCACCCCGGGGTCGAGGTTGATTATTACGGAATCAAGACCCTGCAGGGTCAGCCATTCCCGGAAGGCATAGATGAGGGAGCTCTTGCCGCTGCCGGCGGTGCCCACGAAGTAGATGAAGCGCATGGTATCCTAGCGGAGGAAGGTCGGGGGGCTTATGATACTTGCGCCGCCACACCCGGGGAGGCCGGCCATATCCGTTCACCGGCCCCTGCCTCAGACATACCCGGCCACCGTGGCCCCCACATATCCGTGTATGGGCACGTACACGATTATTAGGGCCAGGGTGACCGCCCAGTGCGGTACGAGATATTGGATGGCGACGTACGGGATGTTGACCAGCCCCAAGAAGATGAACAGTATCAGGCCGTGGAAGAAGGTGTTGCCGATGTCCATGCTCGTCCAACCGTAATCCACCTCGGCACCTTCCCTGAAACCCTCCAGCCTGAAGTGTTCCTCCACCTCCCCCTGTCCCCCGCTGCCACCGTTCGTCCATACGTACTCCGCCAGGAATGCGTTCACATACCCCAGGCCCAGGATGAGCAGGGCAAGTCCGATCAGGAGGCCCAGCACGGAACCGATGGCCATCAGGATGGCCAGGACGAACGTCCAGCCGAAGATCAGACCGAACATTATCACCGAAAGGCCCAAACCGTGCAGGCAGTACCTCTTGAGATCTGGAAAGGATGATTTCAAAATAACTTCCCCGGCAGCCCCCTTTGACCTGTCCCGGCTTAAAGCTATTCAGGCAATTACAGGAAGGTGAGGGAAAGAGTATGTCACCGCACCGCCCTGTCCAGGGCCTTCAGCAGGTCCTCCACCTTCTCCGCCCTCCTCTTGGCCGAGGCGCGAATGGCCCGGCGCCCCTGACGGTCGCCGACCAGCTTCATGGTCTGCAGGTAGGTGCTGATCAGGTGCTCGTCCAGGCGGACCATGCGCTCCCTCAGCCCGGTAAGTTCCGGCCGGGGAATGCTTCCCAGGTCCCCCTGGAGCAGCTTCCTCTCCATCTTCTCCAGGCGCTTCCTGCACTCCCCGACCGATTCGCCCACATCCTGGTCGAACGACCTCCTGGCCGATTGCCGGAGGTCCGGGGTCAGGGAGTCGATCAAGCCCTCGGTCTCCTCCAGCACCTCCATGACCTGCAGGACGTGCTTTCTCAGAACCTCCTCCGGACGCGGCCTTTCCTTGCCCCCCAACGCATCAAACAGGCCCATGGTCGGCCGGTGATGGGAGTATTGGCATAAAAAAGCGGCCCTGGAGGCCTAGGGATGCCCCTGGAGCCGCGCCTTTGACCGTCACCGCTGGACCGTCAGGCGTCGGACCCGTAGCGGGTCCGAGCCATGGTGGCCTCGCCCATGATGTCGTGGACGCAGTGCCTTCGGAGCATCTCCTCGGCCTCCTTCAAGGTCCTGGCCTTGAATACGCGGCCGCAGGTCTCGCATTTGACCTTGGGCATCGGTTTGCCTCCGTTACTTCCTTCCCCCCGGGGATAATAAGTGTTGAGGTTCAACCACCGAGGGGGGCGAAGGACCTGCGATCACTTGCGGAACCGCAGGAAGAAGGTCCCTCCTGAGCTTCGGGACTCCTCCAGAACCAGACCGGCCTCCTCGGCCATCTTCCGAACGGCGTCGGCGTCCTGGTCCCTCCGCCGGCACCCATAGCCGGTATCGACCTGGCGATCGCCGGGCAGGAGCACGCGCAGGGGGACCATGAATATTGGCCGAGGGGAGTCGGACGTCCGGAAGGACATGTCCCAGACCAGCAGGGTTCCGCCCTCCTTGAGCACCCTTTGCGCTTCGGCCAGGGCGGCCCTCTGCACCTGCGGGGGCATGAACATCAGGGAGAAGAAGAAGGTGGCGCCCTCGAACACCCCGTCGCGGAAGGCCATGCGCGCTGCGTCCATGACCATCTTGCTGGAATCGCAATGGGCCTCGTCCAGCTCGCTGCGCAGGAGGTCGATGGAGACCGCCCTCTCGGCCAGGATGAGCCCTATGACCCCCTCCCCTCCGCCCCCCACGTCCAGGACCGGCCCGGAGGGCAGTCTCGCGCCCCTCAGGTCCAGGGTCTGCACTGGATAGTTGAAGATGTCCGCCTCGTCCACCATGCACCGTGATGGAGATGCGTACTTATGATGACCGCGGTCAGTCGAACACTATCTGCGAGCGGTTCTCCATGGTGACCATGGGCATCTTGGTGCGCTTGGCGCGCACCATGGCGTCGTAGGCCTCCGGGCCCCCGGCCTCCTCGATTATCTTCCGGCCGTCGATGGACATCTTGAGCACATTGGAGCTGACCCGCTCCACCGAACCGGGGGCCAGGGTGATCATCAGCCGGCCCAGGAACGGCAGCCCGTAGGGTATGGATTCGCGGAGCATCACCGTGCCGGGGATGGCCTCGAACCAGTCCTCCAGGGAGGTTTCGCCGAGCTTGCTGATGGGGTCCCCCATGGTGGCCTGCCACCCGGCGTCCGGACCCACCACGGCGTCCATCCACCGTCCGTCCACGAACACCTGGACCTCCGCCTCGATGAGGAAGTAGCCCAGGGAGTCGTACCACCTCTGCATGAAGGAGTCCGCGCCCAGCATCTTCTGGTACCAGACCGCGATCATGTTCATGGCGAACACCTTGTAGCGGGCCTTGATCCCCGCCGCCCGGCACAGGGCCACCATGGTGTTGGCCAGGTGGAAGCAGGTGCCGGTCCCCCTCTCCAGGGTGTCCCCGGCGGAATCGAAGGGCACGTACTCCACGATCATCCTCTCCTTAGCCAGCTCGTGGGCCCGTCTGGCGAACTCCAGGTCGGAGACCTGGAAGGCCCCCAGGGAATGGGCCATGGCCACGATGCGGGGGTCGTTCGGATCGCAGAATCGCGTGGCCGAGAGGTACTTCTCCCCGGTGGCCCCGCAGCGCATCCCCTCCTTGTATTCAGGGATGTGGTACGGCCGGGCAGGCCTCACGTACCGGGGCTGGTCCTTGGGGATCACCCTCATCTTCTTGACCTCGGACAGGTGGAAGGCGCTGGTCTTGAGCACCGAGGCGACGCCCTTGGTCAACAGCTTGATGAAGGGCGTGTTGGGCATGAACTCGTGCCTTTTCATGTACCTGAGCGAGCGCATCTCAATCCCCTCCCACGTCGGCGGCCATCATCTTGCGCACCTCCTCCCCGCACCCGCGCACCTCCTTGCCAGGCATGCGGGTGACCCCCGGCTCCAGCACCGGGCCGGGGCGGTCGCAGTGCGGGCAGTGCTCCAGCATCCTGACCTTGTCGTTGGTGACCACGAAGCCGGGATAGCTGCCCATGGAACCGTCCAGGAAGGCGAACCGGCCGTACTTGCCGTAACCCAGGCTGTTGTTGTCATCGTCCAGGACCATGGGGTGCAGGTAGGAGTGGGGGATGTGCAGGTGATGCCCCTCGGGACACTGTATCATCCAGCCGTTGCCCTCCACCATGCCGTACATGTCCAGGCAGTTCTCGGGTTCCACGCCGAGCAGCTCCTCGACCTCCTTGCGGAAGCGGTCCTCGGGAATCCTCTGGTCCTCGTGCGCCTTCCATCCGCCCCCGGTGAGGACCATGGCCCTTCCGCTCAGGTCGAAGGTCTTGCCCCTCTCCTTGAGCTCGTTGAGCACGTAGTGAAGCATGAACGGAACGCCGACCAGGGCCACCCTGGACCCGTCCTTGGCCCGCTCGCCGATCCAGCTGACGATGCGGTCCACGGACCTCTGGGTGGTGCGGCTGACCACGTACTTGGTCAGCTTGCTCACCAGGGTGTCGCCCTTGGCCATGGACTGCCTGACCGTCTCGGTGTTCACCTCGCGGTCCAGGGCCACCTCGACATCCTTCATTATGTCGTACATGACCGTGCCCAGGCGCCCGGCGAACAGGTTGGTCTTGAACGGGTTGGGCATCATCAGGAAGCTGCGCATGTCCGGGCCCCAGCGGGGGAAGAACATGGAGATGGCGCCCTTGGATAGCGAATACTCGTTGGAGTGGAAGGCCCTCATGTCCCGGGGGATGAAGGTGTGGCGGCCGCTGGTGCCGCTGCTGTAGGCCACGGCCATGCCGGCCTGGTTGAAGGAATCGATGACCTCGTCCGGGGTGGGGTCCTTGCTGCGTATGCGCACCCTGGGCAGCTCGCCCGTGTAGATGTTGGCCAGCCAGAGGGCGAAATCCCTGCCGGACGGATAGGTCTTGAAGAAGTCGGCGGACACCACCGGCACCTGGTCCAGGTCCTCCGCGGAGCGCAGTGAGTCAGGGTGGAAGCCCTTCTCCTCGCAGTACGTGCGGTAGGTGCGATTGCCGTTGTAGTGCCGGTTGAGCTGGAACCTTACCGCCTTATAGCGCAGATCGTCCGCCTCACGCTTCTCGATCCGGAAGTAGTGAGAAGGGGAATAAACCGCGTGGTCGGAAGGCGTCCAGTCCGCTTTCTGAGGAATATATCGAGCGGTCAAGGCATCGAACTTGCGGATGTACTCAGCATATTCCATTTAAAATTCTCAACGACACACCTATTATAAAGATTTGGGTCCAATTCCGTTCGCTTCAATCGACGTTCGTTGAATTGACACCGTCGAATAAATCGATGATGTATACCAAAGCATATATGTATGCAAGTAGTTGCTTTCATAGCCGGATGGAAGAACCGTCCGATCTTGTGGGAAGCAGGAGAGGGTCCGCGGAGAAGATCCTACGCTCGGCGTTCGAGCTTTTTGCGGAGAGGGGATACGACGGGACCACCACCAAGGACATCGCGGCGGCGGCCGGCGTGAACGAGGTCACCATATTCCGCCTTTTCGGAAACAAGGAGGGGCTGTTCCGCAAGGCGGTCCTGGAGATGCACCCGTCGAGATCGGTGCGCTCCGTGGTGGACCTTGGCGGAGGGGGACCGGTGGAGGAGCTCCTGGTGAGGAACTCCCTGAAGGTGCTGGAATCCCTGAAGAGCAACCGGCACGCCTTCATGATGATGATAGGGGAGGTCTGGAGGCATCCCGAGCTCAAGGGCGACTTCGGCACGGAGAGCATGGACGCCTCGGTCCGTTTCCTCGCGGGACAGATACAGGAGATGGTGGACAAGGGCTGGCTTCGTGTCGTGGACCCTTTCATCGCCGCAAGGTCCTGGATAGGCCTGGTGCAGTCGCACTATATCCATTACTACCTGATGGGGAACGGGAGCATTAGCTCCGAGGATGAGGAGCGCCTGCTCCGGGGCATGACCGACATCTTCCTGAACGGGGTGGGGAAGGGGCGCATTGGTTGATCGTGATCCGTCGCCGTGAGATACTCAGCCGGGGATGTTCGTTTTTTTATGGGATGCCCCTCGAAAAATAAAAATTATAGCTTTGATTATTTAAATTCATCAATGATTTTTAATTGCTATATAATATATAGTAATAATAGATAATTATCATCAATTGTATTATATAATCTGCATGAACCTACCAAAATCCAGGTGATTATGTGGTGGACATAGTAGCCGAACTGGAAAATGTACTTGAATCGATAATCGACGCTATACCCGCCATTATCGTGGCGATCATCGTCCTGATCTTGGGATACGTGATCGGCATGGTGGTGGGAAAGGCCGTGAACAAGATAGTCGAACGCTTGGGCGTGGAGAGGGCCTTTGACAAGACCTCCACTGGACGGTCCTTCCGAGCGTCAGGATTGGACCTGTCCAACTTCATAGGCAGCGTGGTCAAGGCCTTCATATTCATCCTGGCGGTCATCCTGGCCATCCAGATACTGGAGGTCGGAGGCGTTCTTGGCGCATACCTTACCGATATCGCGGACTACCTGCCCAGGCTGCTGGCCGGCATACTGATACTGATCATAGGCACGGTGTTCGTGGAGGTGCTCTCCTCCTTCATCGGCAGCATAATCCGCCCCATGTTCCCTGAGAACAAGGCGAACATCGCCGACATGCTGAAGAACCTGCTGTTCATCGGCCTGCTGGCCTTCATCATCCTGCTGGCCCTGGAGACCATGCTCCTGGCCGGAGAGACCGTCTACCCGCTGATACTGGGCTTCCTGATCATCGGCGTGGGCGTGCTGCTGACCGACACCCTGATCAAGTCGGTCATGGACGAGCACGGCGAGTTCAGGGATGTGGCCGGATACGGCAAGTTCCTGCTGTACGCCATATTCCTGATCATAGGCACCGGAGCGATATTCGCCACCTACCCGGGCGTGACCAATATAATCGCCAACATCTCCTGGGCCTTCGCCATCGCCCTGGCCCTCATGCTGGTGCCCGTGGCCTACACCATGACCAGGAAGATGAGCAAGCAGTAACGGGGCCCCGCCCCCTCTTTACTTTTTATTCCTTTTCCCGAACCGATGATGCGGGCACGGAGATCATGAACCGGGCCCCCTTTCCAGGGATCCCTTCCTCCCGGATGTCCATTCCGGTTATCTCCAGAATCTCCCTGGTCAGGAACAGGCCCATCCCGGTGTGCTTGCCGATGCCCTTCTCGAAGATCTGCTCCTTCTCCTCGGAGGGGATGCCCTGGCCGTCGTCCTCCCAGACTATGAAGGTCCTCTGCCCCTTCCGCTCCATGCTCGCCCTGACCTCCCTGACGCTTCCGCCGTGGCGCAGGGAGTTGTCCATGAGGTTGCTGAACACCGTGGGGAACATGGGGTCGGCCAGTATCTGCATGTCGCCAACCTCGGTGCGGACCTTCACCGCTCCGAGGTCCACGTTCCTGATGCCGTCGCGGATGGCCTGCTCCAGGTCCTGCCATTTGGGCTGCACGGGATCCAGGATGTGCTGCTCCCTGGTCTTCTCTATGAGGTCGTTTATCCTGACCGCGGCCCTGCGGGCCTTCTCCAGCCTCTCCCTCTGCTTTTCTTCGAGCTCCGTACCGGACAGCAGCTCCATGTGCCCGTGCAGGACCGTCAGCTCGTTCATGATGTCGTGCCGCAGGGCCCTGGCCATGGTGTCCAGGCGATGATTGGCCAGGGCCAGGCGCTTCTCCGTGGTCCTGCTCTCGGTCACGTCGCGCATGACCGTGACCGTGCCCACGGACACCCCGTTCCGGTCCACCATCGAGCGCTTGACGTTGAACTCCCTCTCCCCGTCCTGTGTGCCCAGGCGAACGTCGACGCTGCCCTCCGCAGGTATCGCGCCCAGATAGGGCGAGCGGTCCATGATGCGCAGTTCCCGGGCGGTATCGTTCATGTACATCACCCGGTGCTCGGGGTCCTCGATCACCACCCCGTCATCCATGTCCCGGAGCGCCTCCTCCATGGTCATGCCGTGCTGCTCGATTATGCTGCTGGTGCGGTTGGCCGCGTAGACCATGATGGCCGCGCCCAGAAGGCCTATGGTCAGCATGTCCACCCGGGGGTCTCGGGGCAACACGGAGTTCAGGATGCCCATGAAGGTGTAGAACCCCAGCCCCAGCACGATGAGCACCGTGCCCTGGCGCTTGGAGCCCATCATGCTTCCGGCGGCCTTGAGCAGCCAGCCCATGACGAAGGCCAGGATGCCCACCGCGTAGATCAGCCAGACAAAGAACAGGGGGCCGTATTCCGGCTGCATCATGTGCAGGCCTTCGGTCTCTATGATCTCGAAGGAGACGTAGAACAGGTGGTGAAGGCCGTTGGTGGCGTTGACCGCCACCACCGCTGCCCCGATACCTGTGATTATCGAAATGAACCGGCGGCTGACGAAGCTCCTCTGCCCGGTGTAGCACAGGGAGAAGGATAGTATGGCCATCAGAAGGGCCACGCAGACCGCGTACTCCAGGACCACCATGGCCGCATAGGCATCGCGGTCTTGGATGAAGCGCTCGATCCCCAGCACCAGGGCCAGCATGGATATGAGGACGAAGGTGGCCAGAAGGCTCTGGCGGTGCTCGATGGAGGCCCTGGAGTAGACCCGGTAGGCCATCAGCAGGCTCACTGCGATGCACAGTATATTGGGAAGAATCGACAGGAACTGCGTCTCGCTCATGATCTCAGACGCAACAAGGAAACATCGTGGACATGATAAAGGACACGGTAACTATTATCATTTCAGGCAAATTGGACGCCAAAGAGATATGGCCATGTGGCTCAGGGAGTTGATAGCTGCCTCAGGGCCCGCATGGCGTTGAGGGTGACCCACCTGCTATCCTTGCCGTTGGGTTCCAGGTTGGTCAGGAACCTGCCGTTGAAATGGTTCTCCTGCTTCCATCGCCCGTTCAGGCCCTGCTTGGACAGCACCACCTCCACGGCCTCGTCCATCCTTTGGTCCCTCACCCCCAGCTTACCAAGGACCCCCAGGACCTCCACCAGGTCGGTGTTCCACATCAGGGGGAACCCGAAGCTGAGCCAGGTCCTTCGGGATACCTCCTTCAGCTCCGGAGGGCGGTAGAAGATGCGCTGGGCCAGCAGGAACTCCTTGCCCTCCTCGGCCCGCTCCCTCAATCCGGGGCTCCGTGCGGGCTCGGGGACCTCCGCGATGGCCTTGAGCACCTTCACCACCCCGGAGCGGCAGGTGTGGTTCCTCCAGCAGAGGTCGTACTGGTAGGGCCAATCCCTGTTGTCGTACGGTCCGAGGTCGAACCGCTGGTATTGCGATATCCATTCGAAGCCCTGCCTGACCCTCGGATCGTCCGCGTATCCCAGGCGGACCAGGGCGAACAGCATGTTGGCGGTAAGGCAGCTGAACACGCTGCGGTTGCCCCCGTTCCTCTCGGAACCCTTGTAGGAGAATCCCCCGGAAGGACGGTGCTGGCTCCAGGTCAGCACGAACTCGCAGGCCCTCCTCACCCTCTCGTCAGCGGGATCGGCGCACAGCTCCCCCAGGATGATGAGGTTCCACACCGTCCCCTTGTACTTGGAGTTCTGGTAGAAGTGCTCCGGTTTACCCCAGTGGCCTCCGGGCTCCTGTCTGGCCAGTATCCTCGGCACCGCGCCGACCTCCATGATCCGGCGCCTGGCCTCCCGGACCTCCGGGTCGCCCTCGCCCCTCCCCAGGAGGTCCCTGAGGGTCAAATAGCGCACCGACGGGTTGTCCCCCTCCAGAAGCCAGTCCGTGGGGTCCGCCTTCAGCCTTCCGAGCGGATCGTCCACAGTATCATTCCCCTGGCCGGCCCTTCAGGGGACCGGGCCTCCCGCGAGCATCTGGTGCATCTCCCCCTTGGCCATCCTGATGGCCTCCGGGGCGATGGGGCCCCAGAGCCCCAGCACCGGAAAGTGCATGGTCCGTTCCACGGGGATCCCGCGCTCCTGCAGCAGCTCCCTCATCCGGTTGGCCGCGTTCTTTGAGCGGTCGTCGATGCTCCTCAGCACCTTGCTCCTCTTCTCGGGGTCCCGGGAGATGGGGCCCAGGGTGTCGAAGGTCGCCACCCTCCGGCCCCTCCACACCCCGGGGTCCAGGCCATCCATGAAGGCCTTGGCCTGCTTGGTCATGACCCCTCCCCGGGTGGGCGAGCCGATCAGCAGCAGGTCGGAGACCTGAAGCTGGTCCGAAGGATCACGGACGAACACCAGCTGCGCCTCGTGCCCCTCAGATGTCGCCTGCTCGGCCATGGCCTCGGCCACCGCCCTGGTGCTCCCATGCACGCTGTCGTATGCCACCACGCATCTCATCGCTTTCCCCGCCTGGTGAGTATGGGGATGGACGGCAGATAATCCTGTCGTTCGTTCATGTTCGGGAGAACGACCTCCCCGATAGGAGTTCAGGGGACCTCCATCCTCCTGAACACCAGCGCCCCCAGGGCCACCATGATGGCCGAGAAGGCCAGCAGGACCAGTGTGGATACCGCCGGATCCCCGGGCATGTTCGCCACCGAGCCCTCGCCGATGAGGGCGGAGCCGGCCACCTGCAGCTGGTGGCGTATGGTGTACGAACCGATGGCCCCGGGAACCTGGGCCACGAAGCCCTCCCATACGAACATGTAGAACAGCCCGAGGTACAGGGGCTGCCGGAGCACGGTGCCCAGCAGCAGGAAGAGGGCGGAGTAGGCCAGCGCACCAAGGCAGTGCATGACCATGTAGCCGAGCAGCAGCTCCAGGCCCCCCTGGCGCTGCGGGCTGAAGGCCAGGTAGGACATCCCGCCGAAGAAGGTTATCCCGGCGATGAGGACGCAGACGACCAGCACCAGGGCGATGTAGTAGCCCAGGTAGGTCACCCGGCGGTCCAGGGGGGAGGTGATCACCTGCACGATGCTCCGGTCGTCCATCTCGCTCCTTATCATGGATGCTCCGTAGAGCAGGGCCAGCACCGGCAGCAGGAAGGCCGTCAGCAGCAGGAGCATCAGGTCGCTCCCGGCGTCCGAACCGGCCCCCTCCTGGGTCGCGGCGTAGCCCATGACCGTGACCACCAGGGCGCCCAGGAGGGCCACCAGCATCCACCTGCGGTTCTGCAGCAGCTTCCGGGCGGAGAACGCCACCACGGTGCGCAGGCCTATCGTGCTCAGGGACATCATCACCACCTCACCAGATAACGGAACACCGACTCCAGGTCGTCGTCCAGGCTCTCCACCCGCTCCAGACCGCATCCGGCCTCCCTGACCAGCTGGGGCAGGGAGTCGAAGAACTCGTCCGGCCGGTCCACCCGCACGAACATGCCGGAGCGGTCCGCACGAAGCTCGATGGACGAGGTGTACGGCTTGGTCAGGAGCAGCTTGGCCAGCTCCACGATGCCGGTCCCCTCCACCACGATGTTGTGCGGGTGGTCGCTCATCAGCCTGCGTATCTCCGAGATGTCCCCGGAGGCCACCGAGCGGCCCTTGTATATGAGGGCCACCTGATGGGTCATCCTCTCGATCTCGTGCAGGACATGGGAGGAGACGATCACGTCGTGCCCGTGCACCCTGTGCAGGTCCCTGATCAGGTCGATCATCTCCTTGCGGATCAGGGGATCGGTGCCGGTGAGCGGCTCGTCCAGCAGCAGCAGCTGCGGCTCGTGCAGCAGGGAGCCGGCGATCTTGATGCGCTGCCTCATCCCCTTGCTGTACCCGCCCATGCGCCGGCCGGCGTCCTTGGCCATACCCACGATCTCCAGCACCTCGTCGATGCGCGACCGCAGCCCATCGCCCTCCATACCGTGCAGCCCGCCCACCGAGCGCAGGTACTGGTTGCCGTTCAGATCGGGCGGCAGGAAGTCATAATCCGGGCAGAAGCCCACGCGGGCCAGCAGGGCCTGGTTGCCCCAGGGCCGCTCGCCGAGCACCCGCAGCTCCCCGGTGTTGGCCCGGATGTTCCCGGTGAGCAGCTTGAAGAAGGTGCTCTTGCCCGCGCCGTTGGGGCCCACGATCCCGGTGATGCCCCCCGGCACCTCCAGGCTGAAGTTGTTCAGGCCGATGACCTCCCCGTACCACTTGGAGAGGCCGGCCGCCTCGACCACGTTCATCTGCCCGCCCCCTTCATCCTCAGGCGGTGGTAGACCAGCAGCAGCGGCGGAACGGTGAGCGCCAGGATGGCCGCCCCCATCAGCACCGGGTCCGCGTGCGAGGGGAGCCGCAGCCCGAAGATCACGGTCTGGGAGTAGCGCAGCAGCGCGTCCGGGCTGAGCATGGTCCAGTCGCGGGAGAACTCGGTGAATATCCCCGAGATGATCATCAGGGTGAAGAAGGCCATGAAGGTGCCCACCCCGGCGAAGGTCCTCCGGCTGGTGATCGATGATATCATCATCCCCAGGGGCACCAGGAGGACCGCGGACCACAGCCCGGCCACGAAGGTCCGGCCGATGACCGCCAGGCTGGCGAGGTAATCCCCGCCGGACTGGGTGGCGGTTATCGCCACCCCCACCACCAGCGGGGGCAGCAGGGTGAAGAGGCCTACGCAGATCATGGCCCCGGTCCACTTGCCCAGCAGGTATCCCTCCACCCGCAGCGCCCTTGACAGGTACAGGATGATGGAGTTGGAGCGCAGGTCGTCCGAGAGCAGGTCGGAGCACACCAGGGAGACCAGTATCACCGAGAAGATGAAGAACAGGCCGTCGCCCATGTAGTCGCGCATGAGGTCGGCCTCCAGCACCTCATGGGGCATGAGGGAGTACAGCATGAGCGGCAGGACGTGCACCAGGATGGTGCCCAGGATGAGCATGGCCAGGAAGCCCTTGGATTTCAGCTTGTGGCGGACGATGGAATCGGCGATGACCAGGAAGCGGCGGTTGTGCTCGGTCCTCCTTCCGGCCCAGGGCTTGTAGCCGATGGGGTTGAGGCCCATCAGGCCACCCCCTTCAGGGACCGGATGAACTCCCCCTCCAGGGTGTGGCGCTCGGGGGCGTAGGAGCGCAGCTGCACCCCGCATTCCCCGGCCAGATCGAATATCGGGGCGCTCGGGCCCTCGTTCACCAGCACCAGGGTCATCTGCCCGTGCTCCTCGGAGACGGATATGACCTCGTAGGTCCTGCGCAGGCGTTCCGAGAAGGCCTTGAGCGCCAGGGGCTCCCCGCGCACGGTGAGCCTCCTCCTCCCCCGGCCCTGCTCCAGGATGCTGGACAGGGTACCCTGCCTCAGCGCCCGGCCGTTGTTTATGATCACGATGTGCTGGCACACCCTCTCCATGTCCTGCAGGATGTGCGAGGAGACCAGGATGGACTTGTTGGAGGCGCCTATGCGGGATATCAGCTCCAGCATCTCCTCCCGGCCCAGGGGGTCCATCCCGTTGGTCGGCTCGTCCAGGAACAGGATCTCCGGATCGTGCACGATGGCCTGGGCCAGCTTGACCCTCTGCTTCATGCCCGTGGAGTAGCTGGCCGTGGGCCGGTACCGCTCCTCACCCAGCCCCACGAAGTCCAGGACCTCGTGTCCCCGGGGTATGGCGTCCTGCCGGCCCATCCCGCTCAGGCGTCCCATGTACGTCACCAGCTCCAGGCCGCTCATGGAATCGATAAGGCAGTCATGCTCGGGCATGTAGCCGACCCTGTCCCGGACGGCCATCACCTGGGTCCGGGGGTCCAGCCCGGTGATGCTGATCTCCCCGGAATCGAAGCTCACCAGCCCCAGCACGGCCTTGATGAAGGTGCTCTTGCCCGCGCCGTTGGGCCCCAGGAGGCCGACTATGCCCCTGGGGATCCGGACGGAGAAGTGGTCCAGGGCCTGAACGTTCCCGAAGCGCACCGCCACCTCCGAGGCCTCGATAGTGTACCCCGCCCCGTCATCCCCAGCTCCGTCGCCTTCCCCCATTCCCGCACCCGCTGCAGGATTCGGCATGGCCGTATATAAAGCCCTAAGAAACATTTGGACTGAATGATGTGCGCTGGAGCGGCGGCGATGCGGCCCGCCAGATCGCAGGACCGGGCTCAGGAGGCCTCTTTCCCGAACTTCTCCGCCACGCCCTTCCCGAACTCCCTGGCCCTCTGCAGCCGCATCTCGTCCGGCTTGCCCTGGCTGGTGTCGTTCCTGACGCCCTCCTTGAGCTTCTTGCTCCCGAACAGGCGGAGCATGGTCTTCACCCCGCCGGCCATCTGCCCCTGGCAGTCGAAGAAGCCCACCATATCCGCGGCGGAGGCGGCGTCCTTGAACTTCCGCATCCACTCCTGGACCTCCGGCTCCTCCTCCGGGGCGGCGTGGGTGACGAACAGCGCCACCTTCCGTCCGGAGGTGCAGTGCTTCCTGATGGCCTCCTCGGCCTTCTTGTCCGGACCGAAGCGGTGGGTCGGAAAGCCCAGGAAGAGCAGGTCGTAGGGACCGGCGTCCCTGACCTCGTTCAACGGCATGATCTCCTTCTCCCCGGGTATCCCATCGAATATCGCCTCCGCGACCTTCCTGGTGTTCCCGGTCGACGATGAGTACGCAACCAAGGTCTTCATGATCGAAGTATCCCCCGGGAAGGAATGCGCCGATGGAAGCATAATCATTTTTGCCTTGGGCCGGGGATTTTCGCCCTCTCCCGGCCGCCCTCAGGAAAAAGGTTAATCCATGGCCGGCTTTTCCAGGGACGTGAGACGCAGGGAGCTCGCGGCAATTTTGCTTTTCGCGGCGATCACGCAGTTCGCGCTGGCGGCCAACATCAGCGAGGCTGTGTACCCGGGGTACAGCATACGGAACACCCTGCTGTCGGACCTGGGGGTGTGGGGGCAGCCCGCCGCGCTGCTGTTCAACGCCTCCCTCGTGGCCTTCGGGCTCCTGGGCCTGGGCATAGGGTTCCTGACCTGGGGGGACCGGGAGCTGACCTTCATTCCGCTGCTCTTCGCCCTCTGCGGCACCGGAATGCTGATCATGGCCACCTTCCCCATAACCGTGGACTGGGCCCATGACGCGGGGGCCTTCCTGGCCTTCGTGCTCATCACCCTGGCCATGATGTGCTGCTACTGGACATACCCCGGTCCCTTCGGCAGCATATCCATGCTGCTGGGCGTTTTCGCCCTGGTCACCATGGTCCTGTACAAGGCCCAGATCGATTTCGGCCTGGGGCTGGGGAGCATGGAAAGGGTGTTCGTGTACCCCATCATGATGTGGATGGCCGCCTTCGGCACCGCGCTGTTCATGGTCGAGGAGGACCCCGGGGCCAACACCCTGCTGCACCGGTTCTTCGGATGGGCGTCCAGAAGCGTAAAGGGGCATAGATCGAGCTGAACCTGGAGGCCCCGGGAAGGACTAACCGGAATCCTTGGTCGGCTTCAGGTTCCCCCTGTCGTCGTACACGAACCCCTGGAACTCCACCTCGCGCTCCGCCCGCTTGCGCACCTCGGACATTATCCCCTGGAATATGGACGACGCAAGGTCCCGCGGGTACTTGGACTCCGGGAACATGATGACCAGCGCGCCGGTGCCCTTTGCCACCTCCGCGTAGTCGTCGTAGAACCGGCCCTGCCCGGCGGTGCTCTCCGATTCTATGAACTCCAGGCGGACCAGTTCCTCGCCCCTCATCACCTGCACCGCGCACCTCAGCCCGGAATCGTCGAAGGCCGTCCGGGTGACCAGGTCCGGGGATGACCTGCCTATATGCTCCGACCTCTTCTTGGCGATGGTCTCCAACTGGACCTTGGTGTGCTGCCTCATGCACTTTCATATGTGTTCGATTCACCTTAATATATCAGTCGCGAATGGTTCGTAGGAGCACCATGATCGAACTGCCCGAGGCATTCAATCTGGCCGATCAGGTCCGCGGGGTCTTGGTCGGCAAGCGGATCACCAGCGTGACCGTGGGACGGACGCCGCACAAGATGGCCTGGTATTACGGGGACCAGAACAGGTTCCATGAGCTGCTGATCGATCGAGTGATGGACGACGCGTCATACCTAGGTGGGCTGGTGGAGCTGAAGGCCGGCGGTACGAACGTCCTGTTCGGCGATGGGGTGAACCTGCGGCATCATAAGAAGGGGCAGGAACGCCCGGACAAGCACCAGCTCCTGCTGGAGTTCGACGACGGCAGCTCGCTGAGCGCCGCGGTCCAGATGTACGGGGGCATGGGCGCGTATCGAGAGGGGGAACTGTATAACCCGTACTACAAGGTGGCCAGGGAGCGCCCGTCGCCGTTGTCGAGCGATTTCGATGAAGGATATTTCCGATCCATCCTCTCCCTGCCTGGCGCCGGGAAGCTGAGCCTCAAGGCGCTGCTGGCCACGGAGCAGAGGATACCGGGGCTGGGCAACGGGGTCCTGCAGGACATCCTGTTCAACGCCAAAATGCGTCCCAGGAGGAAGGTCGCCGACCTGAGCGATGACGAGATGACGACGCTCTTCCAGGCGGTGAAGGGCACCCTGGCCGCCATGGCCGAGAAGGGAGGGAGGGATACCGAGCACGACCTGTTCGGAAGGCCAGGCGGCTATCGCACCATCCTGAGCAAGAACACCTCTGGGAAGCCTTGTCCGGTGTGCGGTGGAACGATCACCAAGGAGGCGTATATGGGCGGGAGCGTTTACTACTGTGCCAAGTGCCAGAGGAAGTGATGACGGTCAGCTCTTCCTCATCACCATGAACACCGAGCGGAATTCCTGGGAGCCTAAACGGCAGTGCTCGGCCTCCTCCCTTATCCTGTCCAACTCATTCTTGGCGGCATGGGTTCCGGAGGCTTTGAACGCCCTCTCCGCCTCCTGCAGCAACGGGAGATAGTATTCCGTCCACCAGGCGTCGTCCGGCAGCCGGAAATGACCTATCAGTTCGTAACCGGCCTCGGGGATATGGGCGAGCTTGGAGGGCAGATCGGCAGCCTCGTCGTGCAGGACCAGGAAGCCCCCGGGGCGCAGGAGGCGGCGCCACTCCCGCAGCGCCCTCTCGAACCCCATGATGTTGACCGCCCCCTCCGCCCAGATGATATCGAAGCTCTGCGGGGGAAGCTCGATCCCATAGAAGGAACCGACCATGGTCCTGATCCGGCCCTTGAGGCCTTCCATCGCCGCCCTTTCCCTGAGGCGCTCCAGCGCTTCCATGTCCTGGTCCAGGCCGGTGACGGTTCCGCCGCTCCACCTGGCCAGCTCAATGGTGGGAATGCCTGAACCGCAGGCGATGTCCAGGATGTCCGGATGGTCCAGGGGCGGCAGCATCTCCCATGCTCGTCGGGTGTACCTCAATAAGTTCGCCCGGAAGGGGCCCCGGTCGATGGCTGGAACGGGGTTCATCAGGACCGAGATTGGGTTTTTTCCCACTATAGATGTTCGTTCATGTCTTGAGCGATCGGCCTGGACCGTGATCTGATGACCATCCCAGGAACAAGTGACGATGAGATCGGCAAATTACATTCTGACCGATGGGTGTGTGTTGAGCACATGACGGATGGTCGGGATGTTCGGTCGTATGATTTGGGATCGAATAATGTGTGGTCGGAATCAGCGGGTGATGTTGAAAAGCAAGAATGGCGGGCTCGGAGGAGCCGAAATGAAGGGCATATCCAGTTCCACTTTTTTTCTAGGCCAATAACGGTATTTCGGTAATCTACTGAATATTATAATATAAATATAATATATAACCTGACCTTGACATTTGATTCGATAGAATTTTAAGGTTTTTCATCGGTTCATTGGTGTTGGACGCTGCAGAGTCCAGCAATGAAAACATTAACATTTCCACTAAAATCCGACCTAGCTAGCTGTCAAGGTAGGATAATAATTCTTAGAAAACAGTATCATTTATTTCTTATAACGGCATCTCTCATACTGGCATATCAGATTAAAGAGGTGAGGAGGTGAAGGTGGAAATCCGACCGGGATCGGTCGATGAGGAGTTGGCAGTGCGCACAATGCGACTGAGCTACAGCGACGTCAATATCGAGACCCCATACAAAGCATGTTCCCATCGTGCCCCCATCGCTGAGGTCAACGAGATCTTCACCCGTTACTCGAAGAAGAAGCTGACCAACATGCTTGGAAGTACCACCGAGGAACGGAGGGCCAATACCGATCTGAAATCGAGGCGGAATGGGGGCATCAACGTCCTCGTTCCCGAGTACACCGATGTCGCCTTGCCCAACGAGGAGATGGTCCGGGCATTAGCTCAAGTGCAACATGCTCATGCCGACGTCGTGGTCACCCCGGTATGGTCCAACCTCATCGGAGAGCTGGTTGGACAAGGGGACCGGTTGATGACCACCCTGGTCAATCTTAATGGCTCTTACATCGAATCGATTGAGGCTCTTAATAACAAGACCATTTGGGGGGTGGTCCCACAGCGTCTTCCCCGGCTCTACCTCCGGGAATACGTCCAGCGCCTGGTCGAGCAGGAGGTTACATCCTTCGTGGTGGACTTCAACAACGCCGCGGTCGATTCCAACCCGTCCTGGCTGTCGGAACTGCTGATGGCGGTTAAGGAATATCGACTTTTAGAAGAGTCCGTGTTCTATGCTCTCAATGCCAATGAGGGGCGTTTCTCCAAGCGAGCTGAGGTCATCCCGGCCAAGGACTTCCTGTGTTGCGGCTTCGACTTCGACCTACTAGGGATGAACAACACCATGGTGCGGGGGAACAAAGAGTTCTTCGAGAAGCTCAAGAACAACCGCGGCATCGACGCGGCAATCACCTACCGGGACTTTGACAGGGACAATTATGGTTATCGCCGTCGGGAGACTGGGTCGGGGGAGGTGAGGGAGCAAGCCAAGAGGATGAACCTGAGAAGGCAAGTGGAGGAATCGGCCATCCTCCGCCAGCACCTCGCCGAGGACCGGTCGGTCAAGGGTTACATCCTCACCAAACAGAGTGTCACCGAAAAGATGATAAGCAGCAGCAAGGCGTTGCGAGCTGAGATCTACGGTCGGGAGCGAGCCAGGCAGACCACGCTCATCTAGTCGCAGACTGCCGAAGCGGCTCCAGGACTCTAGCCGAGGCGTGGAAGTGGCTGTCCTTTAGGTCGGCATGGAGTCTCTCGGCCTCCTCCCTGCTGATGAACCCCTTCTCAACCAACCTGACAATCAAGCCCACAGTGCCAGTGTGTCTGAGATGCCGTGGCCTGACCCCGGAAAGGTCTATGAACATAGGGTCCTCAATGATCTCGGCGATCTTCTTCCGCATCAGGAGGTCGTCGGTCACGAAGTAGCAGGGTTCGTCCTGACACTCTAGATAGGCGTGGAGGAAGGACGACAGCTCTCCCATATGCAGGTTGGGGTGCCTGACTTGGAGGTATTCCAGGATACGCCTATGGTTAGGATGCTTCGGTCCCATCGTCCTCAGTCCTTCCCGACAGATGCTGGCCCGGCACCCTTCTAGTTCTCCCTGGACTTCCGGGGTGATGCGCAGGTCGTAGTCGCCACACCTCGTGAGGAAGTTCAGTGACGGTGTGCATAGCGTCGCCGTTGAGACCACCGTGGCGTCCAGAATCTTGATGGTCATCGTCTAGCCCCTACGCGTCCGAGGCTCGTTCAACGTGGCGATGAAATCGGCCTCCCCCAAGCCGGCCACCTGAGCGGCCCGACCGGTGCTTAGCTTCCCCTTCCTAAGCAGGGATACGGCAACCCTCATGCGGTTCTTCTGAAGGTCCTCCCATAGAAGCGACTCCTTGGTGTACTGTGGATAGCAAGCGTAGATGAAGGTCAACACATCGTTGTCGTTGAGGTCGTTGAGTAGCTCCTTGAAATCGGCCATCACCGAGACCAACTGAGGCACTGGTCGAAGCCGAGCGAACACCTCCGCCCCCATGGGAGTAAGGGTGTAGCCCTCCGTTTCCTTCTGAATGAGGCCGAGAGTCTCTAGCTGCTCGGTGACACTCACTATGACCTCGCTGTACGGTCCCAGGAAGTGCGGCTCGAACCGCATGAGTTCATTGATGTCATCGAACACGTTGGACACCAGAAAAAGGAGCTTCTGTAGCTTGACCTTGCTCCGCAGAGGCTTATCCAGAGCTCCGACCGCGTAGAGGATGATGCGCTCCTCTGGGTTCAGTCTGCTGAAGATCTCGTCCGTTCGCATCTTGAGTCCCCATATTGGTATCTAATTAAGTAGTATCGACCTATCTATCAGATTAACGGCGGGAGGTCCCCGAAAACCGAAAGTGCCCAATCTAAGTTGTGTTCAAGCACGGCTAGGTTATGTCCCGGTTTCGTTGATGACGCCTTTCGTGTATGGCTACAAACGATTCTGAGCTCGTTTCCTTAACTTCTCCATCAGCTTCTCCATTATCACCTAGTGACGATGTTTTTCTATGCCGACCAAGCAACTATTTACGACGTTACGTATAGGACCCGGGAAGTCGGGATACAATTAAAACCGGTTGTTCGAGCCTGACCTAACACGGCCCCCTCTCCCATGGTCATCATTCGAAATATCATGTCGTTCCAAGATCTAACGTCCTTCCATCTCCTTCAATGAAATATTGGTACGTTCGATCTTATCGACTATGCTCTGGTACTCCATGAGCATCCGGCGCTCCTTATCGGAGGAACGCGGGCTTGATGACGGCTTTCTGCCCCTCTTGGTGCGGATCTTGCCCATTGGAGGCGCGTAATCGATCATTGAAGCCAACTGTTTTGTTTGCCCCCTTTCCGCCTCTTTAAGATAATCGTTCCAGGCTTTCCAAAGCCTATCCTCATCGAATGATTCAATGCCGGTCCCGATCTCGTTCATCCTCCATTCGAACACGCTGTTCAGGTACATTCCAACTCTGACCTTCCAGCCCTCCAGTCTATTGTTCCATATTCCAAGAGCTGTGTTCAGGTTCTCCTTCTTCCTCTGTCTGAGAATATATTGGACCTCGTTCAGACATGCATCCTTGGTTGAGTGATAACGTCCATCCTTTGTGCGGATATCCACTAGCGTCCTGATCGACCGGTAACCATTGGAATCCTTGACCATGAAAACGGTCTGCCCGTCGACGGATCCCTTGATCAATTGACTTGAGCTGTCAATGGAGATCTCATCGAGCATGGATGGTAGCACACCGAGATGATTGGTCAGGTTGGAAAGAGGGGTTATCAACTCGGTCGTCGAATCCTTTGAATCTATCACGCTCGGATCGAACGTTATTCTAGACCCGTCCTTGCTCCATACGTTCTCATCGTTCTTCCATCCCAATTCCTGGAGCACCGGTGCAAAATACGTACCCAGTTCCTGTTGGGAGATCGGTACCTTGCCTCTCATGACCGGATATGACGGTTCGTAATGGTTCAGGAAATCATCGATGCGGATCTCCTCGTCCAGTTCTGCTATGCTCCTTTGCAGGTCTTTATCCAGTTCATCGATGACCTTTTCGCTTTGCTCCTTGTCCTTAGCCATGGCTCCCTGGCGGATCATCTTTTGTGCCTGGGCTAATATTGGCTGGAGGTTCCCCAAGGTTGTGCGGAAGAAATCTATGCGCAGGAGACACCTGCGGTAGACCTCTTCTTCCACAGTATCTTTGTAGAAGTAGGTGTGAATGAAGACCTTGGGGGAACGTTGACCGATACGATCTATCCTGCCTATCCTCTGCTCTATCCTCATGGGGTTCCAGGGTATGTCGAAGTTGATCAACGTGTCACAGGTCTGAAGGTCCAATCCTTCGCTGGCAGCATCTGTGCACACCAGGATGGATAGCGGATCATCATCGTTCCTGAACTTTTCCTGAATCTTCTGCTTGGTACAGTTAGCCCATTTCTGCCCATCCCAATATTTTCCACCGGAGCCGGAATAGGAACCTAACTTATCCCCGTACTTGGGACGAAGATAGTCCAAGATGTGTTCGACAGTGTCCATGTACTGACTGAACATTATTACCTGCCGGGTTCCGGAGCGAAGGAGCTTTCTCAGCAACTCATCCATAGCATCGGTCTTGGTGTCCGTGCGCAACGATCGCAGGTCATTGAGGAAGGTGTTCAGGTATTCCAGTTCGGCCGTGATGATGGCTCGAACCTGGTTCGATCTTAGGTCACCAAGCGCCTCCGCGCCCTCGTATTCCGCCTCATCCTCCTCCTCCATCTCGTCAGGTACAAGTTCATGCAGATCACCGGTCCTCAGTGCGGTCTGGAGCCTTTCCTGCCTCCGTTCCAGGGACTTGGTTATAGCATAGAAGCTGGACGTGAGTCTCTTCCTATAGACCTCCATGATGAAACCGAGGCCCTTTCTGACCGAGTTATAGCTGTCGTAATAGTCCCTGACGTACCTGTCTATCCTGGTATACAACCCCAGCTCGGAACGAGGATCGTCCTCGCTGCCTTCTAAAGATATCACAATAGGCGGGAGCGGCTCCCGGTCCGCTATTCTTTCTGAGAACTTGCCTTGGCGATGATATTCTCTTAAAAGTTCCCTGGTATTCCGGAATATCAATTTGTAGGCTGGAGTGTGCCGGTAGAGAAGAAGCTTGAGCACCTCGACCTCCTGAGCGCTCAGTTCTCTGACCTGGTTCCCATTCCCGTCCTTTAAAAGCTGTTCTAAGCGAAATACGTCCACCTTGGGATACTTATCACCGATGGACCTTACGCTTCCCTTGTCGATGCCGTATGCATTTATCGAAGACCTCACCATGTCCAGAAGGAAGTTCCAGTCCGGGTGCTTCTTGTTTATTTCCTCGAAGAACCTGTCGAAGGAGCCTTCGTCCTGCCATTCTCCGGGGATCTCCAACACCATGAGAAGGTCCCAAAGATCAGCCCGGGAGAGCTGGATGGGTGTGGCGGTCATGAAGATGAGACCCTGGGTCTGCAGCTTCAAAGACTCCATCGCCTGCAGAAGGAGATTGGATTCCCTCCTTCCGCCGGCACCCCGCGAAGCTCGAGCGTGGTGAGCCTCATCCAGGAATATAAGGTCGTACTCCACCTGAGTGGCCTGGGCTAAACGCGCGTCGCTTCGGACGAGCTGGCTGGAGACCAGCATGACGGGTTTGGTTCGGAATGGGTTAATGATGTCGACCGTTTCCTTAGGAACCGGCAGATCAGGGTCGGGCTGAGGCCCGAGAACGTAGTTGCCTTCTAGTATCCAGGCGGTTATGTTGAACTTGCTTAGCATCTGCAGTTGCCACTGCTTCAAGATGTTCTTAGGAGCCAGTATCAGAACGCGGTCGAGCTTGCCCGATGCCATCAATCCCTTGAGGATGAGTCCGGCCTCTATGGTCTTCCCCAATCCGACCTCATCACAGAGCATACATCTGGGGGGCCATAGGGACATGACCGTGTTGGCCACGTAGTCCTGATGCTCGAAAGGTTCTATCCCGGTCTCGGCGAAGGCGAAGTCAGACCTGTTCCACAGCCTCGGTGATTCGAAGATGTATGCCAGTTCGGGCGTCCATACCCATTGCGGAACGTCCACCTGCTGCCCGTCCCCCTCGGGCCTGTCCACCATGGTCCACCAATCGCCATCATCATAGCGCTTGTACCGGAGTATGGATTCCTCAACCGCCTTTGGTAAAGGTACGACGGTGACCTTCGGGAACCTTTCGTTCCATAGCATATCGAAGATGTTTTGCTCGGACAGTATGTGGTCGTTCTCGCCCCACGACCTGAACACATGGAACGATTCGGTGTTGTGAAGCCAACCACCGGGGGTCTCGTTATCGCTTCCATTGAACGCTACGAAGTTCCCTGCCTCGTCCTTGAATATTCCAGCCTTCTCGTGGAAGATGCCGGAACCGTCCGGGAAGGCCACCTTGATCTCCAAGAGACCCCGGGAGAGCATTTCCGCCAATATGGAGAAGCGGTCCTTTTCCAATTGGTCATAGGGCTCCTCCATCATCTTGGCCACCAGCCTCGCCTGCCCGTCGATGAACCTGGCGTGCTTGGACGGGTCGCTGTAGACCTCCATGTCCGCAGCATCTAGTTCCACGGAACAGATCATCTGCATCTTTCCGCCGTTGTTGATCAGACCGCTGAGGCCACGAGCGGCCATGGCCAGGGCACGGCTGTTGAAGTAGCCGGTCCTTCTCTGATAGAGCTTTGATCGACCTAGAACTGGTAAATAGAAATCCTTGACCAGGTTGTCCACGCCGCTGATGTACTGGACCTTAAGGCCCAGGTCTCGAAAGCTCATTCTTCTTCCTCTTCCTCAGTGTCCTCATCATCGAACTCCAGTGCCAACCGGGACTGCTTCTCGCCCGTGGGATCGGTGTTGCGCACCTTGCGTTTTATCGAATCACGGTAGTTCGATTCCCACATCTTGTCGAGGATGTCGTACTCCACGACCTCCTTGGTCCTGGGGAGAACGTCCAGCAGGTATTCGATGGCCTCCTTGTAGCCTTGCTTGGCCAAAGCTCCCGTCCGAACATGGAACCTCGTCAGTTCGGGGGTCTGACCGGCCTCATAGGCGCACATGGCCGCCTGAACGTAATCGATAACGTTGTCGTAGGATTTGGCCGAGGGGTCCAGACCCTTGGCGCTCATCCTCTCCTTGGGCTTCATGAACTTGACGTAGTTGCCCTTCTTGCTCAGGACCTTCTTGCGAATGAGGTCCTCGACCTCCACGTTCAGGGAAAGCCCGAGCTTTCTGCCCTCATCGAACGGGAACTCCCTGGCATTGAACAGGAACCAGGCTAGGATGTAATACCTGGTGGCAGGGTCCAGTGCCTCCGCCCTGCCCTCAGCTATCCGCTCCATGAACCACTGGCTGACGACATACCTGGCACGGTCCAACGCCTCGTCCGGTCTGATCTCGGTCCCGTCCCTCTTCTTAACCGGCCAGCTCTCGGAGATGACCTGCAGTGCAGGCCCAAAGCAGGCGATGAACGTGTCCTGACCGCGCAATCCGAAGGAGGCGAACTCCTCGGCCTTCTTTCTCACGACCTCATCCAGCGATGGCTGTATGTCCTCCCACCAGGATGTTCCAATTTCAGCAGGCCTTTTCCTGCATACGAGCAGAATGGTCGACGCTGCAGCGTTCTTCTTGGCCTGATGAAGAGAATGCTCGCTCTCAGTGTGTATGGGCCAGGAAGCGGTGATTATGAAACCGGCATCAAGCAAAGCATGAGATAGGGTGTCCCAGGCCTCCACCTTCTTATGGGTGAACATGATGTTCAGAACGCCTTCGTCCTTCAGCACGCGGTGCATTTCCTTAAAAGAGGCAAGCATCTTCGCCTCGTAATCGCGCGCTGCCAATTTACTGGCACTCGTACTTGAACCTTTGAACCGGGAAACGTTCGCCACCGCCTCGAGGTCCTTATCGGTCAGTTCGGAGGAGAACAGTTCGGGGAAGACATCTCCGAGGCCGCGTTTCATCCAGACGTAGAAGAAGTCTGAACATTCAGAATACATTACATTGTCGTAGTATGGAGGATCGATGGCGATCACATCCACAGTTCGGTCGGGCACCGTGCTGAGATGAGAGGCGTCTCCGTTGATGAATTGGCAACTGCTATGGGGCCCGTTCAATAATTTGATTATCCCACCATATGCATCAGAGATCTGGTTGTATCCGAACCTGAACAAATTTCCAGCACCATCGATTTCTCCATAGGACCACTTGAAGGCGAAATCGTGCCTATCGAATGTGTTTACCATAACTGCCCTTGATGAATGTAGCCTTGATTGAATTGAATTATAATCGCACGTCTTATCGAAGGCAAATTGTAGGTACGTTCTTATCGCTCGTCTCTTATCAT
>JAXGRO010000021.1:0-25633 GCA_040765825.1 Methanomassiliicoccales archaeon
GGAGGGCGGGGCCGGAGGACCTGCCGGCCCTGAAGGCCTTGGAGCAGGGGGGCTTCGGACCGCGCGGATGGCCGGAGGAGCACGTGCGCGGACTGATGGACGATCCCTCGGTGCGCGTGCTGGTGCTGGATGGCGACGGGCCGGTGGCCTACGTGATGTTCTGCATCTCTCCGGCCTACGAGACCGCGGAGGTCCTGTCCCTGGCGGTGCTGCCTTCCATGAGGCGCCAGGGCCTGGGGAGGAGGCTGATGGGAGCGGTGGAGAGGGAGGCGGCCCGGGAAGGGGCCTCGTCGATCGTCCTGTGCGTGCGTCCGGACAACTCCCCGGCGATCAACCTTTACCTTTCCCAGGGATATAAGGTCCTGGCGCTGTGCTCGGGGTACTACGAGGACGGAGCGGACGCATACATGATGGTCAAGCATCTGGAGGGATGATATGGTGACGATCAAGCAGGCCAAGCTGAACGACCTGAAGGGCATGGAGGGCAGGGAGAACGCGCTTGGAGGCCCGTGCTTCTCGCTCTCCGCGCTGGAGATGTTCATGAAGGCGCCGGACTTCGCGGTGCTGGTCGGCGGAGGATCGGGAGCGGTCCTGTACCACGAGGGGAAGGGCGGGAAAAGCAGGACCATGCTCCTGGTGGGGCAGGCCTCCCCGGACCTCATCAGGGCCGTGGAGGCGTCCGCGCTCAAGGCCGGCACGGTGAAGGTCACCGCGGAGATCGACCCGGCGAGCCCGGCCTTGGAGGCCTTCGAGCGGGCCGGATTCCGAAGGGGCGGGGAAGTGGCCAACTACTTCGGGAAGGGCCGGCCGGCGGTGTTCATCGAGAAGGACATATGATTGAAATTGAATTATAAATATAAAAATATTCAATCGTTCGTCCAGACGGCCAGCAGGGCCATGTAGAGCTTAAGATAACTATTATATAGGGAACCGGGCATTCGCCAAAACAGACCAACGCTCATGAGATGTTGGACTGGGGTGAACGATCATGGAAGAGTCTCTTTGCAATGTTGAATTCCTCAAAGACAACAACAATTTCGTGGCACGGGTGCAAAGCGAACTCGGGGGCCTCCGGGAATACCAGAGCAACAGCCTGGAAGAAGTCCTGGAACAGGTCATCATAGACCTGCAAGAGGAATTCGAGAACGCGATGTGATTCCTTCCGTTTTTTTCACTGTTGGATGTCCAGCAGGGCCGCCGAAGCGGCCCTTCATGAGAATGCTAGGAGGGTTGCGGATGCAACATAACGACAAGGGTTCGACTCTGTCCTCATGCCGGAACGATGAGGAGGTCACTGCCATCATCACCCTCAAGGTCGACAACAGGGACGCGGACGGGGTCTGCGAATGCGTGTCCCTGCTGGAGCCGGTCGCGGACGTGTTCCTGGTGACCGGGGACACGGACATAGTCATAAAGGCCAAGTTCCTTAACTATACTCAGTTGAAGAGGTTCCTCGTGGAGGAGCTGTCGATCGTCAGGGGGGTCAAGGACACCAAGACCCTCATGGCGGTGGCCACCTTCAAGGAGAAGGGCGTGGTCAGGCCCGCCCTGTGACAGGGTCAAACGTCTCAAACTACAGGATGTGGTTGCATGGAATACGATGCGAAAACGAAACTCAATCAGATCGTCGATGTCTTGGACCAGCTCTCGGAGGACACCTCCGTCCCCCGCAACATTCGGCGCGGCGCGACCGAGGCCAAGGGCAGACTGGGACAGGACGGCGAGCCCATGGATGTGCGCGTGGCCGGGGCCATAGGAAAACTGGACGATCTGGCGAACGATCCAAACATCCCGATGCACGGCCGCACGGTGATCTACCGGATAATCTCCGAGCTCGAGAACCTTCTGAAGTCGATCACCAAGTGAAAGCTTTAAAAAAACCTCTGCATTGTAGTAGCCTGAGGCGGACATAGTCTAGTGGTCAGGACTGGAGCTTCCCAAGCTTCGAACCCGGGTTCGAATCCCGGTGTCCGCACCTTCATCCATTTCTCGTATTTTCCTGGTCCGGCCGACCTGTGGTCTGGCGCGGAAAGTGGGTGTGAAAGGGTTTGACCTAGGGGCTCAGGGGAGCTTTATCCTCCTGGTGTACACCAAGGCGAAGAGCACCAGGGCCAGGACACCCATGATTAGCCCGGAGATGCCCAGGATGAGCGGCAGCCGGTCCTCCTGGAGTCCGTCCACGTCGGACCGCAGCGTTTCCAGATGGTCCTCGGCTGAGGACAGGTCCGCTATGGCCGCGTCCAACGCCCCCTCCAGGGCCGCGGCCTGCTCATCGGTCAGGTTTAGCGAGTCCCGCAGGTCGATCAATGAAGCCTTCAGGGCGGCCACCTGGTCCAGCAGGGAGTCCACCTCCTCATCGGTCAGGTTCAGGTCGTCGTAGCAATCCGACAGCTGGTCCTCGACGGACCGAAGCCATCCCCGGGTCCCGTTCAGCTGGGCCTGGGTGTCGTTGAGGTCGGCGTCCAATAGGGTGATGTTCTCCATGGCCGCATCCAGGCCGTCCATGGCCCCGTTCAGCGCATCGGTCAGACCGTCCACGCGGCCCTTCAGCTCCTCCAGCTCGGCGCGCAGCTCGTTGAAATAGGTGACGTTCACGAAGGCGATGACCGTGCCCAGGGGGTGCAGGGACCTGACCTCGACCAGATTGCGACCTTCGAACAGGCTCAGCGGGTAGGAGAAGGAACCGTCCGGCCCCACGTAGACCAACGCCCCGTTGATAGAGAGGGGACAGTTGGGGTAGGCGATACCGCTCACCACGACCGTGGAAGCGTTCACGGTCTCGGCTTCCATGGGATGGGAGATGAGGATGGACATCGGAGCCATCGGCAGTTGATCGTGATTCGCCCCACCATCGATTGTGTAGGCAACATCCACAAGCCCGTCCCTATTGGCATCGGGCCCGGTCCAGTCGCCCCATCTGTTCCCGTTTGTGGTAGAGTTCCAACGGTTGTTGCCATTGTCGTATCCCTGCACCCTCGAGGCGTTGAAATCCGAAGTGGCCCCCCGGTTCTCGCTGATGGTGTTCCCATAAATCTCGTTTCCGTTGGACGATTGGATGTTAATGCCGTATCCTTGATTGCCTATGGCCAGGTTGCCGACCACCCTGTTGAGGTTGCTCGCACCGGACAGCCTGATCCCGGCGTCGGAGTTGTTAACGAGCGTGTTGTTCGACAGCACGTTCGTGTTGCAGTTGCCGGTCAGGCATATCCCGAAACGGCCGTTCTGGATGCAGCGATTCCCATCGAGCACATTTGAAGGGGAGTCCTCAAAATGAATGCCATCCGTGCCGTCGGAGGTGCAGTTGTTGCCCATCAGGCTGTTCCCATGGGAAAAGTACAGGCCTATCCCGTGCACGTTCCCGTAGCAGGTATTGTTCCTTATCGTGACATTGGTGGATTGATAGAGGGCCAGGCCTCGTCCGTGACCGGTGCAGACGTTCTGCTCCAGGGTTACGTTGCTGGCGTTGTATATGGTGGCCCCGCAGTTCCCGTTGAAGGGGAAGCTCCCGAAGAGGTAGGTGGTGTTGTGAAGGAAGCATCCCCTGATGGTCAGATGCTGGGCCGTGCCGCCTATAAAGATGGCGTTCGTCGCTCCCTGCGCATCGATGTCCAGACCCTCGATGACATAGGGGTCCCCTTCCGTTCCGCTTCCGCTCCAACCGCTCGACGCGATCAGCTCTGATAGTTGGGTGTCGTTGCTGACGGAGATGATGGGGTGAGGGGTGGTCGAGAGTGCCGCCTCCAGGGGGGCGGGTTCGTTCGCGCCGGTTGCCGCCAAGGGCATGGTCAGCATGAATACAAGTATCGTCAGGACCGCTACGGCCTTAAGTCTAGGATCGCTCAGTGGATTCCCCCCATAGTAGATAGGGGTGTCCATGTTTTTATTCAATATAATATAATTTATGATTCAGTGGATCCAGACCTCGCCTGGCCTCTAGTGACGGCGTAAGCGGGGAATGACTACAGCCGGCCCCACTTCTCTTCCTCCTCGGCCTGAGCGGGAGTGGCCTCTGCGTTCCTCCGCTTCCTCTTCGGAGCCGCGGCCTCCCTGTCCTCCTCGGGGGGCGTTCGGTCGGTCTCCGGCCTCCACTGCGGACCGGGTTCCTGGAAGGCCTCGGTCCTCGAGGAGGGCGGATCGGCGTCCCAGCCCGGGTCGGGGCGCGGGGCGGGGGCGCGGAAGTTCGGCTGGAAGGGCTTCTGCTTCTTCTTGGCCGGCCGGCGCACCACCGGCCCGGCCTTGAGGTTGAAGGAGGGGGTCCTGGTGACCTGGTAGACGGTCCGGGTCATCAGCATGACGATGATGAAGTAGGCCAGCAGTAGTACCAGGGAGGAGGCCCACCACAGGCGGAAGAGGTAGGCGATGGAGAGTATGGTCACCAGGCTGAGGCTCACGAACCCGGCGATGTAGCGGCTGATGTGGCCGGGGTCCCGGGTGACCACCCCCAGGTTGTCGAAGTTGGTAATGCGCACCACGGTGTACAGGTCGGCCTCCAAGGTCTGGTACGCTATGCCGACCAACGCCGCTCCGATCAGGAAGGAGATGATCTCATAGGGGAAGGGCAGGACCATCACCGCCACCAGGGCTGCGAAGTAGCATATCACCAGCACCTCCAGGCGCTTGGTCCGCTCGAACAGCTTCAGACCGGAGGGAAGGATTATCTTGCTCATGGTGCGGTTGATCAGCGAACCTCCGTACCTGAGGACAGAGGGGGTGACCCTGGTCAGCGCGCCGGTTACCTTGGAGCTGTGCTTCATCAGGCCGGGGGAGATTATGCTCATGACGAAGCAGAAGGCCCCGGCGAAGGGGTTGAGCTCCGCCCCCTTCACCACCGCAGGGGAGCTGCTCCCCACGCTGGCGTACATCACCGCCTCGGAGGCGCGGCCGGTTATGGAGGTTCCCATGAAAATGGCCGAGCGGGAGGCGAACCCCAGCAGATAGGAGATGGCCGAGACCAGTATGATCTCGTAGAAGAGGACCACCGGAATGGCGATCAGCAGGAGCGGGACGATCATCCCCAGCATGCTCAGGTCTATGAGCATCCCGAAGGCCACGAAGAACACCGCCACCAGGGCGTCCCGGAAGGGGGATATGCGGTCCTCCATCCGCTCCACCAGCTTGGTCTCGGCGAACACCATCCCCAGGAAGAAGGCCCCGATTATGGCCGGGACCCCGGCCACCTGGGCCAGGGCCGCGGACAGGAAGACCAGGCCCAGGGCGAAGAGCACGAAGAGCTCGTCGCTCTTGATCCTCTCGAAGTACTTGACCACCCGGGGGACCACCAGTATGGCCAGGAAGATGAAGAACCCGTAGAAGGCCAGGATGCCCACGATGAGCTGGGACATGCTGCTGCTCCCGGATTCGAACATGAGCCCGCCGGCTATGGTCAGGAGCACCATGGAGAGGAAGCTCTCCACGATCACCATGCCCAGAAGGTATTCCGTCTCCGGGGACGAGATGCGTTCGAGCTCCTGCAGCGCCTTGCCGGTGATGGCCACCGAGCTCATGGATATGACCCCGGCCAGGAACACCGTGTCCACCAATGGCCAGTGCAGGGCGAAGCCTATCAGGATGCCCAGGAACATCCCTATGCCCACGTCCATGAGGGCCAGTATGATCGCCGGGGTCTTGGTCTTCTTCAGCTTGGTCACCGAGAAGCCCAGCCCCACGAAGAACATGAGCAGGGTGAGGCCCATCTCCGACAGGAACCGTATGAACTCGGTGTCCTTGACCAGGCCGTCGTAGGTGAACCCCCCGATGGTGAAGTGGATGTAGGGGCCGATCAGTATCCCGGCCAGGATGTACCCCAGGATGACGCTCTGCTTCGCTTTCGAGGCCAATGCTGCCCCTATGAAGGAGACCAGCATTATCACCCCGACCTCGAACATCACGCTGTCTGTGGCTATCATCACGCCTTCCCATACCGGTTCGGCCATGCCGGCCGGGGCCTAGGTCGAGCTGACCTGAGCTACCTTCCAGCCATCGAGGGCCCCGCCTGCAGAGCGTTGACCCTAGTGCATCCCGTTCCGGTCATAGTATTACAAATTATTTATAATTGTCCTATTTTTGGAACGTTCCAGCATCTGAGCGGACCCATCGTCGCTTTTTAATAAAACGTAAGGCCCTAGGCTTGAAGGTCAATAACATGCCCGAAGACTTCCATGCCATGACCGGGGAGGAGGCCTTGGACGCCCTTGGTTCCGGCACCCAGGGCCTTTCGGACCCCGAGGCCCGGGAACGGCTGTTGAGGTACGGCCCCAACGAGCTTGCCGAGGGACGCAGGATCTCCCCCCTGAGGATATTCCTTGAACAGTTCAAGGACCTCATGGTCATCATCCTGATCATCGCTGCCCTCATCTCCGCGGGAGTGGCCACCATGCAGGGTTCCAGCGAGGAATGGCTGGATGCGGCGGTGATCCTGGTTATCGTCATGGTGAACGCGGTCCTGGGCTTCGTGCAGACCTACCGGGCGGAGAGGACCATGCAGGCCCTCAGGGAGATGGCCGCCCCCCATGCCACCGTGGTCCGCGACGGCAGGGAGACCTCCATCCCCTCCAGGGAGCTGGTGCCCGGGGACGTCATGCTGGTGACGGCCGGCGACAGCATCTCCGCGGACGCCAGGCTACTGGAATCGGCCAACCTCAAGACCAATGAGGCCTCCCTCACCGGCGAGTCGCTGCCGGTCAACAAGCGCGCCGCGGAGGCCTTGGACCGGGAGACATTCCTGGCCGACCGCAAGAACATGTTGTTCTCTGGCTGTACCGTGGACCATGGCCGCGGCAGGGCCGTGGTCACCGCCACAGGGATGTCGACCGAGCTGGGAAGGATAGCCAAGATGGTGCAGAGGGAGGATGAGACCACCCCGCTGCAGAGGAAGCTGGACAAGCTCGGCAAGCAGCTGGGGATCATGATCCTGGGGATCTGCGTTTTCATTTTCGCGGTGGGAGTGGCGCGCGGGGTCGAGGTCCAGGACATGTTCCTGACCTCGGTCAGTCTGGCCGTGGCGGCCATACCCGAGGGGCTGCCGGCCATAGTCACCATATCCCTGGCCCTGGGGCTCCAGCGCATGGCCAGGCGCAAGGCCATCATGCGCCGCCTTCCGGCCGTGGAGTCGCTGGGAGGGGCCACGGTGATCTGCACGGACAAGACCGGCACCCTGACCAAGGGGGAGATGAACATCCGGGAGATATTCCTGGAGGGCACCATCACCGTCAGCGGGGAGGGTTTCGAGCCCAAGGGCAGGTTCACCAAGCAGGGAGAGCATATCAACTTCGAGGAGCGCGAGGACCTCAACCTCCTGCTGGTGGCCGGGGCCTTGTGCAACGACTCCTCCCTTTACCAGGAGGACGGGAAGTGGAAGGTCAGGGGAGACCCCACCGAGGGCACCCTGGTGGTCACCGCGCGCAAGGCCGGCGTGGACGTGGAGGAGCTGGCCAAGAACTGTCCCCGGATCTTCGAGCTGTCGTTCGATTCCGCCAAGAAGCGCATGACCACCGTGCACGAGGTGAACGGCCGAAGGATGGCCTTCATGAAGGGTGCCGCGGAGAAGGTGCTGCCCCTGTGCAGCCTGAGGCGCATGGGCGACCGGGAGGTGGACCTGACCGAAAAGATGCGCGAATCCGTGCTGGCCAAGAACAACGAGATGGCCGGCAGGGCGCTCAGGGTGCTGGCCATCGCCGAGAGGGACGTCACGGACGTGCCCCTGGAGGAGATGGAGCTGGAGCAGGGCTTCACCCTGCTCGGCCTGGTGGGCATGATCGACGCCCCCCGCAAGGAGGCGGTGCAGGCCATCAAGAAGTGCCGTACCGCCGGCATAAGGGTGGTCATGATCACCGGCGACCATGAGCTCACGGCCAGGGCCATCGCCATGGAGATGGGCATCGCCGAGCCGGGGAAGGACCGGGTGGTCAACGGCAAGACCCTGGAGACCGCCTCGGATGAAGAGCTGACCAGGCTGCTGATGGACGTCAACGTCTTCGCCAGGGTGGCCTCCGAGCACAAGGTGCGCATTGTGGAGGCCCTGCAGCGCAACGGAGAGGTGGTGGCCATGACCGGGGACGGGGTGAACGACGCCCCGGCCCTGAAGCGGGCGGACGTGGGCGTGGCCATGGGCATCACCGGCACCGACGTCTCCAAGGAGGCGGCCCAGATGATCCTGGTGGACGACAACTTCGCCAGCATCGTAAACGCCGTGGAGGAGGGCCGGGGGGTCTACGACAACATCCGCAAGTTCGTCACCTACATGCTGACCACCAACTCCGGGGAGGTGGGGGTCATGTTCGTGGGCAGCCTGATCTTCGCCGATCCGGTGATGCTGCCCCTGCTCCTGCCCATACAGATCCTCTGGATGAACCTGGTCACCGACGGCCTTCCAGCTCTGGCCCTGGGCGTGGAGCCCATCGCCAAGGACATAATGGAGCGGCCGCCCACCCCCCCGGGGAAGGCCCCCGTGGACCGCAGGACGGCTTACCGCATCCTGATGGTCGGTACGGTCTTCACCATCGCCGGCCTGCTGGCCTATGCCTTCGAGTACTACCAGTCCCTGGACGCCCTGGGGGCGGAGGACGCGGTGGCCCGCGCGCGTACGGTGGCCTTCTGCACCATGGTGCTGTCCCAGCTGTTCCTGGCCATATCCTGCCGTTCATCGAGCCAGACCATAATGCGCCTGGGGCTGTTCAGCAACAAGAAGATGGTCCTGGCCGTCCTGGTGTCCCTGCTCATGAGCCTGAGCATCGTGTACGCGCCGGGGATCAGCGATGCCTTCCGCTCGGTGCACATAGGCTGGGAGGAGTGGGTGGTCATCGTCCCGCTGGCCATGACCTCCATGCTCTTCAACGAGGGGATCAAGGTCTACAGCCGCGCCAGGAAGGGAAGGCGATGATCGAGCTCGACGGCGCCCACGGGGAGGGCGGGGGACAGACCGTGCGCACCGCCCTGTCCCTCTCGGCCATAACCGGGGAGGCCTTCCGCATCGTGAACATCAGGGCGGGCAGGCCGGACCCTGGACTGAAGCCGCAGCACCTGGCCGGGGTTCGCCTGATGCAGAGGCTCTGTTCCGCGGAGGTCTCCGGCGACGAGGCCGGCTCCCGGGAGCTGGTCTTCCGCCCGGGCCGTATGGCCGGCGGCAGCTACGAGTTCGACGTGGGCACTGCCGGCAGCCTCACCCTGCTCATGCAGTCGGTCCTTCCCGCGCTGTTCTTCTGCGACAGGGAGGTGCAGCTCGACCTCACCGGGGGGACGGACGTGCGCTGGTCCCCTCCGGTGGACCACTACCGCCTGGTGTTGCTCCCCCTGCTGCGGCGCATGGGCGGGGCGGTGGATATGGAGGTGATGAGGAGGGGCTTCTATCCCAAGGGCGGAGGCCGCGTGCGGCTCAGGGTGAGCGGGGGAAGACTGTCCCCGCTGCGCCTGGAGGAGCGAGGCGAGCTCCTGGGAGTGGTGGGGGTCTCCTGCGTTCAGAACCTGCGCGCGGAGGTGGCGGAGCGCATGGCCGCGTCGGCCTTGACCGTGCTGCCCGGGGCGCGCATCGAAACGGAGGCGGGCCTGGGGGCCTCGGCCGGGGCGGGCATCACCCTGGCCGCGGAGTACGAGCGCACGGTGCTGGGATGGAGCGCCCTGGGGGAGAGGGGCATCCCGGCGGAGAAGGTGGGCAGGGAGGCGGCCAATTGCCTCAGGAAGGCCATGGACAACGGCGGAACGGTCGATGCGCGCACCGCCGACCAGCTGCTGCCCTTCCTGGCCCTGGCGGGGGACTCCTGCCTCAAGGTGGGGGTGATCAGCGGACACCTGGAGTCCCAGATGCAGCTGATCCCGCACTTCCTGCCGGTGCGCTTCGAGGTGAGGGAAGGGAGCCCTCACCGCATCGAGGTCATCCGTACATGATGGAGCGTTTCTTGGCCAGCTCCTCGCTCTCTCCGGTCTTCTTCTTGATCTCCTTCAGCGCCTCCTCGATCAGGGCCGCCTCCTCCAAAAGGGGCTGGGTGTCCAGCTGGGTGTGCAGCAGGAGCCTGTCGATGGTCTCGGTGGCCGCCGCGGCCGCCCGGGCGTCCGGATAGTCGGAGTGCGCCTCGGAGAGTATGGAGACCACGTCGAAGTTGCGGTTGACGCCCTCGTTCAGGAGAACGCCGGCGAGCCCAACCACCACCCCGTTCTCGAATATGGGGATGTCGTTCTTGACCAGGAGGTTCCTGGCCCGGGGGGTGGAGGCCACGGCGTAGACCTTGAAATCGGCCTCCTCCTCCGCCTCCGTCTCCTCGGACTCCTCGCCGGCCTTGTTGGCCAGCCCCTCGGGCGAGATCACCATGCGGCACCCCTTGTCCTGCACCCAGTCCATGATGGTCCAGGCCAGGGGCTTGAGGATCTCCGCCGGCGGTTCGAACTCCGAGACTATGACCACGATCTTGTCGCTGCCCTTGTCCCCGATGTTCCCGGAGTACACGCGCACCGGGGAGTAGGGGACCCCATCGCGCACTATGG
Organism: Methanomassiliicoccales archaeon; assembly: GCA_040765825.1. Taxonomy (GTDB): domain Archaea; phylum Thermoplasmatota; class Thermoplasmata; order Methanomassiliicoccales; family UBA472; genus UBA472. The sequence continues at coordinate 10,474 of JAXGRO010000021.1, forward strand.
ACACCGACGGCAGGTAGGGCGAGTCAATGACGGCCACCAGGTCCAGGTCCAGGAGGTTGACCAGGTAGTTGGCGGTGATGGAGCCGACCAGTCCGATGCTGGAGAAGCCCTCGATCACCGTGGCTCCCTTCAGATTGGACCTCTTCAGCTCGATGATGTCAAAATCGTTCATCGCCGCGGATATCGGCTTATTGCTATTAATGAACCTTCCCATCATCCTTATGATTGCCCCCGGGAATACACCGTTCATGAGGCCCAGGGTGATAGTCAACTGCGCCATGTCCCCCGACGGCAAGATCGCCGGGACGGAGAGAAGGCAGCTGCGCATCTCCTCCCCCGAGGACATGGAGAGGGTGAGGGGGCTGCGTTCCCAGTGCCAGGCCATACTGGTGGGGGCGGGGACCATCCTGGCCGACGACCCCCACCTGACGGTGAAGGGGCTTCCCAGGGACGAACAGGCACTGCGGGTGGTCCTGGACCCTCGGGGGAAGGTGCCGGAGACGGCCCTGGTCCTGGACGGGAGGGCCAGTACCCTGATGGTCACCACCGAGGATTGCGCCCGGACCTACCCGGGGGCGGAGGTTGCGCGCCTGGGCAGGGGGACCATAGACCTCGGGGCGCTGCTGGACCTGCTGGAACGGAGGGGGGTGTCCTCGCTCCTGGTGGAGGGCGGAGGGGAGACCATCTACTCCTTCTTCCGGCGGGGCCTGGTGGACGTCTACTCGGTGTTCGTGGGGGACTTCGTGATCGGCGGAAGGGAGGCCCCCACGCCGGTGGACGGGGAGGGATTCCGCACCGGGGAGCACGTCCCCCTGCGCCTGGTGTCCGTGGAGCGCCTGGGCGGAGGGGTGCACCTGACCTACGAGGTCCGGCGGGATGGCTGACCCCTCCTTCCTGCTGGACGGGATGCTGGGCACCCTGGCCCGCTGGCTGCGCATAATGGGTTACGATTCTCTCTACGTTCAGGACGCCGACGACCGCCGCATGCTGCAGCTGCTGGAGGGCAACCAGCGCGTTCTTCTGACCAGGGACAGGCAGCTGTGCGCCAGGGCCGGCCCGCGGGGCTTCCTGGTCCTAAGCGACGACCTGGACTCCCAGCTGGAGGCCGTGGCCGGGGAGTTCGGCCTTTCACCGGAGGGGCGGATGACCAGGTGCTCGGCCTGCAACGGGGCCCTTGTTCCCCAGGAGAAGAAGGATGTCAGAGGTGATGTCCCGGAGGGGACCTGGTCCGCGCATGATGAGTTCTGGAGATGCGGGGAATGCGGCAAGGTCTACTGGAAGGGGGCCCACTGGAACAACATACGGCGCAGGATGGATGGGCTCAGCAGAGGTCCCCGAAGAAGTCCTCGCTGAGCACCTTTCCGGTGCTGGCGTTCAGGATCATTACCCCCTTGGTGCCCTCCACGCACCAGATGGGGACGTAGAACAGGCCCAGGGACCTGAAGGAGCCCTGGTCCATGCGGGGGTGCACGGTGACCTTCTCGGTCATGGTGACCTGCCCGTCCTCGCGCACCATGTCCCTCTCGTAGGTGTGCTCCCTCTCCACGGACGTCCGGGCCAGGGAGTTGGCGTCCTCCTCCTCGATGAGGGGCTCCAGGCGCTTGTGCCCCTGTTCCAGGCGGGGGACGGTCTCCGGGACCTTGGGCCAGCCCTCCACGGCCTTGGTCAGGGCGTTCACGGCCGTGAACCCCTCCTTTCCGCCTATGCGCCCCTCCCCCACGTACAGGGGGATGTCGTAGCTGAAGAGGTAGTGGGGCACCAGCTCCAGGCGGTGGCTGAAACCGCCCACGGCCTTGGCCGAGAGCTCCACGACGTCCTGCAGGGACATGTGCATGGGAATGATCCTCTCCTCCTCGTTTTGCACAGGCTCGTCCACCTGCGGATAGTCGTCGGCGTACAGGTCGTCGATCAGCCCGTGGTCCTCCTCCCCCACCAGCCTCTCGATGCGGGTGCGCCCGACCTCGTGCTCCACCGCCTCGCGGTCCCAGACCACCACGCCCTTGGGAAGACCGACCAGCACGGACTCGGCCAGCGGCACCAGGGCGGCCAGGACCACCTTGCCCTTGAGGGAGGGGGCGGACCTGGCGAACTCCTCCATGGCCGCGGGCGAGTGCCGCGAGTAGGGGAAGAAGTGAAGCTCGATGCCCTCGCGGCGCCCGTGGACGAAGGGGCCGGACTGGTCCACCATGAACCCCCTGGCCTCCAATATCTCCCTGAGAACCGCGGTAAGCGTGGTCATTCGAACCTGAGGATGGAATCACCCCTGGCCATAAATAGATTATCTGATGCCTTCCCAAAGGTCCCGGCCGGTGCAGGCCTCGGTGCCCATCATCCCCATGAACTCTTCGGGGTAGGGTTCGAACAGCACCTGAGTGCGCAGGTAATCCTCCTGATACCGCAGTACCCATGAGCGCATCAGCAGCAGGGGCGCGGTCAGGGGGACCTTGCCCTGCGCGTACCATTCCAGGGAGCGCAGGAAGTGCTCCCGCTCCTGGGGCTGCAGCTGGCCGGAGAAGTAGCCCAGGGCGTGCATGAGCACGTTGTTCCAGGAGCGGCAGCTGGGCGGGCGGTGCAATGCCGAGGCTAGCTCCCCGGAGTAGGCATGGAAGCGGGCGGGAAGGGGCTGGTTCGAGGCCGCGATGCGCCCCAGCCGCCGCATGGCCGCCTGGCTGTAGCCCATGAGCAGCAGCTTGTGGTTGGCGTGGAACTCCATCAGCGCGCGGGCGGTGCCCCTTTCCCGGCACTCCCGGAACCGGGCGGAGGTGAATATCCTGGTGAGGAAGTGATCGGCTATGCGACCGTTGAGCAGGCGGGCCTCGTCCTCCAGCGGGAGGCCGGGGAAGGCGCTCATGACCTCCCGGGCGAAGATCCCGGCGGCCTTGCCGGTTATGGTGGCCTTGCCCTCCCCCGGGGGATACACCCTCACGTCCTTTATGCCGCAGGAGGGGGAGCGGTTCTTGAGCAGGAAGCCGTCGACGTCCCTCAATCCCGACAGGTGGTCCCTGGAGAACGCCAGGGCCGCCTCGGTCACGTCCCTTCCGGTGGCCGGCTGCACCAGACGGTCCTGCCCGTCGATGCGCACGATGCGGATGGGGTCCCTGGGCACCCCCAGGCCCATGTCCGCCTCCATGCACACCGGCAGGAACTCCACGTAGGGCATGAGCCGGAGCACCAGGTCGCTGGGTATCATGGCGCCGTTGTAGCGGCAGTTGGCGAACTCTATGCAGCGGCTGATCACCACGCGGGGGCGGACCATGCCCTCAACAACGTACGGGTAAGTAAAAAAGGGTATGGGGCCATGGGACGGGCATGATGTGGTCCCGATGGTCGATCGCGGCGGTCCTGATGGCCGCCGCCTCCCTGGTGCTGGGAGCGGTGGCCCTGTCCAGGGGAGAGCTTTCCCTGCACATCCTGCTTTTTATCCCGGTCATGAGCGCCACCGGGGGGTGGGGGGCGGCCGCATTGCTGCTGGCCTTCGGCGCCTTCGTCGGCCTCATCATGCACGCGTGGCGGAGCGCGGCCTCCCTGGAGGCGGGGAGAGATGTGACGTCCGGCCAGGGCAGGGTCTCCGGGGGCGCGGTGATCCTGCTCGGCCCGATACCCATCGTGCTGGGGAGCGACCGCCGCACCGCGCTGCTGGTCATGGCCGCGGCCCTGGTGGCCATGGCCCTACTGGTCCTGCTGCTCCTCTGAGAGGGCCTTGGCGGACTCCCACGCCTCGGCCTTGGACCTCCTGGCCCGCTCCCGCACCGCCTCCGCGACCTCCAGATAGTCCGCGTAGGACAGCCCGGCCCGGCGGGCCTCCCGGCCCAGGGCCTGCTCGATGGTGTCGTCCCTGCGCCTCTTTTCGAGGGCTGAGAGGAGCACCTGTCGAAGCTCCGGCCTCAGCGGTGCCATCCCTCCACCGCCTTCAGGAAGTTGCGGAAGATGTCCATCCCGAAGTCGGTGTTCTCCACCTCCGGATGGAACTGCACCGCGTACAGCGGCCGGGACAGGGAGCGCATGGCCTCCACCTTGCAGGTGTCGGAATGCGCCAGCACCTGGAAGCCCTCCGGGACCTCCTTGACCTCGTCGTTGTGGGATTCCCAGACGTCGAACTCCTTGGGAACGCCCAAGAACAGGTCGTCCTGCTCATCAACGTACAGGCGGGTGCGTCCGAACTCCGCCCGCACCGCCGGCCCGGTGCTCCCCCCGAAGTGGGTGGCCATGAACTGCATTCCGGCGCAGATGCCCAGTATGGGGAAGTCGGCCTTGTCCAGATATTCGCCGTTGTTACCCATCCTCCCGGCCTCGGAGGCCACGTCGGGAGCCCCGCCGGAGAGCACCAGGGCGTCCACATCCTTCAGCTGCTCGAAGGGAGTGCTGTTGGGGACTATCTTGGTCTCCACCTTCAGGTACTTCAGGACCCGCCACTCCCGGTGCGTCCACTGCCCCCCGTTGTCCACCACGTAGACCCGCATCGGGGCGGAATCTGTGATGTGCCGTATAAAACGATTGGTCGGACCGTTTGAAGGGTCACGGGAAATGATTATGACTGGCCTCGAACAATACAGTTGCACATGAAGGCCGTGATATTCGACCTGGGGCACACCCTGATCGACTACTACCACGACTGGGCCGGGCCAGAGGAGCGCATAGTCAGCCGGCTGTTCAAGCTGTCCCAGGATACCGGAGGCAGGATGGAGGAGCCGGATTTCCGCAGGTCGGTGCTGGCCACCCTGAGCCACAATCGCGACCGCAAGTCCCGGGACATGATGGAGATCCCCCTGTCCACGGTGCTGGAGAACCTGATGGGCGCGGCCGGATGCCGGGTGGACGAGGGGCTGGTCCAGGACGGCCTGGAGGTGTTCTACGAGGCCCTCAAGGAGGACCGCAGCCTGGTCCCCGGCACCATCGAGATGCTGGAGAGGGTGCGGGACCGGGGATGCTCCGTCGGTCTGATCTCCGATGTGGCCTGGGGGCTGCCGTCCGAGTATCCCCTCAGGGACATGAGGCACTTCGGCCTGGACAGGTACTTCGACGACATGATATTCTCCAGCGACGTGGGGCTGCGCAAGCCCCATCCGCGGATCTTCAAGATGGCCCTGTTCAACCTGGGCGTGGAGAAGGAGTCCTCCATGTACGTCGGGAACTCCCTGCAGTTCGATGTCAGAGGAGCCAAGTCCGTAGGGATGAAGGCTGTGCTGAAGAAGAGCGGCTACTTCCAGCCGGACGATTCCATCGTCCCTGACCACACCGTGGACGACTGGAAGGAGCTTGATGAGCTGCTGTGATCACTCCCACTCGATGGTTCCCGGCGGCTTGTGGGTTATGTCGTAGACCACCCTGTTGATGTTGGCCTTCATCTCGTTGGTGATGCGCAGGGATATGCGCTCCAGCACGTCGTAGGGCACCTTGGAGAACGAGGCGGTCATGGCGTCGACGGACTCCACCGAACGGATGGCCACCGTCCGGCCGTAGGCCCTGCGGTCCCCCTGCACGCCCACGCTCTGCACCGGGAGCAGGACGGCGAAGTACTGCCAGGGGCGGACCATCTGGTTCTTGTCCGCCGCGGCCTCCAGCTCCTCCTCCACGATGGCGCAGGCCTCCCGGACCACTCCCACGGACTCGGGGGTGGCCTCGCCGATGACCCGGATGGCCAGGGCCGGACCGGGGAACGGCTGGCGCTCGGAGACCTCCACGCCCAGGTGCCGGGCCACCGCCCGCACCTCGTCCTTGTAGAGGTCCCACAGGGGCTCCACCAGCTTCAGGGTCATGTCCTTGGGCAGCCCCCCCACGTTATGATGGGACTTGATGGTGTCCCGGACGCCGTCCCCGCTCTCGATCCAGTCCGGGGCGATGGTCCCCTGCACCAGGAAATCGGCCCCGAAGGACTGGGCCTCGCGCTCGAACACGCGTATGAAGCGCTCCCCGATGGTCTTGCGCTTCTTCTCGGGATCGATCTGCCCCTTCAGGGCACCGAAGAACTCGTCCTTGGCGTCGACGATGCGGTAGTGCACCTTGAGCTTGTCGAACATGCGGCGCACGTACTCGGTCTCCCCCTTGCGCATCAGTCCGGTGTCCACATAGACCGTCAGCAGCCGCTCGCCAATGGCCCGGTCCACCAGCACCGCGGCCACGGTGCTGTCCACTCCCCCGGAGCAGGCTATGACCGCCTTTCCGGTGATCTTGTTCCTCAGTTCCTCGATCTTCTCGTCCACGAACTCCTTGGGGTCGAACATCAGGCCTGCACCTCTTCGGAATCCTTCTCCACCTTCTCGGCCATCTCCCTGCGGTAGGCGGCCAGTTCCTTGGCCAGCCCGGGGTCGGAGATGGACAGCATGGAAACGGCCAGCAGCGCGGCGTTGTCCCCGCGGTCCAGCCCTACGCAGGCCACCGGCACGCCCGGGGGCATCTGCACTATTGACAGAATGGAATCCAGGTTCACCTTTCCGGACACCGGCACGCCGATCACCGGCCGGTGGGTGAAGGAGGCCACCGCCCCGGGCAGCGCCGCGGCCAGTCCGGCCATGGCGATGAACACGTCAGCGCCGCTGCCGTCGACCAGGGCCTTGACCCGGTCAGGGGTGCGGTGGGCCGAGGCCACGACCATGCTGGCCTCCACGCCGAAACGCCTGAACACATCCAGGGCCTTGCGGCCCACCTCCGCGTCGCTCTTGCTCCCGAGAATGATGAGAACCGAAGCCATCGTGGCCACTGACAGAGTTCAAATAAAAAAGGATTTGCCTCCCAGGGAGGCAAGGAAAAGTTAGTGGAAGGGTTTTCAGCTCTTCATGATGGCCAGCAGGAACGCGCCGACGGCCACCAGCGCGCCGATCAGGGCGGCGATGATGTTCACGAAGGCGGCCCAGACGACCTCGGAGAGGTCCACGGTGATGAGCTCGTCAGCGTAACCCAGGTAGCCCCAGACCAGCCCCACGATCAATCCAATAACCAACAGAACGACACCTATCATCCTGCTCTTGCCGCTTCCGAAGTAAGCCGTGAAAGCCCCAGCCAGCAACATGACCAGGCTGAAGGTCAGCAGGAGCACCGTCAGGAAACCAATCCAATCCATTCTTGATCACCTTTCCATGATATTATATTAGGACGCGGGTGTCGATGACCGGCGAGCGACGTCCGCCCCCTCCGCGTGCCTGGCACGGGGAGCGGGGGCAGGGACGGTCTCCATGCCATTCGTTCACCTTGGGCGTCCTACAGGTTTTTTCACTTATTATAATTTTCCTCCAGATGAACCTCTAGATGAGCGCTGTCCAGATAGGGGTTCTTCACATGATCTCCTTGGCCCGGGACTCCACCATGTCCCAATCTGGTATGGAGGTCAGGGAGCCGGGCGAGGCCACCACGAAGGAGGCGGCGGCGCAGCCCAGCAGCCCGCAGTCCATCCAGCCCATGCCCCGGTACAGCCCGGCCCAGAACCCGGCCCGGAAGGCGTCCCCGGCGCCGGTGGGGTCCAACACGTCCACCTTGGCCGCCGGGACGTCCAGGACCTCGTTCTTGGTGTATATCCTGGCCCCCTGCCCGCCCAGGGTGTTGACTATGACCTGCATCCCCCTGAAGCTGCCTAGCAGCTCCTCCGGGCTTTCCTTTCCGGAGTAGCGAAGGGCGGTGGCCAGCTCGTTCCGGTTGCAGAACAGCATGTCCGTGTACCCCAGGGCCCTGCGGAAGCGCTCCGCGTCCCAGACGTGATGGATCTCCTGCGCCGGGTCCAGGGCCCGCCTCTTCCTCAGCATGTAGGGCTGGGAGAGCAGCTTGAGGTAGTAATCGGGAGAGCCGGTCATGAGGTGCACCGCCAGGGCCTCCCTGGCCCCCTTCACCTGCAGCGGGTACGAAGACATGTCGGCCATGGCCCCCTGGAACACATAGGCCACCTGGTCCTCCTCCTCGTCGGTGGCTATCCAGACGGTGGGGGTCTCCCTCCCCTCCACCTCCATCAGCTCGTCCAGTATCACGCCCTTGGACTCCATGAGCTGGCGGAAGGCCGGGGGAAGGTCGCTCCCCACGTAGGACACCAGGGCGGTGGGCACCCCCAGCGCCGAGGACATGGTGGCCACGTTGGCCCCGGTGCCCCCGAAGAAGCTGCGCTTGGAGAGGACGTTCGCCGAGGTGTTCAGCTCCGGAAGCCGCTTCAGCTCCAGCAGATGGTCCATGTTCGTGTGCCCGTACACGCAGAGGAAGGGCTTCATTGCGTGCCCTCCTGCCAGTCGTGCAGGTACCTTTCCTGATCCGGGGTGAGATGATCTATGCTAAGCCCAAGGGTCTTCAGCTTGATCCTGGCGACCAGCTCGTCCATGTCCGGGGGCACCGGGTGCACCTGCGGTGTCATCGTCGAGTGGTTCTTGACCAGGTGCTCGAGCGCGAGCGCCTGTATGGAGAAGCTCATGTCCATGATCTCCACCGGATGCCCCTGTCCCGCGGCCAGGTTCATCAGCCGGCCCTCGGAGACCAGGTACACGCGGCGCCCGTCCCGCAGGTCATAGCGTTCCACCTGCTCGCGCACCCGCACCGGTGGCGAGGAGATGGACTCCAGGGCCCTCTTCGAGATCTCTTTGTCGAAGTGGCCAGAGTTGCCGAGAACGCAGCCGTCCTTCATCACCGTGAAGTGCTCCTCCCGGACCACGTCCTTGCAGCCGGTGACCGTGATCACGATGTCCGCCCGGCGGGCGGCCTCCACCATGGGCAGGACCTGGAACCCATCCAGGCGGGCCTCGATGGCCCTGATGGGGTCCACCTCGGTGACTATGACGTCCGCTCCAAGGCCCTTGGCCCGCATGGCCACCCCGCGTCCGCACCAGCCGTAGCCGGCGACGACCAGGGTCTTCCCGGCCACCAGAAGGTTGGTGGCGTTCATGAATCCGTCGAAGGTGCTTTGCCCTGTGCCATAGCGGTTGTCGAACAGGAACTTCATCTTGGCGTCGTTGACGGCCATCACCGGGAATTTTAACTGACCCTGCGCGGCCATGGCCTTCAGGCGGATGACCCCGGTGGTGGTCTCCTCGTTCCCTCCCCGGACCTCCTCCAGCTGCTCCCGGCGGGTGGTGTGCAGCATGGTGATGAGGTCCGCGCCGTCATCGATCACGAACTCGGGCCTCATGTCCAGAACGGCGTTCAGATTCTCGTAGTACTCCTCGTTGCTCTCTCCCTTGCGGGCGAACACCTCGATGCCCCTCTCCTTCCGCAAGGCCAGGGCCACGGAGTCGTCGGTGGACAGGGGATTGCAGCTGGCCAGACGGACCTTGGCCCCGGCGTTGGCCAGGGTGACCGCCAGCATGCCGGTCTTGGCCTCCACGTGCAGGGCCATACCCACCTTGACGCCCTTAAGGGACCCCTCGGCCCTCATCCTCTGCCCTATCTCATTGATGACGGACATGTGGGCCTCGGCCCACGCCAGCCGCCTGGATCCCTTGGTCAGCAACTCTTGTTCCATTTGCATACCTCGATTCATTTCGGAGGTCCTTCCTCCAGGCCGCGGCAGATGCGCTGCAGCAGCGACCCCAGGTTCTCATGGTTGTCGAAGGCCGCGAGCACCCCGCGGGCCTCCTCCGGCCTATTCCTGAACCTGCTGCACCAGGCGGTGATGCCGGGCACCGCGCGGGTGATCTCGTCCACCACCGCCACCTCCGCGGCCAGGCTGGTCCTTGATAGGGGGTTCAGGTCAATGGAGATGACCCCCTTCCCGGCCTTGACCATGGCTTGCGCCCGGTCCCCGTCCTCCAGGGGGATCAGGACCACATCCGCGGACAGCAGCCCTTCCCTGGTGCATCTGGCGCGGTCGGAGGCTATTCCCTCCAGCACTGCGTCCTGATCGCGCCCCAGGACCTTGAGCCCGGTCTCCCCTTCCACGAAGTCGCAGACCAGGTCCATGCGCCGGTCGCTGCGATGAAAAAGGTTCACCTCCAGCGGGGCCCCGCAGGCCCGTGCCAGATCGCCCAGCTCGCGGGCGGCCAGGGCCGCGGCGTTCCCGTTCACGGTGATCACCGGCCTTCGGGCCAGGGATAAAAGCGCCGCTGCCGCGGCCTCCGCGGCCTCGGCCTCAGGAGTGGTGGCCTCGCCAAGCAGATAATCGAAGGCCTCCCCCCTGCCGTGGGCGATGAGCCCGGTGGTGGAGACTATACCGCGTTCGACCATGGCCGCCATACGCTCCCTGGTCACCAGCGAGCGGTACCTCGGATGGTCCTCGGATATCTTCACGGCCGGTAGAGAGCATGCTCCATCATAAACTGTATGGTGTCGGCCGTTTGGGTGGGCGGACATGATAGGATTAAATATATCCAGAAAACCTCGTTTTTGAGCAAAGATTAAATCTCAAGTGCTGTCAAATAAATATACCTTTGCGTAATGGTTTTATACTAGATTCATATTCATCATTCTCAACACCGGTTAATGACGGGGAAGTTCGGGGTGTACCATGCAATTTCTTGGGAACGTGCAGGAAGTGACCGTGGATGGCCGTCTGGTGGTCCGCGCCTCCTTCACCCCCAAGCTCAAGATGGCGGTCTTCGACAACCGCAAGAAGCCCCTGGGACGGATAGTCAGGATATTCGGCCCGGTGGACTCGCCCTACGTCACCGTCGAACCGACCGGGGACGCCAGCCTGCTCTCCATAGCTGGGAAGCAGGTCTATATTGATGGGGTCGATGAACATGGCAAACAAAAAGGAAGCGGCAGAGGAAGTAACCCGGTGCCCAGAGTGTAACAGCGGGCACCTGGTCAGGGATTATGAGAGGGGCGAGCTGATCTGCGAGGAGTGCGGATTGGTTATCGACGACCAGTTCATAGACCTTGGACCGGAGTGGAGGGCCTTTGACGTCGAACAGGGGGAGAAGCGGGCCAGGACCGGCGCCCCCATGACCTACACCATTCACGACAAGGGGCTCTCCACCGAGATCTCCTGGAAGAACAAGGACTCCTACGGAAAGAGCATCCCCACCAGGAACCGCGCCCAGCTCTATCGCCTGAGGAAGTGGCAGCGCAGGATCCGCGTGTCCAACGCCACCGAGAGGAACCTGGCCTTCGCCCTGAGCGAGCTGGACCGCATGGCCTCGGCCATGGGCCTGCCCCGCAACGTCAGGGAGACCGCGGCCATGGTCTACCGCAAGGCGGTCAACAAGAACCTGATCCGAGGCCGCAGCATCGAGGGAGTGGTGGCCGCCTCACTCTACGCCGCCTGCCGCCAGTGCAATGTCCCCCGAACCCTGGACGAGGTCGCCAGCTCCAGCAGGGTTGGCCGCAAGGAGATCGGCCGTACCTACCGCTTCATGACCCGGGAGCTTTCCCTGAAGCTCATGCCCACCAAGCCCCAGGACTACGTGCAGAGGTTCTGCTCCGAGCTGAAGTTGAGCGGGGACGTCCAGGCCAAGGCCGCGGACATCCTTAAGGACGCCAACAAGAAGGAGCTGACCTCCGGACGCGGCCCGACCGGCGTGGCCGCCGCGGCCATATACATCGCCAGCATCCTGTGCAACGAGAGGAGGACCCAGCGCGAGGTGGCCGACATCGCGGGGGTGACCGAGGTCACCATCAGGAACCGCTACAAGGAGCTGACCGACAAGTTGGGCATCGAGATACAGCTCTGACCCGCAAACCTCTTATTATCTTAACATTTTATTGGAGAGCGCTCAGGCTTCGCATGAGGTGTTAGATTTGAAGGTGAAGAGACCCATCCTGTTGCTGCCGTCGGTCGGAGTCATATTGGCCGGCCTAATTCTGATCATGACCCCCATCACGTCCATATTCATTTACATGACCGTGGGCACCATTCCCGGAATGATCATGATCCTGCTGTTCACTGTGGCCGGGGCCTGGGAGATATCCCTTTCCCGTACCATAGCCGGAACGCAGGTGGGGGAGTGGCCAGGCCTGACCAGGGCCCTGGCCGTGCTGCTGCTCCTGCGCGCCGTGTCCTTATACTACACCGAGGACCTGGCCTACACCCTGAACCTGGTGGCCCTGGGCCTGGAGCTTCTGGCCCTGGCCCTGGTGTTCGTCTACCGCCCGGCCTTCATGCCCTCCGAGGAGGAGGTGGCCGCCTCGCTGAGACGCTTCTCCTCCGGCGGACTGAAGACCGCCGCGCAGTGCCCCAAGTGCTCCACGGTGGTCGAGGCCGACTGGACCCTGTGTCCGGACTGCGGCACCCGCCTGCCCAAGTTCTGCGCCAAGTGCGGAACGGAGATCCAGGAGGGGGACCTGGCCTGCTGCAGCTGCGGGATGACCGTGGAGGTCCCCGCCTCCCTGCTGCAGACCGTGGACACCCTGAGGATGACCGCGGAACAGGAGGCCGCCCCGGAGACCCGCTCGGCCCGCTACGCCAGGCTGGGCGACGGGCTGCTGAAGATCGGAAAGCTGGACGAGGCCATCGAGGCCTTCAAGACCGCCATCCACTACACCCAGTTCGACCGCAAGCGCACCAACTTCATGGTCAAGATGGCCGTGGTCATGGCCAACAAGGGGCGTCTGGACGAGGCCGACCAGCTGCTGGATTCCGCCATGGCCCTGGACCCCCAGGATGTGGCCGGGGCCGCGAAGCTCAAGGAAGAAATGAGAAAGGAGCCGGTCTGCCCGGCCTAGGGCCGCACGCGGGTCAGTTTCACGTACCGCAACAGCTGGCCGGAGGAGGCCAGCAGTATCTCCTTTTTAACCCCGTGGGCCAGCCTGACCGCCCGGGAGATCTCCGCCCACACTGTGGAGTAGTCGTCCGGGACCACGTGCACCAGGTATCGGGAGTGATGCTTGGAGGGGTTCCCCTCGTACACCCTGAAGTGCGTTCCGTACTTGAACCCGGTCTTGACCACCATGCCCCGGGAGCGCAGGTCCTTGTAGGCGGACATGCGCATGTCGAAGTCCGGCTGGGAGCGCTTGGCGCTGCTCAGCAGCCCGTTCATGCCCATCCTCTGCCCGGAGCGTATGGAGCGGATGTCCAGCCGCCCCTTCTCCATGAGGTACACCGCCTCCAGCAGGGACAGCTGCAGCATGGGCCCTATCTTCTTGCCGTAGAAGCCGTTCTCATACAGGCGGTCGGCCTCCGCGCCGAGCACGATGACCGCGTCGTCTATCAGGGCGCCCTCCGCGTTGGTGGGGCCCTCCTCGGTGTGCCCTCCGGGCTCCGCCTCCTCCAGGGTGTAGTAGGTGATGTCGCCCTCCTCGTCCACCACTCCCAGCAGGAGGTCCTTGCGGGTTCGCTGGGAGGTCTCGCTCTTCTCCAGCAGCCCGGCGATGTTGAAAATGTCCCGCTCGGATATGGCCAGCACCCAGTTCTTGGCCTGGGAGTTGTGCGGCGAGGCGCCCCTGGGGTAAACCCGGAAGTTGAAGTCCCCCTGGTCCACCTTGACTATGTAGCCCCTCTGCCGCAGGTCCCGGTAGACGATGTACCGGGGCTGCAGCGCATCGGTGGAGCGCGCGGCCCGGCGGTACAGGGTGGCGTGGTCCACATCCCTTCCGCCGATCTGCACCTGCAGCTTCTCGCACTCCAGAAGGTACAGGGCCTCCAGCAGGTCGAGCTCCAGCCCCCCTCCGGAGCGGGGGTAGCCATAGTATCCCTTGTTGTATATCTGGCTCCCCTCGGCCATCTCGGAGATGATCACGCTGTCGCCCACCAGCTCGCCGGCCATGCCACTTGAACGGTGTCCGTTAGTTAAATGTTCCCGCGCCCGAGAAATATATATACTAAATGTTGACAATTCATAGATGTAAACAATTGGTTCAATAGTTGGTGTGACATGGACGAACTGGACGTTTTGCTGTCGGTGATCGAGAACCCCACCCGACGTAGGATACTGGAGGCGTTGGTACGGGAGCCGCACTACCCGCTGCAGCTCTCGCGCGAGCTGGGGCTGAGCCAGCAGGGAATTATGAAGCACCTTAGGATGCTGGAGGAGCTGGACATGGTGCGCTCGTTCACCGAGGAGTCCGATCAGGGAGGGCCTTCCCGCAGGCGCTACTTCCCGACCACAGGATTCACCATGGTGGTGGACATCGGGCCCGGGCTGTTCAACACCGAGGTGGCGGTCCGCCCTTTCGATGATGAGCCCCAGACCGCGGCCAGCCAGGAGGACGGGCGGCGCATCAAGGACCTGAGGGCGGAGCTGGGAAGGATCGACCAGGAACTGGATGATCTGAAGGAGAGGCGTTCCAGGCTCATCCACGAGAAGGAGGGCCTGCTGGAGATGGCCGGGCGCATGGTAGACTCGGCATTCCACGATTACCAAAGCCGCAAGGTGGTCTATGAGTACATCCTGCACCCGGAGATGGAGCCCAGGGACCTTGCCAGGGGGCTGGGTCTGAGGGATGACACCGTGGAGGGGATACTGAGACAGCTGGAGGGAGAGAATGACCGTCGAGAGTGACCTGGAGAGGTACCTGAGGGAGATCAAGAGGATAGGGAGCAGCCTGGACCAGTCCATGAAGGCCGCGGCCGCGGACATGGACCGCCTGGGACGGGAGGCCCTGAAGGACGCCACGGAGATGGCCAAGGTCGGAGGGAAGGAGGCCGAGCAGGCCCTGCTACGTCTGGAACAGGAGCTGAAGGAGGGCGGGCCCAACATCCGCAGGGAGATGGACGATGTGCAGCGGCGCCTGGAGGAGGTTGCGTCCAGGCTGGAGCAGGACCTGAGGAGGTTCCTTAAGTAAAGTATTTATAGAAGTACAAACACTAATGTATTGTACTAAGAGTATACAACTCTTGGTTCATATGTGAAAGGTGATAGGATGTCAAGAGCAAGGAAAGAGCCTGTGGACCTGGTACCCAGGGTCTGGACCTGGGGCCCGGTCTCGGTGTTCGAGGAGATGGACCGCCTGTTGAACGACATGCGCTCGGGGTTCCTGCTGCCGGGACATGACGTATTGCCCAAGGAAGGCACCAGGATGCCCAGCATGGACCTGCGGGAGGAGAACGACCGCTACCTGATACAGGCGGACATGCCGGGGATGGGCAAGGAGAACGTGTCCATCGAAGTGGAGGGCGACCTGCTCCGGATCTCCGCCCAGAGGGAGCATGATACCGAGGAGAAGGAGGAGGGCTACATCCGCAGGGAGAGGGGCAGCATGCGCTTCTTCCGACAGGTGCGGCTTCCGGAGAACGCCGACGAGGGCAGCATCAAGGCCCGGATGGAGAACGGCGTCCTAGAGGTCTCTGTGCCCAAGAAGAGGGCGGCAGAGGAGAAGA
>JAXGRO010000022.1:0-21024 GCA_040765825.1 Methanomassiliicoccales archaeon
CCTCCCTGCCCGGCCATGCTCAACGGTATGGCGATCCTGGCGATGCTCTGCACGACCGCCAGCCCGCACACCGCTATCAATCCCTTCCTTTTCGGAGCGATCATTTGTTTCACGAAACGGGTTAGACCGGTTCAGGGCTTAGTCGCTCGTCAAGGGGATGAACTAAGAAAAGGTCATGTACCGTTGGAAAACGACCCTTTTTTCAACGACTTGCGTTAATTAATGGAAAAAATGGAAGCATCCAGGGGCCATCAGTTCCTTTCCGCCTTCCTAAGCATGTCCTGCATCACCGCATGCCTGTGCTCGGGGTAATGATAGATGGCCCGGATGACGTTGGGGACCACGTTGATGAAGATCCCCTCCGCCTCCAGCCCCCGGCAGGTCTCCTGCATCTCCCGGGCGTTGCGGTTGCAGTAGGTCAGCAAGATGAAACCCGGTACGTTGCTGAAGGTGTAGCTTCTGATTATCCCCGGCGCGTACTTCTTGATCATAAGGAAGGCCGCCCTTTCGTTGGGGACCCCCTCCTTGAGCATGAGGTGTATCTGGCTCACCATGTCCCCCATGGTGTCCGGTTGCCAATGGATCGATAGCTGCACCAGTTCCTCCCTGATGAGCCGGTCCAGACGGCGGCGGACCGTCTTGGCCGTGGTTCCCAGTTCCTCGGCCAGCTCGCTCACCGGCCGGCGGGCGTCGTTGGCCAGGGCCTTGATGATACGCAGGTCCATGCCGTTCAGGCCGGGGCCGTCCACCGGAGGCGTGTGAACGATCCCCACCTGGGGGTCGGTCATCACCAGGGCTCTCTGCACCGAGGTGACCAGCTCCGCCAGTCCCACGGCGTCCGTGACGTTGCCATGCACGTAGACATAATTGCCGGAGGCCACCTGCACGATGGCCACATGTTGCTCGTCCTTCAGCGCCTTGGCCGCCTCATCCATGGAGCTGGCCTTGGCCCAGCCGTGCACAATGACCCACATGGCCCGCATGGCCTTGAAGCTCAGAGCGGCGTAGGTTCCCCTGATTATCTCCGCGTCCATGAGGTTCTGCACCCGGCGGTGGACCAACTGGGGGCTCAGTCCAAGCTCCTTTCCCAGCACCGAGTAGGGGGTGCGGGAGTTGCGCATCAGCATGCGGCTCAGGGCCACGTCCACCTCGTCCACGGACGTTGACCGTCCAACCGGCCTAATAGAACTTTCGTCGCCTCCGGAGGGGGTTCTTGCCAACCCTGATATACCTTCCAAGGGATTAGCGGAGACCGTATGTTTGACCCTAGAATGCGCAAGTTGGCTGACGTGCTCATAGATCATTCCGTACGGCTGCAGAAGGGAGAGACGGTCTACATCGAGGCCTTCGACATGCCCGTGGAGATGCTCGAGGTACTGCTGGACAAGGTGCACGAGGTCGGGGGCATACCCCTGGTGTCCCTGCGCTCCGCCCGGATATTCCGCAAGCTGTTGAGGAACGCGGACCGGGAGACCATCGCCCAGATCGGGGAGGTGGAGCTTAACAAGATGAAGCGGGCCCAGGCCTATATCGGAATGCGCGGATCCTTCAACATCACCGAGAACTCCGACGTGCCCGCGGACCGGATGGACCTCTACAACAAGCTGTGGTGGGGGCCGGTGCATTCCGAGTGGAGGGTTCCGAAGACCAAGTGGGTGGTGCTCCGGTGGCCTACCTCGGCAATGGCCCAGCAGGCCCAGATGTCCACCGAGGCCTTCGAGGACTTCTACTTCAACACCTGCACCCTGGACTATGACCGGATGTCCAAGGCCATGGACGCCCTGGTCAAGGTGCTGGAGCGCACGGAGAACGTGCGCATCGTGGGGCCTGGTACGGACCTCAGGTTCTCCATAAAGGACATTCCGGTGGTGAAGTGCGACGGGGAGCGCAACATCCCGGACGGGGAGGTCTACACCGCGCCAGTGCGCAACTCCGTGAACGGGGTGCTGAGCTACAACGCCCGGACGCTGTACCTGGGCAAGGTCTTCGACAACGTGGTGCTGAGGTTCAAGGACGGCAAGATCGTGGAGGCCACCAGCTCGGACACCCCCGGACTGAACACCATTCTGGACACCGATGAGGGGGCCAGGTACGTCGGGGAGTTCGCCATAGGGGTCAACCCCTACATCAACAGGGCCATGCTGGACACGTTGTTCGACGAGAAGATCGCCGGTTCCATCCACTTCACCCCCGGGAATGCCTACGACGAGGCGGACAACGGCAACCGCTCCACCATACATTGGGACATGGTCCTGGTCCAGACCCCTGAATGGGGCGGCGGGGAGATATTCTTCGACGATGTGCTGGTGCGCAAGGACGGGCGGTTCGTGCTCGAGGAGCTCAAGGGCCTGAACCCCGAGAACCTGGTCTGATCGGGGCGATCGTAGGGGCGGTCCGGTCGCTTGTCGAACCTCGGAGCGGCAGGGAGGCGAAGATCAGCAGCAGTCCAACGGCCAGGGTCAGATACATTCCCAGCCCGATGCTCGGCCCCAAGAAGGAAAGGTATTCATCGGTGATCCGAAGCCGGTATACCTCCATCATGTCCATGGCGGTCAAGGCCACTGCTCCAGCGCCGATCCCGGCAAGGGAGAACCTGCGCAGCCTGAGGTCCGGGACCAGGCGCTCGTAGAGGACCAGGACCATCCCGGCCACGGCCAGGATGGCGATGTATCTGCCCAAGAGCATGTCCATGCCGAACGACTGGATACCCACCAGGCCGCCCAAGGTCCCCACCCAGGGGGTCAGGGGGGACATGGCCAAAATGGTCAACAGGGCGACGATCAGCGTCCTGCGGGGGAGCGGCCGCCGATCCGGGGGCCTGGGCGGAGGTACGGGGGCCCTCTCCACGATCCTGGGTGGATTCCTGCCGGGGGCTGCGATCCGCGGTCCCCTTACCTCCCCGCCTCCGGTGAAACGGTGGCCGCAAAGGTTGCAGAACTGGTAGTCGTTCTTCAGCATGGCTCCGCATTCAGGGCATCTCATGGTTCCCACCATGAAATGTCCTAGGCCCTCAGGGGCCTTGTCCGATGCCCTTACAATCAAACTTACCGGCCGGCCATCAACGGTTAAATAATTGAGAATGGAATCAAGTGATGTTGACCGCCGACTGCCGAATAGAGATGGCCTACATCGATCCGGAGACCTACACGTCCATTGTCAACCATGACCTGAGGAAGCGCATCCTGACCCGGCTTTACCGGGCCACCAGGGACGCTCCCATGAGCAAGCAGGAGCTGGCGGACTCCCTGGGGATAGAGTACCACCAGCTGGTCTACCAGCTCAACCATCACCTGCGGGACTTCTGGACGGTCAGGGAGGAGCAGAAGGTGCGGGGCACGCGCATGGAGCTGATCGAGGCCGCCCTCCCCTACGCGGTCTTCCTGACCATAGGCAAGGACCACGGAATATTCCTGGTGGACCCCTTGGCGGACATATACGGCGCGGTGGTGAAGGTCGGCGCCCGCTGCGATCAGTGCAGCCGCGAGGAGGCCGAGAGGTGCATGGAGTTCGCACAGTCCCGCTTCGACTCCGAGGCCCTCACCCCGGCGGAGAAGCAGGTCCTGGCCGCCAACAACCGCAAGCCCCCCTACCGGCCCATGGACCTGGCCCTCCTGGCCGCGATCAAGGGGATCCCGGCCGGTCAGAGGTGCGTCATCGACATCCCCTGCCAGACCTGCGCCTTCCTGCGCCGGACCATCCAAATCGAGGGACTGTAATATTGGAGTCCCAAGAAACGTATAAGCACGGCGGAACGATACCCCGTGCATGCAATCCGGAGACAAGCCCCCGACCCGCTTCGTGGTCCTGGGCGGCTACCTAGGGGCCGGGAAGACCACCCTGGCCGCGGCCCTGGGCAAGGAGCTCAGGTCCAAGCACGGCAAGTCCGTGGCCATAATCACCAACGACCAGGGCAACGTGCTGGTGGACACCGAGTACATGAAGGACGCGGGCTTCGACGTCAAGGACGTGCTCGGAGGATGCTTCTGCGCCAACTTCGGAGAGTTCGTGAAGAACGCCCGCAGCCTGGTGGCCATGGGCCGGCCGGACGTGATCATCGCCGAACCGATAGGCACCTCCACGGCCATACTGGGCTCGGTGGTCGCCCCCCTGCGCTCCATGTACCCGGACGAGTTCCAGGTCGCCCCCTTCTTCGTGGTGGTGGACGGCACCCGCGCCGCGGAGACGTTGAGGAAGCCGGAAGGCTTCGGCCTGGGCGGGGGCAAGCTCATACCCTCCCATCAGGTCAGGGAGGCGGAGTACGTGCTGCTCTCCAAGATGGACCGCCTGAGCGAGCAGGAGGTCAGGGAGGCGGAAGGGCTCATCGCCAGGGAGGTCTCCGACGCCGAGGTCATCCCCTGCTCGGCCCTGGCCCGCAGGAACATGGACCGAATAGTGGAAATAATCCTCTCGGACAGGGTCAGCACCAAGGAGCCCAAGGAGGTCGATCAGAGGATGTTCGCCGTGGAGAAGGCCTCCATGGGATGGTTCAACGCCCACGCCCGCCTGGTGGCCGAGGGCCGCCTGGACATCAATCAGTTCGTCACCGCCCTCATGCGCAGGGTGGCCACCGACTTCCCGCCGGAGACCATAGGCCATGTCAAGGTCATGCTCACCTCGCCCACGGCCTCGGCCAAGATGAGCCTGGTGGAGGACCGCATGCAGGTCGACGGCCTGAAGGGAGGCCGCTACTTCACCGGGGAGGGCAAGCTGGTGCTGAACGCCAGGGTCTCCGCTGCGCCGAATGACCTCAAGAGGTCGTTCGAGAAGGCCATCTCGGAGACGGCCATGGAGACCGGGGCCCAGGTGCTGGAGATGGGCGAGGCCTGCTTCACACCCAAGCCCGAGGCCCCCTCTCTATTCATGAAGTGAGGAATCGCCCTATCTGCTGATTTTCATTGAATTTCTTCCCTTTTTTTCATTTTTTAAACCACATTCCGAGATATCATCGGAATCATTAAGGTTCGATACGGCGTTAAGAGTTCGAATGCCTGTAGTCGACGCCATGAACCGGCGCATCCTGCAGCTGCTCATCGACGACGGCAGGATGACGCACAACGAGATCGCCGCCAAGCTGAAGCGCTCCCCCTCCACGGTGCGGGACCGCATCAGGCGTATGGAGGACGACGGGGTCATCCTCGGCTACTTCGCGGTGGTCAACAACGAGCGCATGGGCATAAAGGTGGACGCGGTGCTCTTCGCCAACCTCCGCCAGGGGGCCTCCGCCGACGACCTTCGCAAGCTGACGGCGGTGGAGGAGGTGAAGGAGGTCCTGCAGGTCACCGGCCCCCGCAGGATAATGGTCCGGCTGCAGGCCCGGGACGTGGCCCAGATGGAGCAGGCGCTGGCCAACGACCTCCTGCCCCTGGGGCTGGAGGACGTCGAGCTGCGCATGGTCATGAGCTCGGTGAGCCGGCTTCCCGGCGCCTAGACGCTGGTCTTGTCGTAGTAGCCGGAGAACGGACGGCTGGAGCTGGGGGCTATCTTCACGTAGTCCTCCAGGTCCCGGGGCGCGGCCGTGCCGAAGGCCCTGTCGAACTCGTCCAGCAATCTGGTGACCTCTTCCCGGTCCTGCTCGTTCATGGGGGAGATCGAGGCCCCGGGGCCCAGCTGGTGGCGGGCCACCGATCCGCGGACGAATATCCTCCCTCCATGCATTCCGGCGCCCACGTTGCGGCCCACCGGGGACGGGCCGTTCCCCAGGCCCAGGACCAGGATGGTCCCTCCGGCCATGTACTCGCCCAGGTAGTCCTTGGCCGTGCCGCCCACCAGCAGGGTGGGGTGGGCCTGGCCGTACTCCTTCATGTGTATGCCCACGCGGTACCCGGTGTCCCCCTTGACCATGATGGTGCCGCCCCTGGCCGCCAGCCCGGTCACGTCCCAGGCGTTGCCGTGAACGATTATGCGCCCGGAGTTCATGGTGTTCCCGGTCATGTCCTGGGCGTTGCCGAACACCTCGATGGTGGGGCCGTTCAGGAAGGCCCCCAGGTCATTGCCCGGGGTGCCGTGGACGGCTATGTACAGTCCGGCCGAGGAGGCCGTGGAGGCCAGGTAGCGCTGCCCCATGACCCCCTTCAGCTCGATGCTGCTGCACCCCATCCTCATGGCCTTGCGCACCACGCAGTTGAGGGTGGTGTAGTGCATGGGCCTGACCTCCGAAAGGTTAAGGTCGATGATGGCCCGGCCCTCGTGCACGGTCATGCACTCCCGGCCGCAGTCGCACTCGTGGGAATGCCCCTTGGGCTTGCAGGCCGGCCTCATCAGCCCCACCCCTCCCCGATGTGCTTGACGTTCATCACTTCCGCCAACTTGGGGTTCGGGCCCCGGTAGCGCAGGCGGTCCCGGTTGCCCACCAGGCTCTCCACCGCGTCTATGCCCATGGCCCCCAGGACCTCCTTCAGCTCCTCGTTCCAGGCCTGGAACAGGTTCACTATGCGGGCCGCCGCCACCTCCGGATCGAGGCGGGAGGTCAGGTCGTCCCTCTGGGTGGCGATGCCCCAGGAGCACAGCCCCCGGTGGCACTGCTGGCAGACCCGGCACCCCATGGCCACCATGGCCGCGGTGGACACCATGACCACGTCCGCCCCGAGGGCCAGGGCCTTGATCATGTCCGCCGAGGAGCGTATGCCGCCCCCTGCGCACACGGTGACCCGGTTGCGCAGGCCCTCCTGGGTGAGCCGCCTGTCCACCGCGGCGATGGCCACCTCCACCGGCAGACCGGCGTGGTCGCGTATCACCCTCGGCGCGGCCCCGGTGCCGCCCTTGAAGCCATCCACGGTAAGGAAGTCCGCCCCGGCCCGCACCAGCCCGGAGGCGATGGCCCCGACGTTGTGCACCGCGGCTATCTTCACCCCCACCGGCAGCCGGTACTCGGTGCTCTCCTTGAGCACGGAGATGAGCTGGGCCAGGTCCTCTATGCTGTATATGTCGTGATGCGGGTACGGGGAAAGGGCGTCCGTGCCCCGGGGGATCATCCTGGTCTCGGAGATCATGGTGGTGACCTTCTCCCCTGGCAGATGACCGCCGTGCCCGGGCTTGGCCCCCTGCCCGATCTTGATCTCCACCGCGGCCACGCCCTTGAGGTACTCCGGCTTGATGCCGAAGCGGCCGGAGGCCACCTCCGAGCATATGCGATCCGCGTAGCTGTAGAAGTCGGGGTGCAGCCCGCCCTCCCCGCTCCCGGCCACGATGTTCAGCTCCTTGGCGGCCATGAACAGGGCCTTCTGGGCGTTGTAGCCGATCGACCCCAGGGATATGTGCCCGAACATCAGGGGCATATCCATGCGGATCAGGGGGGTGTCGTCCTCGCGGATGATTATGTTGCCGTCCCTCACCTCCAGCTTCCCCGGCCTGCGGCCCAGGTAGGTGACCGTCTCCACCGGTTCCCTCAGGGGGTCTATGGATGGATTGGTTACCTGGGCCGCGTCCAGCAGCAGGTCGTCGAATATGGCCGGGTGGGTGTCGTCAGCGCCGCAGGAGGAGAGCAGCACCCCGCCTGAGCTGGCCTGGGCCAGGATGGCCCGGCGGCTCCTCTCCGACCAGTTGCCATGAGGGGCGAACTGCGGCGGCACCGGCCTGATCTCGATGCAGTTGGCAGGGCAGAAGGCGATGCAGCGGCCGCAGGCCACGCATCCCCCCGCCGGAACCACCTTCGACTCCTTGAACTCCAGGGCCTGATAGGAGCATTCGCTCACGCAGCGCTTGCACACCCGGCACAGGTCGTAGTCGATCCGGGGCACGAACCTCTCGGGGAGACGGTGCTCCATGCGCTTCCCGGGGGTCTTGGGCTCGCTCATACCCTCACCCCCTGGAAGTGCGGTTCGGTGCCCCGGCGGAGGATACCCTTGCCGGTGACGGCCACGAACGGGTTGCCCGCGCCCGGAGCCCAGGTCCTGGCGTCAGGCTCAGCTATGCGTATGGCGCTCTCCTCGCTGGCGCAGTAGGCCACCTTGCCGTCCGGGGAGAGGCCGGCGATCATCGGCCGGAGCTTCTTGCGGTCGGCCAGGGCTATCAACGTGGTCTCTGGCCGGCTGCGTCCTACAATAATGCTGAACGGGCCGTTCAGGAACGCCTCCCGGTAGGTGATGCGCAGCCATTCGGCCAGACGGCGCTGCTCCGGCGGAAGCAGCCCGATCTCCTGATAGGTCGGGGGGGCCATGGCGAAGGCCGCCGCCTCCAGCGGAAGGCCGTTGCGGCGGACCAGCAGGTCCCACATGTAGGCCACCACCTCGGTGTCCGTGAGCACCGTGCATCGGTAGCCGTTCATCTCCACCAGCTTGCGGTTCACCCCGTAGGAGGTTATCTCCCCGTTGTGGCAGACCCCCCAGTCCAGCAGGGAAAGGGGATGCGCGCCGGCCCACCAGGCCGGGGAGTTCGTGGGAAACCGGGAATGGGATAGCCACATGGTCCCCGAGTAGCGTTCCAGGTCGTAGAGGTCGGCGATCTCGTAGGAGTAACCGTTCCCCTTGAAGACGGCCATGTCCTTGCCGCTGGATATGCAGAATGCCTTCTCCACATGAGCGTTGATGTGCTGGACCAGCTCGACCAGGTAATCGTCCTCGCTCAGGCCCAGGTCCCCTCTCCAGCAGCGGTGTTCAGGCGCCTCGGCGAAGTACCTCCAGACCAGGGGGTAGGGCGGGGCGATGCTGGAGCGCTCCCTGGTGAAAACCCGTTCATCGTGGTGGATATTCAGCCTCCCGTCCATGAACTCCTCGGCGTTCCGCTTGCCGTCCTCGTCGTCGAAGAAGAACTGCAGGCAGTAATGGTCGCGATGATCTGGGAAGAGGCCATAGCAGGCGTAACCTGCTCCCAGCCCGTTCTCCCGCTCCTCCATTATGGTGAGCATCCTGGTTATGCGCTCCCCTGAGATCTTCCTGCCGTCCAGGGAAATGCAGGAGGCTATGCCGCATCCTCCCATCTGGCCCTGCCAGCCGGGCGGCCTGGTGGCGGTATAGTTCTCGGCGTGCACCGGCGTTCCCAGCCGGTCCACCCTTTCCGGACGACCTTCAACTCCTTTCATCTTCTCACTACCTCATTGCGCCAAAGGACGGGTACGGCGCACCTGCAGAGGTGCACCCCCTCCTATATGGTCTTTTTTCGTGGTCATATGTCGATATTTTTTGTTATTTCTGGTCAATTCGTCTAAATAATATGTAATTAATAGACGAATGTCGCAGGCGAACCGGATAAAAAAACTCATCCTATTTATCACTTGTGAACATAACGAAATTATATCGTATTATAATTTACGATTAAGTGAAAAAGAAATCATTAATTTTTTGTAAATCGTTAATTTAATATGAATAATCAGTAAAATTGGTAAAATATTTGATTATATGTCCATAACCTTATTAAAACACCCTGATTCCCATGGATATATATCCTATCATGCTGGAAAATGATATTAATATGATTCGCGTTATTGAAACAGGACCCAAAAGGTGACGACCCCATGACATCGCCCCGCACAGCCCTAGTCCCCCAGCTGCCGGACCTGGACAAGATAAGGCAGATGAGAAAGCGCCTGAACCTCTCCCAAAGGGAGCTGGCCGGTCTCGCCGGCGTAAGCCAATCCCTGATTGCCAAGATCGAGAGGGGGACCATCGACCCCTCGTACAGCAATGTTCGCAAGATATTGACCGCCTTCGAGGAGGTCATCCGCCGGCGCAAGGTCGAGGGGGTGCGTTCCGGGGCCCAGCTGACCGTCGGCGACCTGGCGACCCGCGGGGTGATATTCGTCACCCCCGACCAGACCGTGGGCGAGGCCGTGGAACGCATGATGAAGGGGCGCTTCACCCAGCTGCCGGTGATAGTGGGGGAGAGGATTGTCGGCGGGGTCACCGATGATGCCATCCGAGATTATACCATAGAGCAGACCAAGACCCGCAGGAAGACCTACGAGGAGGTGATGCGCACCAGGATCGAGGAGATAATGGATGCCCCGTTCCCCATACTCAACGAGGACACCCCGATCGACCTGGCGTCCTTCCACCTGCAGAGGGAGGAGGCCATACTGGTGTCCCGGAAGGGGGCCATAGTGGGCATCCTCACCAGCGCGGACTTCCTGAACCTGGGCCTGAACCAATGAGGAGGGCGATCGGCCCGAGCGCCCCTGGCAGGTGGGATGCATGAGGAGGAGGGAACTGGAGATCAAGCTGCAATCGCTGGACCCCTTTGCAGCTCCCCGTGCGGACCTGGAGCAGTATTCCACACCGGCGGTGATCGCCGCGGACATGCTGTTCGAGGCCCTGGTCCGTGGCCATGTCCAAGGGTGCAGCGTCCTGGACCTGGGGTGCGGGACCGGGCATCTGGGCATCGGGGCCGCGCTGCTCGGCGCCGAGGTGCGGGGCGTTGACAAGGACGCTCCCGCCCTGGAGGTCGCCAAGGCCAACGCCGCCAGGCTGCAGGTCGATGTGGAGTTCCTACTGGCCGAGATAGAGGACGTGGACCTCAGGGCGGACACGGTGATCATGAACCCCCCCTTCGGTGCCCAGAGGAAAGGTGCGGACCGCCCCTTCCTCGCCACGGCCATGAGATGCGCCCCGGCCATATTCTCGCTGCACCTGAGCCAGACCGAGCCGTTCATCGAACGCTTCGCCGCCAGGTCAGGTTTCACCGCAAACGCCTTAAAAAGGTATAAATTCGGGATTCCTCATATGTTCGAATTCCATAGCAAGGCGAAGAAAGAGGTCGACGTCACGCTATTTTACATCCTGAAGACAGGTGCATTGTGATGAGTGACAAGAAAAAGGTTTTACCTGGAGACGAGGTGGCCGTGGCTGAGGAATACCTCCCGGCCGAAGGCACGTACGAGGAGGGCGGCATTGTGTACTCCGCCCTCACTGGTGAGCTGAAGATAAACGATTCCGAGAAGACCGTGAGCGTGGAGGCCGACAATCCCATGGTCTCCCTGGCCGTGGGCGATTCCGTGTTCTGCGAGATCACCGATGTGCGCGCGTCCATGGCCATCTGCGAGGTCGTGGCCGTCGAGGGCCGGTCCCGCAACATCACCGGGGACACCAACGGCACCATACACGTGTCCAAGATATCCCAGGACTACGTGCAGGACGTGGGGCGCGAGTACCGGCCCAGCGACATAATCCGGGCCAAGGTCATGCAGGTCAGGCCCTCCATTCAGCTGAACACCGCCCACCCGCACTACGGGGCGGTCAAATCGCTGTGCCGGGTCTGCCGCTCCCAGCTCAGGCGGGAAGAGAAGGGGCTCTACTGCGACCACTGCGAGGCCTACGAGTCCCGCAAGGTGGCCGACGATTACGGATTCGTGGAGACCATCCTGAGCACCGGGAAGGAATGAGGCGCCCGCATGCCTGACACCGACGTCGAACTGGCGCGGGAGATCAGGGACCTGAGGGAAGAGGTCCGCCAGATGCGAGAGCTGCTGGACCTCCTGCTGGCGCTGGTGATCGAGAGCGAAGACCCCGAGGACGAGGACATCTCCGACCTCCTCCTCACCGGAGGCGCGGAGGTCCCGCGCTACAACAACTGATGGCCATGAAGCTTGTCGCCCTCCTCTCCGGAGGGATCGATTCCCCGGTGGCCGCCGGCCTGATGGCCCAACGGGGAGCGGATATGGTCCTTCTGCACATGGACAACCGTCCGTTCGGGAGCGAGCTGGGGGTACGCAAGGCCGAATCCCTGGCCGAGGCCCTGAGGGCCTTCACCGGACAGGCCATGCCCCTGTACATGGCCCCCCATGGGGAGAACCAGGCCGTGAACCAGGAGAGGTGCCAGAGCTCCTATCAGTGCGTGCTGTGCAAGCGCCTTATGCTCAGGACCGCCCAGGCGATGGCCTTCCGGCTGGGGGCCCAGGGCATCGTCATGGGCGATTCGCTGGGGCAGGTGGCCTCCCAGACCCTGAACAACATAAGGGCCGAGCAGCACGGGCTGAGGCTGCCGGTGCTGCGCCCCCTTATAGGGCTGGACAAGCTGGAGATCGAAAAACTGGCCAAGGACATGGGGACCTACGGGATATCCATAACCACCGACGGCCAGAAGGAATGCACGGCCGTCCCGGTGCGGGTGATCACCCACGCCTCGGTCGAGGACATATTGGCCGAGGAGGCCAAGGTGGACCTGGAGGACATGGCCGCCCGCTCGGCCGAGCGGGCCGTCCTGGTTCAGAGGCCGGGGTAATAGCTGCAGGACATGCCCACGTTCGGATCGTATATCATGTCCGTGGTGACCTTGCGTATGTACCTGGCCTGGACCCTGGAAATGTAGAGGGCGTGGTTCCCGACCTTTATCACGATGTCGCTGGACTTGGGCGACTTGAGGGACACCGGCAGCATCACCGGTCCCGAGCAGGAGGTGCAGATGCGGTAGTCCTGCCCATTCTGGATTATGAAATTCTTGACACTATCATCCACAGCGATCTCGGACATCGAGGCCCTTTTATCAGAAGGTCGTATTTAACTTGAACGCTAGTTGTACCGTTCTCCACAAAGTTATCTATTGCCATTGTCGATAACCCAGGCGTGAGGGTCGTGTTGGACACCTCCGCCCTGTTCGGGATGGAGCAGGTGCCCGAGGGCTGGGAGGCCTTCGTCACGGAGGGCGTGCTCGAGGAACTGGAGAAGTACGGGGACCGCAGGGCAGAGAACCTGCTGTCGGTGCTGAAGGTCTCCCAGGCCACCTCCGCCTCCGTGACCAGGGTGCGCGAGGCGGCCAGGAGGACCGGGGACTGCGCGCGCCTTTCCCCGGTGGACGTGGAGGTCCTGGCCCTGGCGTACGAGCTGAAGGCCGCGGTGGTCACCGACGATTATTCCATACAGAACATGGCCTCGGTGCTCGGGATAGAATACATCCCCCGCAGCATGAAGGGAATAAGGAAGGTGGTCCATTGGAACTACCTGTGCACCGGCTGCGGCAAGGTGTTCAGGGAGCAGCATCCGGACTGCCCGGTGTGCGGTTCCCCGCTGAGGACCACCCGGAAGAGATGATCAGTTCTTCCCGCCGAGCTCCTCGCTGCGCTTGGCCCCCGCCTCCACCGCATCGATGAAAGCGCCGCGGACCCCCGCCTCCTCGAGCACCCTGATGCCCTCGATGGTGGTCCCCCCCGGGGAGGCCACCATGTCCTTCAGCTCTCCGGGATGCTTCCTGGTCTCCAGGTAGGTCTTGCCGGCCCCGATGACCGTCTGGGCCGCGAGCTGCAGGGCCACGTCCCTGGGCAGCCCGGCAAGCACACCGCCGTCGGCCATGGCCTCAATGACCATGTAGATGTAGGCCGGGCCGCTGCCGCTGAGGCCGGTGACCGCGTCCAGCAGCTTCTCGTCCAGGCAGAAGGCCACTCCCACCGAGTTCAGGATGTTCTGCACGGTCTCCTTGTCCTCCTTCTTGGCCGAGCGCCCCAGGGCGTAGCCGGAGGCGGAGGCCCCCACAAAGCAGGGCTGGTTGGGCATGACCCGGACCACGCGAACCCCCCAATTCAAATGGGACTCCATGAATGAGATCTTCACCCCTGCGGCGATGGACACCAGCAGATGGTTACCGGTCAGGTACGGTTTGAGCTCGTCCAGCACCGGACCCACATGATGCGGCTTCACCGCCAGGATTATCACGTCCGAGGAACGCACCACCTCGATGTTGTCTGAAACGGTCTGCACCCCCAAGGTGTTGGTGATGTAGTCCCTGCGCTCCGGCACGATCTCGCTCGCGATGATGTCCTCGGCCTTGGCCACCCCGGCCGAGATTATCCCCTTCATCATGGCCTCGGCCATGTTCCCTGCGCCCACGAATCCGATCCTCATATGCAAACCCGCCTTTGGCAGACCCTCAATTATGGTTCTTCGTATTTAATCTGATTTGGTTAGGGAGGCCAGGACCGCCAGGGACTCCCGCATGAACGCCGGCAGGTCATCCGGGAACCGCGAGGTGACCAGGTTCCCGTCCACCACCACCTCCCTGTCGATGTACCTCGCCCCGGCGTTGATCAGGTCGATCTCAATGGAGCGGAACGAGGTGGCCTTCCTTCCGTGCAGCACGTTGGCGGAGACCAAAAGGGAACCGCCGTGGCAAATTGATGCTACCAGCCCGCCCTGGTCGAACACCCCCTTGACCAGCTCCACCACCGAGGGATGCCTGCGCAGGCGGTCGGGGGCGTGACCGCCGGGGATCACCAGCCCCCGGACGGTCGCCGGGTCCAACTGCGCCGCGGAGAAGGAGGCCTTGGCCGGGTAACCGTGCTTGCTCCGGTAGGAGGCAGCCTCCGGACCGACCAGGACCGGTTCGTATCCCGCTTCCAACAATCGGTAGTAGGGGTACCAAAGCTCAAGGTCCTCGTACTCGTCCTCGACCAATATCGCGATCTTAGCTCGGGGTCCTTTCATCGTTTAAACCTATCTAGCTTCCTGTTATTAATATCTCATTGGAAATTACCCCTGTTTAACCGGATTTTTTTATAATATCATGATGACTAAATATTACTGACTGGTCATATCAAAAAAAGGTTCACAATCGGACCCTGCCAACTCTCAAAAGTATAAATAAAGGAAGCATTATCCACCTACAATGCTCGTAGACGACTATT
This sequence comes from Methanomassiliicoccales archaeon, assembly GCA_040765825.1. Taxonomy (GTDB): domain Archaea; phylum Thermoplasmatota; class Thermoplasmata; order Methanomassiliicoccales; family UBA472; genus UBA472. Next base: position 14,543 of record JAXGRO010000022.1, read on the forward strand.
TCCCGGTAGCGTTGTTTGCGCTGATCGCGTTGCTGGTTCCCTTCATTGCTATCTTCGTGGGGAAGCTCTTCCGACCGACCAAGCAAGCGGAGCTGCGAGACACAACCTACGAGTGCGGTGAGAGGCCCATCGGAGTGGCCCAGATTCAATTCCACGTTCAATTCTACATCTATGCCATCATCTTCGTGGCCTTCGATATCGTCACTGTTTTCCTGTTGATTTGGGCCATGTCCTTTACTGAGCTCTCCGAGACCGCAAAGATCTTTGCGGTCACGTTCCTGATCATCCTGCTCGCGGGAGTGTTCTATTCGCTGAAGAAGGAGAGGATATTGTGGATATAGACCTGTCATTTCAGGCCATGACGATGACCGCCAAGCAGTTTCGTGAGATGAGCTCCAACTTCATCCGCGAGACCATGGTGGCCACGGGCGGCAAGAAGGCCATTGACAAGATAACCGCCCCCATCTGGTCCTGGGGCCAGAGGAACTCGGTGTACCCGTTGCACTTCGGTATCGCCTGCTGCGCCCTGGAGATGGCCGCTTCCTCCGGTGCACGCTTCGATGCGGAGCGCCTGGGCATCATCTACCGTTCATCTCCCAGGCAATCCGACGTACTGCTTTTGAACGGTTGGATATCTGCCAAGATCAGGCCTTCACTGAAGGCCCTGTACGAACAGATGCCCGCCCCCAAGTGGGTCATCGCCATGGGCGAATGCTCCATATCCGGCGGTCCCTGGTATGACGCGTACAACGTGATCCAGGGCGTGGACACCTTCATCCCGGTGGACATATACGTCCCTGGATGTCCGCCCCGCCCGGACGCTCTGATCGAGGGCTTCCTTAAGCTGAACAAAAAGATCACCGCGGAGAACCGCGGAAGCTTCCTGGACGACTGAGGTGCTCAAATGAAGGTCATAATATACGACAAGCCCGACAGGTCCGTGGAAGAGGTCGCCGGCGCCATAAGGTCCAAGTTCCCCAACGCGGAGATCGCGACCGCGCCGAACCGCATGGTCATGAAGGTCAAGAGGGAGGAGTTCCTGGACGTGTGCACCTTCATGAAGGACGAGATGTCCTTCGAGCACAACTCCTGCGTCACCCCCGTGGACTACATGGACCATTTCACCGTTGTCTATCATATATCCTCATGGGCCAACCATATCTGGGCCGAGGTCCAGGTGGACCTGCCCCGCGACGACCCCACCGTGGATTCCGTCACCCCGCTGTGGGGCGGCGCGAACTGGCACGAGAGGGAGGCGTTCGATCTAATGGGCGTGGTGTTCAAGGGGCATCCCGACCTGCGCCGCATAATGTTGCCCGAGGAGTTCAAGTTCCATCCCCTGAGGAAGGATTTCCAGGTCGGAAGGAGGGTCTGAAATGGCTGACGAGATGTGGGTTAACATGGGTCCGCAGCACCCCTTCAACCACGGCCTGTGGAACCTGAGGGTGAGGCTGGACGGAGAGACTATAACCAAGGCCGAGCCCATCGTGGGTTACCTGCACCGGGGCTGGGAGAAGATGGTGGAGAACCGCACCTATCCCCAGATCATCCCGCTGGCCGACCGCCTGTGCTATGGTTCCTCCTTCTCCTGGAGCCACGTTTACTGCCTCACCGCCGAGCAGCTGTTCGGGGTGGAGGTTCCTGAGCGCGCCAAGTACATACGCACCGCCTGCCTGGAGATGCAGCGCATCATCTCCCACCTCCTGTGGCTGATGGCCCTGGGTACCGACCTGGGAAGCTACACCATCCTGATATGGTCCCTCAGGGAGAGGGAGGTCTTCCTGGACCGCATGGTGGACATCAGCGGCGCCCGCATGACCTACAACTATCCGCGCATCGGCGGGGTCAGGAACGATGTTCCCAACAACTGGGCCAGGGACGTGAACCGCACCCTGGACCTCTTCCTGGACCGCCTGGATGAGATCGAGGCGCTGACCGACGCCAACCAGGCCTTCCGCATGAGGACCGTCAACATCGGCAACATATCCGCGGAGAAGGCCATAAACCTGGGACTGACCGGTCCGAACCTCCGCGGAAGCGGCGTGGACCTGGACCTCAGGCGCCACGATCCCTACGAGGTCTACGAGGACCTCGACTTCGAGGTCTGCTATGCCACCGACGGGGACGCCTGGTCCCGGTACCGGGTGCGCATGGACGAGATGAGGGAGAGCGCCAAGATCATCAGGCAATGCCTGGAGAAGATGCCCGAAGGCCCCGTCCGCGTCAAGGTGCCCCGCTGCCCCCCCAAGGGCACGGCCTGCCGCAGGGTGGAGGACCCCCGCGGAGAGTCTCTTATGTATATTGTGAGCGACGGGACCGACAAGCCGTACCGCCTCAAGGTCCGCTCGCCCAACTACATCAACTTGTCAGCCGCCCCGGCCATGCTGCTGGGATACAAGATCTCTGACGTCCCGTCCATCATGGGCGTCATGGACATGTGCATAGGAGAGACGGACAGGTGATCACATGGCAACGCTGTATACTGTACTAGGGGATATCACCGAGTGGCTCTTGGGGCTCATCGCCTCCTTGCTGGACTGGACCAAGCTGGGCTTCCTGAGCGACTTCGGCGATTGGCTGCAGACCGAGCCGGTGATGACCGCGGTGACCACACTATTGGTGGCGCTCATCTACCTGGTCACGCTGATGATGTTCGGTCTCTGCTTCATTTGGATGGAGAGGAAGTTCCTCGGGCGATTCATGGACCGGCGCGGCACCCAGGTGGGTGTGCTCGGTTTCTTCCAGAACTTCGCCGACGGTATCAAGGTCGTTCTGAAGGAGCACATCGTGCCCCGGGACGCCGACCGCGGACTGTTCGAGTTCGCCATCTTCGCCATTCTGGCTACTTCATTCATGCTCTTCGGGTGCATCCCGATGAGCCCGCAGTTCTATGTCATCGATCCCCCGCTGGCCCTCCTGCTGGGTATCGCAATATTCTCCTTCGCGCCCTTCAGCATCCTGATCGGCGGCTGGGCCTCCAACAACAAGTTCACCCTGATCGGGGGCATGAGGGCCGCCGCGCAGCTCATCGCCCTGGAGATACCGATCCTGCTGGTGGTCGTGTCCGTGGTGGTCATGACCGGGAGCCTGTCCTTCTGGGACATAGTGGCCTGGCAGCAGGAGAACATCTGGCTGGCCGTGCCCCTGTTCATTGGGCTGCTGACCTTCTTCGTGGCCGCCATAGGCGAGGCCGAGCGCGTTCCGTTCGACCTGCCCGAGGCCGAGGCTGAACTGGTGGAAGGGTGGCAGACCGAGTACGGCGACGTCCGCTGGGGATTGGTCATGGCCAGCGATTACTTCCGCGCCTACATCATGTGCGGACTGATCACCATGATGTTCCTGGGTGGATGGGACGGCCCGGAGTTCATATGGGCCGAGGCCTGGTACCTGATGAAGACCTACATCGTGTTCTTCTTCTTCGTATGGGTCAGGGCGGCCATGGTCAGGATCAGGACCGACCAGATCCTGCACATGGGATGGAGGCGCCTGCTTCCCCTGGCCATAATCAACCTGCTGATCGCCATAGCGCTCAAGACCGCGGGGGTGTTCTAATGAGGATAGAGGATGTGAAATACACCAAGGCGGACCATCTGCGCCCGACCGGCTACATCGCCAAGTCCCTGCGCGTCACCTTCAGGCAGCTCTGGAGGGCCACCAAGAACCGGCCCAACACCGTGCTGTACCCCTGGGAGAAGCTGGTCTACCCGGACTGCTACCGCGGGCGCCCCGGCATCGTGCTGGACAAGTGCATCGGCTGCGGCCGCTGCGCCAAGATGTGCCCCAACCAGTGCATCGAGATGGTGCCCTTCGGCAATGACGAGAAGAGCAAGGTCAAGCGCCCCCAGGTCAACCTGGCCAGGTGCATGATGTGCGGCTTCTGCGCCGAGGAATGCCCGACCAACGCCATGCTGGTCACCCCCGAGTTCGAGCTGTCCACCTACAACAGGGCGGACATGATGTTCGACCCGGTGCGGCTGCAGCATCCCTACAAGCCCGGATATGAGGTGAACTACCGGTTCGCCCTGCCCTCCGAGATAAAGGCCGGCAGCACCAAGGATTACGCCAAGAACGATCGGGAGGTGCACGACACCATCGTCCTGGACGGGGCCAAGTGCATATCCTGCTCCAGGTGCGCCAAGACCTGCCCGACCGGGGCCATAGAGATGGTGGAGACCGGGGAGCTCAACCCCAAGACCAAGAAGCCGATCAAGCAGCCCAAGTTCGAGAACCTCAAGTGCGTGGTCTGCGAACAGTGCGTGGAGATCTGTCCCAAATCGGCGCTTAGCATCAAGGAGGTGTTGTGATGGACCTTACGACCCTGTTCTTCCTGATCTTCTCAGGATTGACCATAGGATGCGCCATCATGGTGGTCGCCTCCAAGGACATCGTGCACAGCGTGGTGTTCCTGGCCGCCACCTTCGTGGGCGTAGGCATAATTTACATGTTCCTCAACTCGGAATACCTGTTCCTGATCCAGATACTGGTGTACGTCGGGGCCATCAACGTCCTGATCCTCTTCGGTATCATGCTCACCAAGCGCCGGATGGTCGGTGGGGACGTGTGCGAGGTCGACGATGGCAAGAAGGGGAGGTGGTCACCGTGAACCGCGGCGACTCCACCCAGACCATCGTGGCCAAGATCCTGATCGTGGGACTGTTGCTGGAGGTCCTGCTCTATTCCGTGTTCTCCATGGAATGGGGCGATATCGGCAACCTGGTGATCACCACTGCCCAGGTCGGGGAGGTTCTGTTCAACGAATACGGGGTGGCGGTGCTCATGCTGGGCCTGCTGCTCCTCTCCGCCATCATGGGCGGCGTGTTCATTGCGCAGGAGGATGATGACGAATGATCCCGCTCGAATATGTGCTCATACTGTCTTCGGTCCTGTTCGCCATAGGCGCGGCCGGGGTCATACTCAGGAAGAACGCCATCATAGTGCTGATGTCCATTGAGCTGATGCTCAATGCCGCCAACATCAACCTGGTGGCCTTCTCCTCCTACTTCGAGGACGGCACCGGACAGGCCTTCGCCCTGTTCTCCATCGGCATCGCCGCCGCAGAGGTCGCCGTCGCTCTGGCCATACTCCTGAACCTCAACAGGCTCAGGAAGACCGTGAACGTGGATGACATTAACTTGCTGAGGTGGTAAAGATGGACATACTGGAATACGCATGGTTGATCCCCGTCCTTCCCCTGCTGGCCTTCGTGATCGTGGGATTCCTGGGCAGCAAGATGAAGGACAAGGGCGGCATCGTCGCCATCCTCGGCGTGGGCGCAGGCATGGTCCTGGCCCTGTGGACCGCCTACGAGCTGCTGACCACCGGAAGGGTGGTCGAGCAATCCATGGAATGGGTCCTCTTGGCCGACGGCTTCACCCTGGAGATGGGCATGTACCTGGACAATGTGGCGGCCATGATGCTCATCGTGGTCTCCTTCATCGCCTTCCTGGTGGTGGTCTACTCCACCGCCTACATGCACGACCAGGGCCCCAGGCGCCACCGGTACTTCACCGAGATATGCCTGTTCGTGGGCGTCATGCTCGGCCTGGTGCTGGCCAACAACTTCTTCCAGATGTTCCTGTTCTGGGAGCTCGTCGGCCTTTGCTCCTATCTGCTGATAGGGTTCTGGTACGAGAGGCCTGCCGCGGCCCGCGCGGCCAAGAAGGCCTTCCTGGTGACCAGGGTGGGCGACGTCATGTTCATGATCGGCCTGTTCATCCTATTCACCGAGCTGCACACCCTCAACTACGAGCTGGTGTGGTCCGCCCTGGACACCGCCGACAAGACCATGATGGCCTTCGCGGCCTTCTTCCTGTTCGGCGGGGCCATAGGCAAGAGCGCCCAGTTCCCGCTGCATGACTGGCTTCCCGATGCGATGGAAGGTCCGACCACCGTCTCTGCCCTTATACACGCGGCCACCATGGTGAACGCTGGGGTATACCTGGTCGCCAGGTCCTTCCCCATCATCGCCACCAGCGCCGAGGTCAGCCTGTTTGTGGCCGCCATCGGAGGCATAACCGCCTTCGTGGCCGCCACCATGGCCCTCTGCGCCCCGAAGATCAAGGGAGTGCTCGCCTACTCCACCGTCTCCCAGCTGGGCTACATGATACTCGGTCTGGGCGCAGGCGCGTTCCTGTGGCACCACGGCCACCACGTCGAGGCCTCCATAGCCTTCGGCGCGGGCCTGTTCCACCTGATGAACCACGCCTTCTTCAAGGGCCAGCTCTTCCTGGGCGCTGGAGCGGTCATCCACTACGTGCACACCGAGGAGCTCAAGCAGATGGGCGGCCTGGGCAAGTACATGAAGGTCACCATGATCACCATGCTGATCTCCTGCCTGTCCATCGCCGGCATACCCCCGCTCTCCGGGTTCTGGAGCAAGGACGAGGTCCTGGCGGTCACCTTCGAGGCTGGCCACTCCGGGTTCGCCTTCACCGTGCTCTGGATACTGGGAGTGCTCACGGCCTTCATGACCGCGTTCTATA
>JAXGRO010000023.1:0-18517 GCA_040765825.1 Methanomassiliicoccales archaeon
CTTCCTGACCCATTGGGTGGCGTGCATGGCCTTGGATATGGCGTTCTCCGCCCTCCTGGCCTCCAGGCGGTTGGGGTAGCTTCCCAGCCTGGCCATCGCGTCCGCGCCCTGCTCCACGCCCCGCTCCATGAGCCTGGAGGAAAGGGTCATGCCCACCTTGACCAGCTCCCCGTAGAAGGCGGCGTACACGTGGTGCTCCTTGGCGCAGATGGTGCCACCGCCCTCCCGGCACTTCGGGTTGGTGCGATGGACCCCATCACATTCCGGTTCGAACACGCAGTTCTGCACAGGGATCCAGGTGGAGGCGCATCTCGGGCACTGGTCATGCTGTCCGCTTACCACCTGCCGCAGCATGCACGGCTCGTACCTCCCGTCCACGAAGGAGCCCACGCAGCGCCTGGCCTCGGAGACGGTTAGGTCCAGGGCGGCGCCCGGAACGAAATGCGACGCCAGTTCCGTCAGTTCCTTGGCCTGGAGGTCGTAGACCTCCAGCCCGGGCTGGAATCCGTCCCATCCCCAGGAGATCGCATGGCAGTCGTAGGGCATGAGCCCCCTTCGCCTCATGATCTCGTCGGCGGTCTCGAACACAGAGTGCTAATCGTCCAGCGCTGATTTAATGTTGACAGTCCCGGCGCAGGCCCGCCCGAACCAGTATCAATTCTCGAACTGTTCGGGCAATTCTTTTATATTAGGTATCCCGTCCTCTATTACCAGATGTCAATAATCACGGTAAGCGCTGCAACAACCACCGCCGCAGCCAGCAGCGCTGTGACCATAACAACCGCCATCGGGGTGGGCGTCGGAGGCGCTTTGATAGCTATTCTGCTGATCATGCTCCTGTCGTCCCGCGAGCTCATCTCCGCTTCCAGCAAGAGCTCGAAGAAGGTCCTTGCCACCCTGGACGCGGCCATAGTGCCCCTGCTGGTGGTGTTCTCCCTGACCATCGTGTTCCAGGTCCTGGAGATCATAGGGGTCATAACCGTTTGATGGCCCGTGATCCATTCTCATAGCTGTTTTGGATGAGCATGGCCTTTAGAACAGGTCTTATCCCATAACAGAACCGATTCCCTGAAAGCAGTTCAGAGGCTCTCCTCTTCTTCCTTCCGGCACAGGAACTCCGGGGGTATCTCCTGGGCCAGGAAAACAGTGCGCCCAGCCTGGGATATGATGTTCCCTGCCTTGATGGCCGAGGAGGCGTCGATCTCCAGTATTATCGGCGCCTCGACCCTGACCCTCCCGGCGTTCAACGCGTCCTGGTACGTTTTGGAAAGGTGCACCATCTTGCGGTCCGAGGGCCTCAGCCCGGTCTCCAGGATGATGTCCGCCTCCTCCGGGGTGGCGGGATAGTAGAGGTGCTCGGGAATGTTCTCGGTGGGCAGCTTGAGGTCCAGCTCGAGGGAGTGGCCGTAGGTGGCCCTCATCAGGTCGTTGCTGATCTGGTACCGCCCCTTGGGGTCGGTCTCGATGATGGCGATGATGTGATGCGGCCTGAGCCAGTGGTAACGGCGGTTGGAGTCGCGCAGGGCGTTGATGAAGCCCCGGATGCTGACGAACCCCTGCTCGTCCATGTCCAGCCCGAAACGCTCCGGGAAGTGGCGCAGGACGCCGGCGAGGGTGCGGCCCAGCTGTTCCAGCTCCTGCTCGTTCATGAGGAACTTGCCCTGCTCCCCGCAGATGGGGCAGCCGTCGCCGCGATAGTAACCGTGCTCACCGCATTCCCTTAACATAACGTCCCCTCGAACATACAAAGATGGACTTATACTTTAGGCCGGGCCTGCCCCTCCAGGGACCGCTCGGCGGCCAGCACGGTGTTGTGCATGAGCATGATGATGGTCATGGGACCCACACCTCCGGGCACCGGGGTGATTCCGCTGGCCTTCTCCCTGACCGCCTCAAAGTCCACGTCGCCCACGAAGCGGTAACCCCGGGGGGCCGTCGGGTCGTCGATCCTGTTGGACCCCGCGTCCACCACCACCGCCCCCTCCTTGACCATGTCCGCGGTGATGGACCCGGCCTTGCCGATCCCGCTGATGAGCACATCTGCCTGGGAGGTCAGCTCCCGGAGGTTGGAGGTCCTCGAGTGGCACACCGTGACGGTGGCGTCCACCCCCTTCTGCATCAGGATGGCGGCCATGGGTTTTCCCACGATGTTGCTGCGGCCCACTATCACCACGTGCTTCCCCGCGACCTCGATGCCGTAGGTGGAGAGCATGACCTGGATCCCGTAGGGGGTGGCCGGCAGGAACCCTCCGTCCTCGCCGATGAACATCTTGCCCACGTTCATGGGGTGGAAGCCGTCCACGTCCTTCCGGGGGTCGATGGCGGAGATGACCTTCCCCACGTCTATGTGCCTGGGCACGGGCAATTGGACCAGGATGCCGTGGACCAGCGGGTCGCGGTTCAGTTCATCGATCAGCTGCAGCAGGGCCTCCTCGCTCAGGTCGGCGGGCTTACGCACCGTGATAGAGTGCATGCCCAGGTCCTGGCAGGACCGGCCCTTCATTTTCACGTAGGACACGGAGGCCGGATCGTCCCCCACGATGATCACCGCCAGTCCAGGGACGGTGCCCCTCTCCTTAAGCGAGGCGATCCTCTCGACCAGGTCCTTCCTCATCCGGTCCGCTACCTCTCTACCTTCCAGAAGCCTAGCGCCCATATGCAGCCCGGGGCATTGATGGCTTAGCCCTATTAATAAAAATTGCCAGGCGCGGGGGCGATAAATGCTTTTATCCACCGTCTGGATATCGGTTCCCGAAGGTGGCGCATGAAGAGCAACATTGAGATCGCGCAGGAGGCCAGGGCACAGACCATAGACCAGGTCGCCGCCAAGCTGGACATTGCTTCCGAGGAGATCGTCCCGTACGGCCGGTACATGGCCAAGGTCCCCCTCTCGGTGCTCAGGCGCTTCGAGGGCCGCCCCAACGGCAAACTGGTGCTGACCACGGCCATCACCCCCACCCCGGCCGGGGAGGGGAAGACGGTGACCACCATCGGCCTGGTTCAGGCCCTCGGGAAACAGGGCCGAAAGGTCATGGGGGCCATCCGGGAACCGTCCCTGGGGCCGACCTTCGGGCTCAAGGGCGGGGCCACCGGGGGCGGCCTCTCCCAGGTCTACCCCATGTGGGACATCAACCTGCACTTCACCGGGGACATCCATGCCGTCGGCGCCGCCCACAACCTTCTGTCGGCCATACTGGAGAACCACATCGCCAAGGGCAACCAGCTCAACATAGATCCCACGCGCATATTCCTGAAGAAGGCCATCGACATGAACTGCCGGGAGCTGCGGAACATCGTGGTCGGCCTGGGGGGCAAGAAGGAGGGCGGGATTCCGCACGAGAGCGGGTTCATAATCACCGTGGCCTCGGAGATCAGCGCCATCCTGGCCCTGACCACCTCCATGGACGACCTGAAGGAGAGGCTGGGGCGCATCATCATCGGCTACACCAACGACAACCGGCCGGTACGGGCCAAGGAGCTGGGCTGCATCGGGGCCATGGCCACCCTGCTCAAGGACGCCATCAACCCCAACCTGGTGCAGACCCTGGAAGGGCAGCCCTTCTTCATCCACGGCTTCCCGTTCGCCAACATCGCCCACGGCAACAGCTCCATAATCGCCACCAAGTACGCCCTGAAGATGGCCGACGTGGTGGTCACCGAGGCCGGGTTCGGCGCCGACCTGGGGGCGGAGAAGTTCTTCGACATCGTCTGCCGCAACGACGGCTTCCTGCCCGACTGCGCGGTGCTGGTCTGTTCCATCAAGGCCCTCAAGATGCACGGGGGGTGCCGCCTGGGCGACGTGGGGTGCGAGGACCTCGCGGCCCTCGAGAAGGGCTTCTCCAACCTGGACAAGCACATCGGGAACATCAGCGCCTTCGGGGTGCCCCTTGTGGTGGCCATCAACCACTTCCAGGCCGACACCCCCCAGGAGATCGAGGCGGTGCGGGAGCACTGCCGGCAGCTGGGGGTGCGCTGCGCCCTCTCCGACGTGTTCGAGAGGGGCGGGGAGGGCGGCCAGGAGCTGGCGGACCAGGTCATGGACATCCTGGACCGGGAGAGGCCGGACTTCCGCTTCCTGTACGATCTGGACATGCCTCTGAAGGACAAGATCGAGGCCATCGCCACCCGGATGTACGGCGCCGCGAGGGTGGAGTACGAGACCGCGGCCCAGCGGCACCTCAGGATAATCGAGTCCTCCAAGATGTCCAACCTGATGGTCTGCATGGCCAAGACCCAGCTATCCCTGACCGACAAGCCGGAGATGAAGGGGGCCCCTCAGGGCTGGGAGCTCACGGTGAGGGAGATATTCGTGTCCGCGGGGGCCGGTTTCGTGGTGCCCATCTGCGGCCGCATAATGCTGATCCCGGGGCTGCCCTCGCAGCCCTCGGCCATGAACGTGGACATAGACGGGGAAGGCAAGATCACCGGTCTGTACTGAGCAGCGCCTGGGCGATGCCGATCCCGATCTCGGCCAGGTCCTCCGCCGGCAGCGTGGCCGCGCCGCCGCGGTCGAACAGCAGGTTGGCCCCGCCGGGCACCTCCTCGTCCCCCCTCCAGACCACCACCGCCACCCTCAGCCTGGGGAAGGCCTGCAGCAGCACCGCCGAGTCACCCATGGACAGTGGTCTTCCGCCCAGCCGCCTGGCCGCTCGGACCAGGTCCTTCGGTGCCGCCCCGAATCGCAGGGCCAGGGGGGCCACGGCCCTCTGCCGGAAGGCCGCAGAGAAAGGTCTGGCGTCCAGCACCTGATCGAAGGACATCCAGTTCTCGTCCGCCTTCCAGGAAAGGCAGCCTTTGAGGTGATGCAGGGCGGCCAGCCCCCAGCACCCTCCGAGATGGTCCGGGGTGACCACCATGCGGTCCTGGAGGTCCACCAGGGTCTCCCCTCCCAGTGTCGGGAGCACCAGCTCCCCTCCCCGGAGCTCGCCGGCCGAGGCCCTGGCCAGTTCCCTGGCGTCCAGCCCCTGGAGCGTGGACCAGGCCAGCTCCATGGCCTGCCTGTGCGCGGGGTTACAGGCCATGATGCCTCCTCAGGAACCCCCCTATGGTGGTGACCTCCGCCCCCGAATCCCGCACCGCGTTCAGGAAGGAGGTCAGCTCCCTGACCCCCTCCTCCACCCTTTCCCGCGGCAGCGGTCCAGTGCAGTAGTTCTCCACCATGTGCCAGGAGTGGGTGGCCATGACCAGTAGCCCCTCCTCGAACCCGTTGAGCAGGTCCAGATAGTCGCTCATGGGCCTGCGGCCCTCGTGATAGGGCCACAGGTAGGAGACGATCTTCCTGCCCTGCCGGTCCCGGGACCAGCACACCGGCGCCTCCAGGAGGCCCAGCTCGCTGCGGTACGGGGCCACCCTGCCGTCGACCATCTGGACGGTGGCCGAGGAATCGTAGAGGTATCCCCGGGCGGACAGCTCCTCCATCAGCTGGGGGCTGGTCCTCTGATAGGGGGCCCGGAAGCCCCTGGGCGAACTGCCGAATGTGGAATCGAGAGCGCCCTCCATGTTCTCCAGCACCCCGCGCACCGCCTGGCGGTCCAGGGGGATGCCGGTGCCCTCCCCGGAGAAATCCTCGTGCTCGTGCCCGTGGGCGGCCACCTCGTGGCCGCTCATGGCCTTCTCCAGGTCCATCCGGGAGGCCAGCTCCAGGGCGGTCCTGCCCTCCCAGAAGAAGGTTCCAGGCGCCCCCGCCCCCTCCAAGGCCCTGAGGACCTCCCTCAGCCCGCGGGCCGAGGAATCGAAGCGGGGGGCATCGCTGCCCTGGGATATCGAACACGATCGTCCCTGGCAGGCCTGGTTCACATCCCGGTCCACGTCCACGGTGAAGGCCACGGCTCGCACATGGGTATATCCCGCGGCCAGGACTTAAGCGGTGCGGTGCCCGGTAAAAATTTTTAAATAGCTGGCTAATGGTGGCAAACCCATAATGGACGCCCTTCCCGGACCGCATGGACCCGCCTCCCCGCCAGGCTCTTGCTTCGCCCCACCGCAGGAGGTGGGGGCATAGCCAAGGTGGTGCTCATTGGGGGAGGCCCGTCCGGTCTGGCCTGCGCGGCGGAACTGGCCGAAAGGGGGATCAGCGTAGCCCTGCTGGAGAAGCGCGAGGCGCTCGGGGGGAGGGTACAGGACCTTTCCTGCAAGGGCCTGGTGCATTGCCGCCAGTGCGACGTGTGCCGGGTGCACCGCCTGCGCTCACAGGTCCTGGCCTCCGAGCTCGTCACCGTGCACACCAGCGTGCATCTGGAACAGCTGGAGCGCAACAGCGGCCGCTACCGCTTCGATCTGGTCCGTCCGAAGGAGGCCATCGATCCGGGGGTATGCTCCCGCTGCGGCAAGTGCGTGGAGGCCTGCCCGACCGGGGCCATGACCAAGGCCGGCGGCAGGATCAGGTTGGACCGTGGCTCTTGCCGGTCCATCCAGGGGCTGGAGTGCGAAAGGTGCGTCAGCGTCTGCCCCGTCGGGGCCATCGATCTGTTCGGGGAGGAGCATCTCAGCGTCAATGGGAACGCGGTGGTCGTGGCCACCGGTTCATTGGAGTTCGATGCTGCCGAGGAGGAGCGCCTGGGCTGGGGGGAGGTCCCCGGGGTGATCACCTCCATGGAGCTGGAGTTGTTCCTGGAGCGCAGGAGGGATGCGGACATCGGGGACGGGCGAAGGGCGGCCTTCCTACTCTGCATCGGTTCACGTTCTTCGAGGGTCGGAACACCCAAATGCTCCTCGGTCTGCTGCAAGTACTCTCTGCGCCAGGCGCTCGCCCTCAAGGAGAGGTTCCCCCAGCTCTCGATCACCATGTTCATCATGGACTGGCGCGGTCTGGGCCCCGAGGACGGGCTGCTGAAGGAACTGGCGGCCACCGACATCCAGGTGGTCCGCTCCCGCCCCGCCGAGATCTTCGCCGAGAACGGCCGCCCGGCGGTCCGCTACGCCTCCGGCAACGAGATCGCCTGTCAGGGATTTGACTCGGTGATACTCTCGATCGGACTGGTCCCCGATCTGAAGGATGATACGCTATCGCAGCTGGCCATCCCGCGCGACCCCTGGGGGGACCTCACGGATGACAACTGCCCGGACCGGGGCATATTCCTGGCCGGCAGCTGCCGCGGGCCCAGGGACATAGGGCACTGCGTCAGCGACGGGATACTGGCCGCCAAACAGGTCATGATGCATCTGGAGGTGGACCATGAGTGAGCCGATGAAGGCGGCGGTGTTCATCTGCCGGGCCCACGGGGCGAACCTCGCGGCGTACCGCGGCCTGATGAAGCATTCCCGGGTCGGCCATTCCGAGATGCTGCCCAGCTGCTGCTCGGAGGCAGGCAGGAACCAGATGCAACTCCATCTGTTGGGGCGGACCACCCAGGCGCTGCTGGTCCTCGGTTGCGCCGCCTCCGAACTGAAAAAGTTCCAGGACCTGGCCGCCACTTCGGGGATATCCCCGGCCAGGGTGGCCGTGGTCCCGTATCAGGTGAGGACGGCGCACGCGGCCGAGCTGGCATTGGCCAGGGTGCTGGACGAACGGGAGCCGGTGTATCCGCCGGAAGCCCACAGCGACGAGGTGCTGCTGGTGGGGGAGGGCGCCTCCGCGGACGCCGCGTACGGGCAGGCGATCTCGGAGGGGCTGAAGGTCGAACGCCTGGCCCCGGGGGACGTCAACTGGAAGGAGGCGCGCCTGACCGGGGGGCGAGGCAATTTCACACTGGAGGCGGGCGAGGTGATGCACCGGTTCGGTCTGGCGCTCATCTCGTTCGATCTTGGAGTGGAGGTGGAGAGGACCTGCTTCGGGGAGGGGGACGCCGTGGTGGCCCTGGCCGGCGGCGAGGAATGCCTTCAGGCGTTCATCTGCGAGATCGAGAGGTCCCTGTCCAAGGGCGGCAAGGTCTACGCCGTGGTCCAGGAGACGCCCTTTTCCGGGTCTGGCGAGGTCATCTACCGCTATCTCCAGCTCAGGGGCGTCACGTTCCTCAGAGCATCGGAGATGGAGGTGGACTCCGGTTCGGTGACCGTCAGGGACGAGCATCTTGGACGCCCGGTGAACATCAAGGCGGGCGAGGCGGTCACCGTGTGGTCCTCGAGGCCGGAGAAGGTCGACGAGGTGCTGGGCGCGTTCGGCATTCCCCCGTCACGCAGGCCGGTCGGCCTCGCACCAGGTGACGCCGGGCTACCCGGGGTGCACCTCTCCGGCTCGGCCTTCTCGCCACATCACGAGAGCGACCCGGCGGGGATGGCCAGAGCGGTCGTATCCTCCCTGGTCAGGATAACAGGCGCTCCACTTCCCAAGGTCCCCTTGGCCGTGATAGACAGGGAGAGGTGTTCCAGATGCCTCACCTGCCTGCGCGTCTGTCCGTACGGCGCTCCTTTCCTCAGGGAGGGGGAGATGTCCATCTCCACCGAGAGGTGCCAGGGCTGCGGCATATGCCTGGCGCTATGCCCTAGCGCGGCCATTGGGATGCCGCCCGCGGACCTGAGGGCGGAGGTCGGAGGCGTGATGATGGGAGGCGGTCTGAAATGATCGTCTGCTACTGCTGTTCCCGCTCCGGGATGCCCGCCGCGCTCCTGGCGCTGGAGGAGGGGGGATTGGACGACGTCATCCTGCGGGAGGTCCCCTGCGCCGGCTCAGTGGAGCAATGGGAGGTGCTGCGCAGCTTCCGCCAGGGGGCGGAGGGAGTTCTCATCGTCGGCTGCCTGCTGGAGAACTGCGCCCACCACTACGGCAGCGAGATCGCCTCCCGCCGGTCCCTCATCCTGGAGGGAACGGTGCAGGAGGTCGGTCTTACCGGAGGGAGGGTGGCCATGGTCCACCTGGCCGAGCATCATTCCGCCCGCTTCCGCAAGGCGGTGGAGGACATGAGGGCGGCCATCCGCGAGCGGGGAGGTCAATCATGATAATCGCCGAGAGGAAGCCGCTGCCCGAGGTCCTGGGGATGCTGGACGGTTCGAACGAGATACTGGTCCTGGGGTGCAGATCGTGCACGGCCATATGCCTCGCCGGAGGGGAGAAGGAGTCCAAGGCCATGTGCGAGGCCCTGGCGCTGCATTCCGAGCTCAAGGGCAAGGGCTGGAAGGTTGACACGCTGACCGTGGAGAGGGCCTGTGAGAGGGAGTTCCTCGATTCCCTGGTCGGCTTCTCCGGAACGGTGGTGAGCATGGCCTGCGGGGTCGGCGCGCAGGTGGTGCAGGACATCTGCCCCGACGCCCGCACGGTCCCCGGGGTGGACACCTCGAACATGGGCGCGCCAGAGGGCATGGGAGTGTTCATGGAGAGGTGCGCCGGATGCGGCGACTGCATCCTGCACCTCACCGCCGGTATATGCCCGATAGCCCGATGCGCCAAGAGCCTGCTGAACGGCCCCTGCGGCGGAAGCCAGAACGGGAGGTGCGAGGTTTCGCCCGACCTGCCCTGCGCCTGGGACCAGATAGTCAGGGCCCTGGAGAGGCAGGACCGCACGGAACTGCTGGCCGTGAACATCCCTCCCCGGGACTGGCGACCCAGCCGGAACGGCGGGCCGAGGCGCATCGTGAACCCCGAGGCCGCGACCGGGGAGGCCCAGCGGGCCTGGAGGGAAGGCAGATGACCGTCTCCGGCCTCCAGGGCTCCCTGGATGCGGGAAGGTTCGTGGTCACCGCGGAGATCGGCCCACCCAGGTCCTGCGAGGTGGAGCGGCTCAGGGGGATGGCCCGCATGCTCAAGGGCTACGCGCACGCCTTCAACCTGACCGACAACCAGGCGGCGAACGTGCGCATGTCCAGCATCGCCTCCTCCCTGATATGCCTCCAGGAGGGTCTGGAGCCGGTCATGCAGATGACCTGCCGGGACCGCAACCGCATCGCCATGCAGAGCGACGTGATCGGGGCCAGCGCCCTGGGCATAAGGAACGTGCTGTGCATCAGCGGGGACCACCAGACCTTCGGGAACCATCCCCAGGCCAAGAACGTGTATGACATCGACTCAATCCAGCAGCTCATGGTGCTCAAACGGCTGAGGGAGGGGGCCAACTGGTCAGGGGAGGCCCTGCCGGAGCCGCCGCAGCTGTATCTGGGCGCTGCGGCCAACCCCTTCGCCGATCCCTTCGAGTTCCGCGCCCGGCGCCTGGCCAGGAAGGCCGAGGCCGGGGCGCAGTTCATCCAGACCCAATGCGTGCTGGACCTGGAACGGTTCCGCAGCTTCATGCAGATGGTGGTGGGGATGGGACTGCACGAGGAGGTCCACGTCATTGCCGGGGTCATCCCCCTGCGCTCGCACAAGGCCGCCCTGTTCATGAAGAACAAGGTGGCGGGGATGAGCGTGCCCGACGAGGTGGTGGAAAGGCTGCGCAGGGCCTCCGACCCCAAGGAGGAGGGCATCAGGCTCTGCGTGGAGACCATCCAGGAGCTTTGCGGGATCAAGGGCGTGCACGGGGTGCACATCACCGCCATAGCCTGGGAGGACATCATCCCGAGGCTGGTCACCGAGTCCGGCATAAGGCCATGAGGGCGCAGAACTGCGAGGACAAACCACCGGCAAGTATTATTATCGTTAACCTCCAAATGTATACGGGGTGAACGATGTCCGAACTGAAGGTCGACTGCACCGGGAAGAACTGTCCCGTACCGCTGATAGAGATGAGGAAGGCCATCAGGAAGGCGGCCAAGGGTGACCTGGTGGAGATAACCGGGGACCACCCGGCCTCCAAGAAGGAGATACCCATGGCCGTGGAGTCCCTGGGCCAGGAGCTGGTGGGGGTCACCGAGGAGGGGTCCAGATGGACCATCCGCATCCGCAAGGTGAAGGAGTGATGGCATGACGGAAAAGACCACCATCATCGTGCACAGCGGGGACATGGACAAGATATACAGCGCCCTCATACTGGGCACCGGCTCGCTCTCCATGGGCATGGAGGTCTCCCTCTACTTCACCTTCTGGGGGCTGCAGCGCCTTAAGAAGGACGGCCTGGAGAAGGGCCCCCTGTCCAAAATGAACATGCTCGGCCTGGGCCGCTGGATGATCAGGAGGCGGATGAAGGCCGCCGGCGTGGAGGAATTGCACAAGCTCATGTCCGACTTCCGGGAGCTGGGCGGGAAAATTATCGCCTGCGAGATGACCATGGAGGTCATGGGCATCTCCAGGTCCGACCTGCGGGAGGACCTCATCGACGACTACGGGGCGGTGGGGACGTACGTGAACGAGGCCAGGGGTGCCCAGATAACCCTGTTCATATGAGGTGATGGAATGATCTACATGGACAACGCCGCGGCCACCCGCCTGGACGAGAGGGTCCTGGAGGCCATGCGGCCATACTTCCTCGACTCGTACGCGGTGGCCACCTCCGAGTTCGGGCACTCCATGGGCATCGAGGCCCGGGAGGCGCTGATGGACGCCAGGCAGAAGGTCGGGGGCGTGCTGGGCGTCAAGGACCAGGAGGTGGTGTTCACCTCCGGGGACACCGAGTCCAGCAACATGGCCCTGAAGGGCGTGGCCCACGCGCTGAGGGACAAGGGCAGGCACATCGTGGTCAGCGCCATAGAGGACTTCCCGGTGCTGAACTCGGCCAAGGCCCTGGAGCGGAAAGGTTTCAGGGTGACCTACCTGCCGGTGGGGCCGGAGGGACTCCTGGACCTGGAAGCCCTGAAGGGCGCCGTGGACAAGGAGACCGTCCTGGTCTCGGTGCAGCAGGCCAACCAGGAGATAGGGACGCTCCAGGACCTCAGGGCCATAGGCGAGGTGGCTCACGAGCGCGGTGCGTTGTTCCATACCGACGCCACCCACGCCTACGCCAGGGTGCCCACGGACTTCGGAAGGCTGCCGGTGGACCTGGCCACCTTCAGCGCCCATACCATCCACGGGCCCAAGGGCGTGGGGGGCCTGATGGTTAGGGAAGGGACGTCCATATCCAAATGGATGGACGGGGGATACCAGGAAGGCAACCTGAGGGCCGGGCTGGAGAACATCCCCGGGATCGTGGGCCTGGCCAAGGCCTCCGAGCTGGTGAGCGCGGAGGAGAACGAGCGCATCCAGGGGATCAGGGATACGCTCATCGACCGCCTGCTGCGCGAGGTGGAGGACACCACCCTCAATGGGCATCGCACCGAACGCACCCCGCACAACGC
Source organism: Methanomassiliicoccales archaeon (assembly GCA_040765825.1). Taxonomy (GTDB): domain Archaea; phylum Thermoplasmatota; class Thermoplasmata; order Methanomassiliicoccales; family UBA472; genus UBA472. Next base: position 12,076 of record JAXGRO010000023.1, read on the forward strand.
CAACATAACCTATCATTACGTGGAGGGGGAATCGATAACCCTGCACCTGGACATGAGGGAGATCGAGGTATCCACCGGCTCCGCCTGCTTCAGCCGCTCGCTGGAGGCCAGCCACGTCATCATGGGCATAGGCGGGGACCATGAGCGGGCCCATGGCTCCATACGCTACTCCCTGGGCCGTTTCAACCGGCCGGAGGAGGCCGGGGAGGTCGTGGAGGCCATGAAGGACATCGTGAGGAGGCTGAGGGAGATCAGCCCCTTGAAGAGAGGAGGGAAGTAAAAATGCCGCTGCCGTACAACGCCATAGTGATGGAACATTTCAAGAACCCCCGCAACGTGGGGAAGATGGAGAACCCGGACGGGAAGTCCACCGTGGGCAGCCCGGCCTGCGGGGACATGGTCTCGGTCTACCTGGAGGTGGACGAGAGGACCAAGGTCATTACCGATGTGAAGTTCGAGTCCTACGGGTGCGCGTCCAACATCGCCACGGGATCGATCATAACCGAGCTGGCCAAGGGGAAGACGCTGGAGGAGGCCAAGAAGATCACCTGGAAGGAGGCCTCGGACGCCCTTGGGGGCCTGCCGAAGATCAAGTCCCACTGCTCGGTGCTGGCCGTGGAGGGGCTGCGGGAGGCCATCACCAACTACGAGGAGAAGCACGGGCTGGTGGTGGAGAAGGTGCCCACCACCCTGGAGGTCATCCGACGCAGACTCAAGAACGTGCTCAACCCGCTGACCGGCCTGGACATCGTGCGCACCAACCTGGTCACCGAGATGGGCATCAAGGAGGGGGTGGTGACCATCAGCATAGACCTGCCGGAGGACCATCAGTTCGCCAACAACATCCGGGAGGAGATCAAGGAGAAGATCGAGAACCTGTGGGACGTGACCCGGGTGGACCTGATATTCAAGAGGTGAAGTGCCTCGCCGCCATGCCTGGCCTATCCGCACCCCCCCTCCGTGCTTGATCGCGGAGGCATCCTTCCTCAGGGTGAAGAGCAGTTCCCCGCTCAGGCGAACACGTTCCCCTGCAGGGCTATCTTACCTTTTCCTTGGACCACAGAATGCAAATACACCTTGCTTCCCTCCCCTAACCATGACCGTCGTGGAAGATACCTTCGCTCCGATCGATGACGCTTGGCTCAGCGAGGCCCGCAAGAGGTTCGCCTCGCCATTCATGGGCACCAACCACGGTCACATATCGGTCGACCCCATGATGCTATCCCACGCCGCGGTGGCCTGCGGCAGGACCATCCGCGAGTTCTACGAGCAGCCCGAGCTGGGGGCGCACTGCGTGGCCAGCATCCAGGAGCTGTACGACCTTCTTCCGGTCACCCACTGGTACTTCTCCCTGCCCTGGCTGGTGGAATTGGGGCTGGAGACCCAGTACATGGACCTCATGCCCCCGGTCCCCAAGGCCCCCATAGTTCTGGACCCCTCCCAGGTGGACGAGCTGCACATCCCGGCCCCGGAGGACCTGGCCAAGGGATGGACCATCAACCAGCTGTTCCGGGCCAACGACTACGTGGAGAAGCACATGCCCAGGATGTTCACCCCGCTGGCCATCGCCTCGGACATCACCGGCAGCGCCGCGCAGCTCTGCGGCCTGGAGAACTTCCTGATGTGGACGCTCAGCGAGCCCGACGCGGCGCACATACTGGTGCGCACGTACATGGAGACCGCGGCCAACGGGGCCAAGGTCATCGCCGACCGCTACGGGCTGGCGGCCATCACCACCGGTTCCGTGCTGGGCAACAACGACATATTCTCCGACGATCTGGTGAGGGAGTTCTCCGCCAAGTACCTGCACGAGTTCGTGACCAGGTGCTTCCAGTACGGGGCCGGCCCGCAGGTGTTCTACCACCTGTGCGGCAACCACGAGACTGACTACAAGGTCCTGAAGGAGGAGATGGCCTGGTCCCCCATGACCATCGTGCACATCGGCTACAAGGGCCGCGAGGTGTTCCCCTCCGACCTGCTGGTGCAGGAGTTCGGCACCTACGCCACCTGCATGGGCACCGTGGACACCAAGCTGATGCTCAACGGGACCCAGCGCCAGGTGTACGAGCAGGCCAAGGCCCAGCTGCTGAGGGGCCGGGACGCTCCCTCCGGATACATACTGGGGACCGCCTGCGAGGTCCCCCCGTTCACCCCACCGGGCAACCTGATGGCCCTGTGCAAGGCGGCCAAGGACTTCGGGACCTATGGCACCTGGTGAGAGCTATTCGCGGGACCCCATAGGTCGCCATCTTAACGTTCAGGCCCTCAGGAAATCGTCGCAGTACAGCTTCTCGGCCCTGAGCATCTCCCCGGCCTTGACGATGCGCATCAGCTCCTCGTCCTGTACGTCCACGATGGCCGCGCCCAGCCCGGCGCCCATGAGCATGCCCAGGAAGGTGCGGTTCAGCAGGCTGCGCTCCTTAGCGCCATTGGACACGTTGGAGAGGCCGACCACCGTGCGCGGGGCGGGATCGTTCAGGGTCTGGAACAGGTTCATGGCCTTTATGACCTTCATGGCCTGGTCCGGGGCGGCCTTGATGGGCATGACCAGGGGGTCCAGGTACAGCCGGTCGGGCATTACCTCGTGCTCCATGGCCGTGGTCATCATGAGCATGGCCATCTCCGCCCGGGACTCTGCGTCGTTCGGTATCCCCCGTTCATCCATGGTCAGGCAGATCACGTCCGCGTCATGCTCCCGGGCCAGGGGGAACAGCGCCTGCATCCTCTTCATCTCGGCCGTGGTGGAGTTGATGATGATCCTGTTGCGGCAGGCCTGCACCCCTGCGGTCATGGTCTTGATCCCGGGGGTGTCGATGCACAGCGGGAGATCGGTGACCTCCTGCACGGTCCTCACCAGCCAGTCCATGGCCGCCGGCCCGTCGTCCCTCCCCGGCCCCACGTTGAGGTCCAGGGCCTGGGCCCCGCAACGCACCTGGAGCAGGGCATGCTGCTGAATGAACTCGGCGTCCCTGGCGTCTATGGCCCTGCCCACCGCGGCAAAGAGCCCGTTTATCCTCTCGCTTATGATCAACATGTCTGGCCCTCTTATATCATGGGGATTCGGTAGATGTACTTTTTGCACCGAGGCCGGTTCAGCCTTCCTCAAGCGGCATCATATGGCATCGGCCGATAACCTTGCGCAGCGGGACGATCATGGCGATCCCGGTGCCCGGCTTCTCCAGCTCCACGGCCTGGCTTATCGCATCCAGCACCTTCTCGCTGATGCACCTCTGCACCACGGTCAGCAGGATCTCCTTCTCCGGTTCTATCCTGATGCCCAGCAGGGTCTTCTGCTCATGTATGCCGGTCCCTCTGCCATACATCACTGTGCCACCCTGGGCCCCCGCATCCATGGAGGCCTTGAGTGCCACTTCCCCCCATCCCTTCCTCACCACGGTCACGATTAGTTCCACATCTTCCTCGCACTTCATACGCTCACCTTACGCTTGTATCCGATGATCACTCCCAACCCGCTCAGGAACAGGATGGGCGCCAAAGCTATCAAGGCTATCATTCCGAAGCCGTCCACCACCGGGTCGCTGCCCTCCGTTGCCGATGCCACCCCCACGGCCATGGACATCAGCAACGAGACGGCCATGGGTCCGGTGGCCACCCCTCCCGCGTCGAAGGCTATGGCCACGAAGTCCCGGTCGCAGAAGATCATGAGCACCAGGGCCAGGCCGTAACCGGTCAGTATGATGGTCCGGAAGTCCAGCCCGTAGACTATCTTGGCCATGCCCAGGGCCACCAGGGAGGCCACCCCCAGCGACAGGGTCCAGAGCAGCATCCGGGAACCGATGAACCCGCTGGAGGTGTTCTCCACCTGATAGGCCAGCACCCTGACCGCCGGTTCGGCGAAGGTGGCCAGGAAGCCCATCCCGAATCCCAGGGCGACCAGTGTCCACCCATCGCTGTTGAGCACGAAATACTCCCCTATCTCCCTGCCCACCGGAAGGAAGCCCATGAACACCCCGGTGAGGAACAGTATCATCCCGGCGCCGGTGATGCCGATGCCCAAGAGCATCCTCCTGAGCGTGACCCAGGGGTACTTTATGTACAGGGACTGAAAGATCAGGAAGAAGACGATGATCGGCAGGATGGCCTGCAGCACGTCCAGGACCACATGGTAGAGGCCGACGTCCCCGGAGGTCATCCGGACAGCACCCCCAGGAGCATGACCCCGATGATGGGCCCTATGGAGGCCAGGCCGATGAGCCCGAAGCTGTCCGAGAGGCCGGTCCGGCGGGACAGCACGGAGGTTATACCAACTCCGAGGGCCAGGATCACGGGCACGGTTATGGGGCCGGTGGTCACGCCACCGGAATCGAAGGAGATGGCCAGGTATTCCGGGGGAGTGAGGAAGGACAGAAGCAGCACTGCCCCGTACCCTGCGGCCAGGATCCATTTGATGGGCACGTCGTAGATTATGCGCAGAGCGGAGGCCATGGTGAAGAAGCCCACCCCGACGGCGATGACCAGGATGAGGGCGGTGCGGTCCATGAGGCCGTTGGACACGGACTCGATGGAAGTTGTCAGGACCCGGACGTCCGGCTCGGCGACCGTGACCAGGAAGGTCAGGGCGAAGGCCGCGGCCAGGATGAACTTCAAGGACCCGCTCTTGGAGAGCTCAGCGCCGATGGCCTCGCCCATGGGCAGCATTCCCAGCTTCACGCCCATCAGGAACAGGGTGAAACCGCCGATGACCAGGGCCACTCCGCCCAGGAACGTGGCGATCTCCCAGGGCGTGGAACGCAGGACCAGCACCTGAAGGAGGAGAATGGCCAGGGTGATGGGGGCGATGGCTCCCATCACGTCCTTGATCTCGTTCCTCAGGCCACTGAACATCTGCTTAGCCATTCCATCTCATCTTAGATAATCCTTGCCCAGCACCGCCCAGGGCCATCCAAGGTTACCTTTATGTAATGTCGGGCGATATAACCCCGGCATACCTTCATTCTCGGTGTGCCCAACCCTCCGAAGGTATACACATGGTCAAGATCGAGAGAGCGGTCGTCAGCGTCTCGGACAAGGAAGGCATAGTCGATTTCTGCAAGGGGCTAAGCGAGATGGGCGTGGAGATAATCTCCACCGGGGGCACGGCCAGGCTGCTCTCCTCCCACCGGCTCAAGGTGGTCAGTATCTCCGATCACACCGGTTCCCCGGAGATGATGGACGGGAGGGTGAAGACCCTGCACCCGGCCATCTTCGCCGGCCTGCTGGCCCGCAGGGACTCCGAGGAGCACATGCGCCAGCTGGATGCGGCGGGACTGAAGCGCATCGACATGGTGGTCGTGAACCTCTACCCGTTCAAGCAGACCGTGCTGAAGGATGGAGCGGACCCGGAGGAGGTCATTGAGAACATCGATATCGGCGGTCCTTCCATGATACGCGCCGCGGCCAAGAACTCGGACTCGGTGGCCGTGGTCACCGACCCCCGCAGGTACGCGGAGCTGCTGGCGGAGATGAGGGCGAACGGCGGAGAACTTACCGCAAGCACCCTGCGCTCGCTGATGCTGGAGGCCTTCCGTTCCACGGCCTATTACGATTCGCTGATCGCCGCCCACCTGGGAGCGGAGTTCGGCGATACCAGCTTCCCGGACACCTACTGCATGGGCATGGAGAAGCGGCAGGACCTCAGGTACGGGGAGAACCCGCACCAGACCGCGGCCTTCTACGTGGATCCCTTCGCCAGGGGGGTGTGCGTTTCGCGTTCCGAGCAGCTGCACGGAAAGGAGCTCTCCTACAACAACATCCTGGACCTGGAGTCCGCTCTGGAGCTGGTGCGGGAGTTCGATCGCCCCACGGCCATCGTCATCAAGCACACCAACCCCTGCGGGGTGGCCTCCGCCGACACCCTGAAGGACGCGTTCGTCAGCTCCTACAACGTGGACCCCCTGGCGGCCTACGGCTGCGTTATCGGTCTGAACCGTAACGTGGATTTGGCCACGGCCACGGAGATCTCCGGGCACTTCGTGGACTGCGTCATCGCCCCGGACTTCGAGGCTGACGCCCTGGAGCTGCTGAAGAGAAAGAAGAACATCCGCCTGCTGAGGACCAACGGACCGATCACGCACGACGAATCCCCGGAATGGAGGATGAAGCGCATCAAGGGCGGGCTGCTGGTGCAGACCAACCGCTCCCTGGAGGTCACCCCGGACATGCTGAAGGTGGTGACCAAGCGCTCCCCCACCGAGGAGGAGGTGCGCGGACTGCTCTTCGCCAACAAGGTCTGCAAGCACGTGTGGTCCAACAGCATAATACTGGTCAAGGGGGAGACCGTGGTCGGGATAGGCGCAGGCCAGATGTCCCGCGTGGACTCCTCCATGATCGCCGCGCACAAGGCCGGGCAGAAGGCCGAAGGCAGCGTCATGGCCTCGGACGCGTTCTTCCCGTTCAGGGACGGGATCGACACCGCGGCGAGGGCCGGCGTGACGGCCATCAT
>JAXGRO010000024.1:0-18165 GCA_040765825.1 Methanomassiliicoccales archaeon
GAAGCACCTCGTAACGGTTGAGCACCTGCAGCCCGCAGCCTCCCTCGCAGCCGTCCACCACTATTACCTTGCGCTCCCTCAGGGAGCGCATCTCCTCCATGGCCTTGGGTATCTCGGCCAGGGCGGGAGCCACCGTCACCACGCGTATGCCCTCCTCCGCTGCCAGCTCCCGCACGGCCGCCCTGAGCACCCGGGCCCCGGGGCTGAAGCCGCTGCAGATGGCCACGTCAATCGAACTCATCGGTCACCCTCTCCTCCTCGAAGAACATCCGGGGCTTACCGATGGCGGTCACCTTGACCTGGACCTCCAGCAGCAGCCCCTCGCCCCAGGACTTGCCCATCTGGCCCATGACGCGGTCGTTCTTGGTGACCACCTCGATCTCGTCCGCCCCGGCCAGCACCGCGTTCCTGCGCACCTTGGCCTCCCCCCACGATTTGGCGTACGACACAGCCTCGGTGATGGTCTCGAACTCCCTCATCTCCTCCATGGAGTGCATGGTGCAGGGGGGATCCTCCATCACCCCCAGGCCCTGCTTGGGCTTGATGAGCACCTCCACCGCCTCCATGATGCTGCCGGTGATGGCGCCCACCGCGTTCCCCACGTCCGAGTTATCGGGCATGAGAAGCTGGGTGTGCATCCTTTCGGCCACCGAGGGCAGGTAGGCCCCGATGGGCGCGCCTATTCCGATGATCTTCTTGTGCAGGCGAAGGTCGGCGGAGAAGTCGATGCCCGACCTCCTGCTCACCATCTTCTCCAGCATGGCCCCGCAGACCTCGCAGTGGGAGTTCCTGCCGCAGTCCTCGTAGATGAGCCGGTATATGATCTCCCGGGCGATCTTCTGGATGACCGCCTCCTTGACCGCGGCGCAGAACTCCTTGGGCTCCATGCCACATAGCCCGGCGCGGTACTCCGCGGATATTATGGAGGCCTCCTTGTCATATTCCACATATTCCCCGGAGGCATGCAGGGCGTCCGTGGGGGTGAAACCTATGCGGGTGATGATTCCCAGCTCCTCCAGTTTGCGCACGTTGTAGCTGTAGGGATGGACCCCGGTCACCTCGGATATCTCGTGCAGAGTCCTCGGCTCCTCCCGGATCAGGTCGATGAGCGCCTTTTCGTTGGCTGAAAGCTCGTACCCCTTGGCCAGCCGTGAGAAGATGAAGAACTCGTCGGCCTGCAGCATGTTCTCCAGGGCGATATGGGTGGCCTGAGGGGTCTGCTTGACGTCCCTGACCTTGCCCAACCGCTCCAGGATCTTGGGGTACTTGGATGAGGCTATGCACAGGGGCATGACCCTTAGCGTTCCCAAAACGATCTGCCCGTTTACGATGACCACCCTGCTGTCGCCACCTATGCCAGAGGTGGAGATGTCCGCCGCCCGTACCCTGGTGCGCCAGCCGCCTATTATGGCCCCTTCAGAGTCCAGGCGCGGCTTCCCTCCCCTGAGCACCCCGATATCGGTGGTCGTGCCCCCGACGTCCACCACCACCGCATCGTCCTCGCCGGTGAGATTCCTGGCCCCCACCAGGCTGGCCGCGGGACCGGAGAGTATGGTCTCCACCGGACGCTCCTTGGCCAGCATTTCCCCCATGAGGGAGCCGTCCCCCTTCACTATCATTAGCGGGGCCTTGATGTTGTAGTCGTTGAGCACCTTGTTCACGGACTGTATCAGCTCGGCCTTGATCGGGATGAGCTTGGCGTTGAGCACCGCGGTCAGGGTCCTCTCGTGAAATCCCAGCTGGGTCGAGAGTTCGTGACCGCACACCACCGGCAGGTCCCAGTTGCTGGCGATCATCTCCTTGAGCGCTATCTCGTGTTCGGGGTTCCTCACGCTGAAGAATGTGGATATGGCTATGGCATCCACCTGATCTGAGATGCTGGCGACGAAAGATTTGGCCGCGGCCAGGTCCACATCGCAGTTGGGCCTGCCCCGGATGCTGTGTCCGCCCTGGATCTGGATGACGTGCTCGACCGGTACGCTCTCCTTGTAATCCTCACCGGCAATTATCAGGGCCACGCGGCAGCCCTTGCCCTCCACCACAGAGTTGGTGGCCAGGGTGGAGGAGAGGGAGACCAGTCGAACCTCCCTGACCGGGACCTGGCCCATGTTCTGTATGGACTCGGATATCCCGATGCTGAGGTCGTTCCTGGTGGTCAAGGCCTTGGCCTTGGCCAGGACCTTCCCCGTTCCTAGCTCGACCAAGGCGGTGTCCGTGTACGTGCCTCCAGTGTCAATGCCCAATCCCAGGTCCATTATGCCTTCCTCCAGCTCCTTAGAACTTTAGTAAAATCAATCCATCCAGCCTTTATAAAGCAATCGTTAATGATTGGATTGGCCATCATTCGCAACCAAAAATGGGATTCATCCATCCATTATCTTTATGGCGACCTGATGCCGCTGTGCCAAATTATTTATATGATGCAGAATGGCCGGGACCAGCCTGGGTTCGGTGTAGAGAATGGCATCCCTCCCATCTATCATCTTGTCGAGACAGCCCTTCAGGCCAGGGAGGCGCACGTCGGACGGAAGGGTCATGGCCAGCAGGTGTTTGGCCTGGGATCCGTAGTAACCGACCGCCTTGCCCTCGGAGAGCTGCCCGTGCACCTCCATTATGGTGGGCACACGCTCCCTGTCCACCTCCCGGATGCGCAGGGAGCCGATGGGGCGCCGGTTCATGCGGCAGAGCTTCAACCTCATCTCGATGATGTCCCTGGGCATTGGTTCGAACTCCAGCAGCCCATAGCGGTGCATCTCCTCGTTCACGCGGTACACCTCCGGGGCCTGGAAGCCGATGAGCTCCAGCAAGGAGCGGTTGGCGAAGAGGCCCTCCGCATCACCGGAGAAGACCAGTCGCCCCTGGTTCATGACCTTGAAGTCGTCCGCCCAGGAGTATGCCACCTCCAGCTCGTGCGTGGACATGACCAGGGTTATCCCCTTCATGTGCAATTCCTCGGTCAGCTCCAGCACCTCCTGCACCATGTGAGGGTCCAGGCCGGCGGTGGGCTCGTCCATGATCAGGACCTTGGGGCGCATGGCCAGCGCCCCGGCCAGGGCCAGGCGTTTCCTCTGACCGAAGGAAAGCTGCTGGGACGGACGTTCACGCATGTTGCCCATGTCCACTAGGGCCAGGGCCTCGTCCACCCTGGCCTCGACCTCATCCCTCGGGAGACCGAGGTTCAGAGGCCCGAAGGCCACGTCCTCCTCCACGGTGGCCGAGAATATCTGATCGTCTGGGTTCTGGAGCACCACGGCTACCTCCTTGCGCAGCGAACTGAGCTCCCGATTCCTGTAGACCAACGGCTGTCCCTGGAACAGTATCTGGCCTCCCTTAGGGCGCAGGACGCCATTGAAGTGCAGGAACAGGGTGGACTTGCCGGCGCCGTTCGGCCCCAGAATGGCCGTCTTCCTGCCCTGCACTATGTCCAGGCTGACATCCCTCAGGGCCGACCCCCGCCCGGGGTAATCATAGCTGATCTCACGGCATTCCAATAGCGCGGGCACCTGATCACCCTACCAATATGCCAGATATGATGCAGAGCTGGTTGAGCTGGTAAAGAGTGGCGAAGATGGCCAGGGACAGCGCGGCCCATGTGTAGGTTATCCCTTTGGGCTGCCTGAGCATGGTCACGCTGCTCTGGTAATTGCGGCACTGCATCCCGACGTTGGACCTCTCGGCGGTCTCGATGGACCTTATGAACATCCCGGTCATCATCTTGGCGTAGGTGCGCAGGGTGTTCATGCGCCCCAGGAAGCCCAGACGGCATTGGGCGGCCAGATGCATCTTTCCAGCCTCATCCAGCAGCATGAACGAGTAGCGGTACACCATGACCATCAGCTCCGCGAACTCCTTGGGCACCTTGAAGCGAACCAGCATGTCCGCGAAATGGGGAATGGGAGTGGAGGTGGCGAAGAAGAGCATGACGCTGATGCCTGCCAGAGCCCTCAGTGTGACCAGGGAGGCGGTGGATACCCCGGCGTCGGAGAAGGTTATTTGGAGGATCAGCAGGTCAAGGGTCCCCACCGTGGTCCCGGGGGTCACCGCAGCTATCACCAGGCCTCCGAGGAGTATCATGCCCAGGCCCTCGAGGATTATGATCCCGATGACCTTGGGGAAACGGAAGCGGACCGAATAACCGAGAAGTGCGGTCCCCAGCAGCAGCACTATCAAGGGGATGATGAGCGTTTTCGATAGGAGAGAGGACACCAATAGTGTCAGGACGAAGACGAACTTACCGGCTGGGGACCATCTCAAGGCTGCGGAACGGTAAGCCATCTCGTCCAGTTCGAACATCTCATCCATCCCTTTTCTGTTTTTTAATCCTGTTCATACCAAGGAAGTATCCGATTATCAAGGCGCCTATGGCCGCCTGCAGCGCGAAGAGCATGGACTCCGTCTCGCCGGCCGGCTCGAACGGGCTGGAGAACCAGGGCTCGTAATCGGGATCTATCTCACCAATGACCTACCTCAGCCTCACCGTCAGCCCCTCCGAACTCCGCGCCGGGGTTCAGGGCATACGCGATCACGCAGATTGCCGCAATAATGAGGAACCCTAGGACATAGTAGTATTCACGCCTCAACTGCAACCCCCCTCCGCATTATCTTGTCCGTGAGATCTGGACGAGCCCTCTCCAGGTAGTCAACGAATATGGCGAACAGTATGCCCTCGACCAGGCCAAGCGGGATCTGGGTTAAGGCGAACACTCCCAGGAAGCTCGTTAGCGACTCCCAGAAGGGACCGTAGGCCAACGCCAGCTGGACCGCTGTCACGATGTATGTAACTATATCGGCCAGGAAAACGGTGATGAAGACCTTCACCGGAGTCCTCGTTCCGGCCCTGGTCATGGTCTTGAAGGCCGCGTAAGCTACGAACGGACCGGCGATGCCCATGGAGAATACGTTAGCGCCCAGAGTGGTGAAACCGCCGTGGGCCAGCAGGAGCGCCTGGAACAAGAGCACTATGAGCGATAGTACCGAGGTCACTCCTACCCCGAAGAACATGGTCGAAAAGCCTGTACCGGTGGGGTGGGATGAAGAGCCAGTGACCGAAGGAAGTTTCAGGGAGGATAAGACGAAGATGAAAGCTCCAGATAGGGCCAACATCGTCCTCTGCGCTGGATCCTCCCGAATGATCTTCCTGATGGTCATGAAGCCGTATATCAAGAACGGCACCGACACCAATGTCCAGAACAACGCCCATTCCGGGCTCAAGAACCCTTCCATTATGTGCATTTGGATGCGCACTCCCGGCATATGCCCTTCAATCTAAGCTCATATCCGTCCAATGACAGTCCGGTCTCAGACGACACCTTGTTGAGAGATAGCTCATAGGGGACGCTGAACAGGCGCCCGCATACCCTGCACTCCAGATGGGTGTTCGAGTAGGGGTGGGGGAAGAAGCATTGGACGGCCCCGACCTTGGACTCGGATATCAGGCCGGCCTGCACCAGGCGGTTCAGGTTCCGGTACACCGTTCCCAGGCTTATCTTGGGCATCTTAACCCTGGCCCTATCGTACACCTGGTCGGCAGCTATCGGCGATTGGCCATCGTAGACGATGTCCAAGATCACCTTCATCTGCTTGGTCCATCGGGTCGGATACGAGTTCATAATAGTAATCATTACTACTTTGCTCGGTTTATAAGCCCTTCGCCTCGCCTCGGAAGAAATATGACCAAGGTCCGCGTTTCCTTAACAATCCTGAAAAAGAAGGGGCCGCACACAGCGGGATACCGAAATGTTTAATAGGCGGTGGTAAGGGTGGAATTCGACGAGTACGTCATAGACCTCAATGCAAATTGCCCATGCGGCTGCATGGACGGGGACCGGTTCCACAATATCTACCGTTTCCCGAACGATCATGGCGCGTCAGTGGTGTCCAGCCCCAAGAACGATGACAGGAACAAGGGGGGATACCGCATTATGCTGATCCGTTACGATTCCCCGGCCCCGGAGCACATGTGGACCCTTGACGATGAGAACCCGATCGGCCCGTCCATAATAGATTGTCGGGACTGGGATGTGGTCCTGGGATACCTGAGGCAGCTCTTCGCGCTGCCCAAGAGAGGGAGCTGATCATAGATGGAGAACGGCAGGGGACGTCTGGCCATAATCGCCTGCGAGATACTCAAGCCCGAACTGGAGAAGCTCACCGAGGGATGGGACGATGTGGTGCACAAGGATTATCTCGAGTTCGCCCTGCACGTGGACGCGGAGAAGCTGAAGGTGACCGTTATGGATAAGGTGAACGCCCTGGAGGGGCAGGTGGACGCGGTGTTCCTGGGATACGCCATCTGCCAGTCCCTGGCCGGGATCACCAAGCAGCTCAAGGTGCCCACGGTCATGCTGGAGGGAGACGACTGCATCGCGGCCATACTTGGACCGGTGGAGTACGCCAGGCAGAAGAGCCTGTGCGGCGGCACCTGGTTCAACACCCCTGGCTGGGCCCTGAGGGGCGTGGAGGGGGCCATAAAGGAACTGCATCTGGACTCCATGATCGACCAGGGGTACGAGCCCAAGTACTTCCTGGACATGCTCTTCGAGAACTACGAGCTCTGCGTGTACGTTGATACCAACGTGGGGGATGCCGAGCATTACGAGGGCCTCTCCCGCAGGTTCGCCGAGGAGCTGGGCCTGCGTCATGAGAACCGCCCCTGCGGAACCGGGAACCTGGCCAGGTTCCTTCACCGGGCCAGGGAGCTGGCCCGGACCGATCAGGACCGGGCTCAATAATCCTTTTGAACCAGTAAGCCGTTCCTGCCGCCTGGAAAAGATGAACGACGACTTCAAGGTCACCCCCTGGGAGGTCAGCGGGGAGATCGATTACGATCAGCTCATCACCCGGTTCGGGACCAAGAAGATGGACGAGGAGCTGCTGGAGCGCCTCTCCGGGTACGGAGAGCTGCACCCCATGCTGCGCCGCGGGGTGGTGTATTCACACCGCGATTTCGACTGGCTGCTGGACCAGTACGACAAGGGCAACCGGTTCTTCCTGTACACCGGCCGGGGGCCCTCCGGAGGCACGCACCTGGGGCACCTGATGCCCTGGATGTTCAACCGCTACCTGCAGCAGCTGTTCAAGGTCAACATGTACTTCCAGCTCACCGACGACGAGAAGTTCCTGTTCAACGAGAACCTGAGCCTGGAGGACACCAGGAGGGCGGCCTACGAGAACGTGCTGGACTTCATTGCCCTGGGCTTCGAGCCCGAGGACACCAGGGTCATCATCGACACCAAGGACATCAAGACCCTCTATCCCCTGGCCCTGCAGGTGGCCAAGAGGGTCACCTTCTCCACCGCCCGGGCGGTGTTCGGCTTCGAGAACAGCCACAACATAGGGAGCATTTTCTACACCAGCATCCAGGCTGCACCGTGCTTCATCGAGGACGCGCTGTATGGCAAGAAGACCCCGTGCCTCATTCCCTGCGGCATCGACCAGGACGCCCACTTCCGGGTGGCCAGGGACGTGGCCCCGTTGCTTGGCTACCCCAAGCCCGCCCTGATCTACAACAAGATGTTCCCCGGGCTCACCGGCAACGACAAGATGTCCTCTTCGCAGCCGCAGACCACCATATTCACCACCGACAAGCCCAAGGAGGTCAAGAAGAAGATCGGGAACGCCTTCACCGGCGGGCAGTCCTCCGTGGAGGAGCAGCGCAGGCTCGGCGGCCGGCCGGAGGTGTGCTCGGTCTTCAAGTACCAGTACTACCTCTTCGAGAAAGAGGACAAGGCCCTGGACGAGTTGGCGGAAAGGTGCCGCAAGGGGGAGATACTGTGCGGGGAGTGCAAGCAGCTTCTGACCCAGAGGATAAACGAGTTCCTGGAAGAGCACCAGAGGAAGAGGGAGGAGGCCAAGGAGCGCCTCCACGAGTTCCTGCTACCGGACACCTGCTGAGACCCATCGGCCGCGTGATATCGATCGAAGGAACCATCTCCACCATAGAGATATCGCCGGAGTATGAGGAGGGATTGTACCGGATCGAACTGCTCAAGGAGCTGGACATAATCTTCCTCTTCGACAGAAGCCAGGGATACGACCTGAAGCTCCATCCCCGGGGAGATCCAGAGATACCCTTGGCCGGGGTCTTCGGGACCAGGAGCCCCCGGCGCCCCAATCCATTGGGACTGACCCGGGTCAGGCTGCTGGAAGCAGAGGGCGGACATCTGAAGGTGGAGGGGCTGGACGCCCTTCTGGACACCCCCATAATCGACATCAAGGGAGTGGTGGGCAAGGAGTTCTCCTGGAGTTCGCTGAAGGGGAGACCTGGAGCGGTCCGGCCGGCCCCGCGCCGAGCCCATAAGTAACATATATCGATGACCAAATCTCCCAGGACATGAATGCCGCCGAGGTGTTGGAAGGTCTCAGCCACTCCGAGAAGAAAGTGCTGGTGGCCCTGCAGGTATTGGGAGGCAGGGCTTCGCCGGACGATATCTTCAATGGAGGGGAGTTCCAGCAGCTGGTGGAGGTCATGAACGCCGCTTCCTGGCTGCAGTCCAAGGGGGCGGTGGACATAGAGGAGAGCGCCCGCAAGGTCTACTGCCTGAAGGACCGCTCGCTGGTGGAGAAGGGGGTGCCGGAGAGGAGGGCCCTCACGCTCATCTCCGAGAAGGGCGGCTCGTTGGGCGTAAGGGACCTGGAGGCGGCCATGGGCAAGGAGGAGTCCTCCATGGCCATCGGCTGGCTAATGAGGAAGAAGCTGGCCGCCCTGGACAAGTCTGGCGCGGAGCCCATGCTGCACCTCACCGACGAAGGGAGGGAATCCCAGGACCAGGAGATGGCGGACGAAAAGCTGATCGATCTCCTTTCCTCCAGGGACCTGGAGGAGGGTGAGGCGGACAAGGCCGCCCTGGACCTGCTCAAGGCCCGCAAGGGCGTGCTGCAGGAGAAGCTGGTGGTGTCCCGCGTCCTGGCCCTGAGCAGGCTGGGCAACGAGATCGTCTCCCTGGGCATACAGCTCACGGACGAGGTGGCCCAGCTCAACCCGGAGCTGCTGCAGACCGGCAGGTGGAAGGATGTGTCCTTCCGCAAGTACGACATCCGGACTTTCGCCCCATGCCAGTATCCGGCCAAGAAGCACCCCATCACCAGGGTGGCCGATGAGGTCCGCAGGATCCTGCTGGAGATGGGATTCACCGAGATCGATGACGAGTACGTGCAGCCGTCCTTCTGGAACATGGACGCGCTGTTCACCCCCCAGGACCACCCGGCCCGCGAGCTGCAGGACACCTTCTACCTTAAGAACCCCAGCCGCCTGCCCCTGGAGGACGAGGAGATCGTCCAGAGGGTCAAGGCCGTTCATGAGGACGGAGGGGACACTGGATCGCTGGGATGGCGCTACGCCTGGTCCCGAGAGGAGGCCGAGAGAGCCCTGCTCAGGACCCACACCACCGTCAACACCATCCGCTATCTTTCGAAGCATCAGGACCCCCCGGTAAAGGTGTTCTCGATATCCAGGATCTTCAGGAACGAGAGCATAGACATGACCCACCTCCCCGAGTTCATGCAGATAGAGGGGATCATCATGGAGGAGGGGGCCAGCTTCGACATGCTGGTGAGCTGGCTGAAGGAGTTCTACCGCCGGATGGGCTTTGACAAGGTCCGCGTGCGCCCTGGTCCGTTCCCCTACACCGAGCCCTCCCTGGAGGTGGACATCTACTATAACGGATCGTGGATGGAGCTGGGAGGCGCGGGCGTCTTCCGCCCGGAGGTCACCGGACCCCTGGGTATCAAGCACCCGGTGCTGGCCTGGGGCCTGGGGTTCGAACGCCTGGCTATGCTCAAATGGAACCTGAAGGACATCCGGGAGCTCTACGTCACCGATCTGGACCTGCTCCGGCAGAACCCTATCTTCTGAGGGCCTTGCGGGAGTACTCCCGGGCCTTGTCCTTCATCCCCAGGGCCTCGTAGCATTCAGCCATGGATGAGTGTATCGCCCGCTTGTCCCCGGGCCTGGCCAGACCCAGCGCCTTGCTGAAGTTGGCGATGGCGTCCTCCGTTCTCCCCAGCAGGGCCAGCACCTGCCCCTTCCGGGCGTAGACCTCCTCCAGCACATCCGGGTCGCCTATGGGGGCCTTCCGTCCGACGGATTCGATGGTGCGGAGGGCCTCCTCCCTCCTCTCCAGTAGCGCCAGGCAATTGGCGATATCGCAGTCCAGGAGGGGCGAATGGCGCTCGGCCCTGGCCTGCTCCAGGTTGGCCAGGGCCTCCTGGGGCTGTCTGTCGGCCAGCAGCAGCCTTCCTTTCAGCTCGATCCCGTCCAGCATTTCCTCCGGATCCGCAGTGAGCACCATCTCCCCAGCGACCTTCATTCCGTAATGTATGTCCATGGCCTTCAGGGCGGCCAGTCCCCGCACCTTGCGGATCTCCTTGGCGTAACGGGGAGGCACCTCCCCCATTTCCTTGAGCGAGGCCAGCAGAACCGGGCCTGAGGAGCTGGCCATCTGCATTCCCCGGTTGACCAGCAGCATCTGCGCCTCCATGGACCGGTTGGCCATGAGCAGGTGGTGCAGCCGCTCCACGTAATCGCCCTCCTCCAGCCAGTAGTCGGCGGCGAAGCTGTGGGCCTCCTTGAGCTGCCCCTTCTCCAGCAGCCCTGGGATGGAAGAACGCAGGGACGAGGGCATGTCCACAATGCCCTCCCGGTCCTCCGGCAGGATGCTCACCGTGGTCTGCGGCAGGGAGGACCTCTTGAACGGTTTGCGGAACACGCAGGCCTTGGCCATCAGGGACCGTGATTCGGGATTGAGCTGCTCCCACAGGTCCTCCCCCTTGCACTTGCGCAGGTCCAGCAGCGGAGATATCTCTATGCCCTGCCGGTTGGCGAAGTCCTTCAGGTTGCGGGCCCTCTGCTCCCCTGACTCGGTCAGGAAGTATACCTTGCGCTTGACCGGGCCGGCCCGGATGTGGGCTATGCGTTCGGCCACCGTTCCGGCCTCCTTGAGCTTCTTGAGCTCGATGGCGGCGTGGGCGCGGGAGATGCGCAGGGCCTCCCCGATCCCGTCCTGGCTGACCTCGAACGGAGCGTCGAAGTCGTTCAGATGCTTTGAATACTGCGCTAGGTGCAGCACGATCCTTTCCCCTACCGTGATCGGTGTGGCCATAGCAATCGCCCATCCAATGTCGCACCGACTTAAACCCCATGCGGTTACATGTAGCGTTTTTGATAATCAGAGCGAAAAGCTGCGATGGTGCTGAGCCTCCCTGCGCAACTGTAATATCCCTCGAGCCGGTTGGCGTTCCATGCGACTCCTGGTGACCAGCACCCCCGATGTGGCCAGTGTTAACCTGCGCGACCGCCTTCTGGAGATCGGGGATTGGCAGGAGGAGGGCGAGTTCCAGGGACGCCCCTGCCATCGATCGACGGGCATGCTCATGGTCACCACCGACGAGCTGCACCTCCGCCTGGACCACGTGGACCGCCTGGTGCACGATGAACTCAAGGTGGACGTGGACGAGGTGGTCTTCCTCTCCAAGCACCGGGCGGCCTCTGGAAAGCCCACCCTCACCATGCACCCCATCGGCAACTTCGGCAAGGCGGACTTCGGCGGGCGGCAGGGGGAGCTGGTGCCCGCCTCTCCCTCCTTCCTCAGCGGGCTTCTGCGTACCCTGTCCATCAAGGCCAAGGGGCTTCCTTTCGAGGTCTCATACGAGGTGACCCATCACGGCCCCTTCCTGGAGGTGCCCACCACCTACGTGGAGATCGGTAGCGACGAGAGCAGATGGGGAGATGTGGCCGCGGCGAGGGCCATGGCCAAGGCCTTGCTCGAAAGCGCCCCAGCAGAGGGGCCGGTGGTGGTGGGAGTGGGAGGCGGCCATTACGCCCCGCGTTTCACCGAGGTCACCCTTACCAAAAAGGTGAGGTTCGGCCACATGCTGGCCAAGCATGTCGTGGACGGAAGGTCGGACCAGGAGGTGCAGGTGTTCCTGGCCAAGGCCATGGCCGCCAGCCGGGCCGATGCGGCCTATGTGCACAAGAAATCCTTCTCCAGGCCGGAGGCCAGAAGGATCAGGGGCCTGATAGAGGATGCGGGATACCGGGTGCTGGAAGGGGAGGAACTGGAGGACCTCTAGAGGGTCTCCCTCTCCTCCATGTCCCCGGTGATCAGGGCCCGACCGCAGTTGGGGCAGGCCTTCCATCCCGGCTGCAGCTCCTCTCCACAGGTGGGGCAGGTGGGCAGCTTGACCGAGACCTCCGGGGGCTTCCATTCCTTCCTACCCTGTGGTTTCATGCTCCTCTCCGCCAAGGCCTGGAACCCGGTGGGCTGCTTTTGCCTGTGTCCGGACATGAGATGGATGAGCAGGGACCCGGCCATGACCAGTATCGCCCCCACCACTCCCAGGAAGGCTCCCGCGCCGTAGAGGTCCTCATCGCCATAGTACTCCTGCTGCATGAACAGCACGGTGGCGATGACCAGGAGAGAACCGGCCATGGCCACGATGGCCTGGTACAGCGGTATGCGCCCCAGGGGGCTGCGGGTCTGGAACACGCGGAGCATGGTCACCGAGGTGAGCGCCAGCAGGGCTGCTCCGGTGGCAGCGGCGGCGAATATCAGGGCGAAGACGGGGTCCTCCCCTACCAGGTCCAGGGAGTTCAGGTCCTGGCCGTTGGATCGGAGCCAGGGGAGGAACGCTGAGAGCAGCATGAGCAGCGCGCCGACGATGGCGAAGGTCCCCCCGGCCATCAGGGCGTCGCGCTGGACCAGGGGCATCTCCCGGCGGGGGGCGGGCTTCGGCGCGGGCGGTGCGGCCTTCTTCATCTTCGGCTTGCCCTGGCGCTTGGCCGGCTTCTTTTCATCTTTCCCCTCTGGAGTCCAGCTAATCTGACACCACCGTCCCCTTTATCTGCCGGCCTTCGATGGCCGCCACCATGTCCTCCAGGTCCCTGCCGTTGACGATGCATATGTCGATGCCGCTGTCCCGGGCGATCTGCGCCCCCAGGCGGTCGAAGACATTGGAGGGGCCGGCCCCGTGCATCCCGACGTTGACCAGCTCGTAGAGCTGCTGATGGGTGATGCGGCCCAACCTCCGGGCGTGGGGGTCCTTGCGGGGGTCGGCGGTATACGCGGCGTCAACCGAGGTGCCGTTTATGACCCTGGACGCCCTTACCTCCTTGGCCAGCATGGCTGAGACCGCGTCAGTGGTGTGCCCGGGGACCGTGCCCCCCATGACCACCACCCTTCCCTTCCGCTCCAGGCGATGGGCCTCCATGACGTCCGCGGGGATCCTTTCCACCGCCCTCTGCCCCAAGGCCCTGGCCACCAGGGTGGCGTTGATGCGGGTGGTCATTATCCCCATCTCGTCCAACTGATCCTCGGAGAGCCCCAGGGAGCGGCCCACGTTGATGTAGTACCGGGCCACCTTGCCCCCGCCGCAAACCAGGTAGATCTGGTACCGATCGCAGAGCGGACCGATCATCTCCGCGAACCGCTTCAGGAACGCGTCGTCCTTATCGTCTGGCACTATGACCGAGCCGCCGAGGGAGACCACAACCTTGTCCATTTGTATACCAACAGATATAAGTGAGAACCGTTTTCACCTAAAAAAAGGATAGGTTGCCATACAATGGAAGGAGTGACCGGCGAGACCCTGACGGACCGACAGAAGTACGACTTCCGCAGGGCATTGGAGGAGATCAAGGAGCTGAAGGGCCGGGGCACCGAGCTCATCTCAGTGTACGTGCCGCCCACCAAGCAGATACCGGACGTGGCCGCCTACCTCCGTGAGGAGTTCTCGCAATCATCCAACATCAAGTCGGCAAGCACCCGCAAGAACGTGCAGGGTGCCATCCAATCCATCCTGGCCAGGCTTAAGTACTTCAAGGCCCCCCCGGCCAACGGGGTCATATTCTTCGTGGGCGAGGTCTCGGCCAGCGGGGACCAGACCAAGATGGTGCAGTATGTGCTGGAACCGCCGGACCCCATCACCACCTTCCTGTACCGATGCGATTCCGACTTCCACCTGGAGCCCCTGCTGGACATGCTGGTGGACAAGAAGGTCTTCGGCCTGGTGGTCATAGACCGCAGCGAGGCCACCATCGGCATCCTGAGGGGGAAGCGCATCAGCGTGGTTCGGAACCTGCCGTCGCTGGTCCCCTCCAAGCACAGGATGGGCGGTCAGTCCGCACAGCGTTTCGAGCGCCTGATCGAGATATCCGCCAACGAGTACTACAAGAAGGTCGGGGACATCATGACCGAGGCCTTCCTGAACCTGGACGGCCTGCAGGGCATCCTGGTCGGGGGTCCCGGACCCTCCAAGGAGTTCTTCGTGAAGGAGGGGTATCTGCATCACGAGCTGGCCAAGAAGGTCGTCGAGACCTTCGATACCGGTTACACGGACGAGTACGGCCTCAAGGAGCTGGTGGAGAAGGCCAAGGACAAGCTGTACGACCTGGACCTCATGAGGGAGAAGAGGTTATTCCAGCAGTTCCTGAACGAGGTGCGCAAGACCGAGGGCGGCCTCTCGGTCTACGGGGAGGACCAGATCCGCCATGCCATCATGATCGGGGCGGTGGACGTGCTCCTGGTGTCCGAGGGGCTGCGCAAGCGGCGGATCACCGTGGACTGTCCTGCCTGCGGCCCCCTGGAGATCACCGTGGACAAGGCCCCCGAGGGGACCACCATGCCCTGCCCCAAGTGCGGCGGCAATGGGACCGTCTCCAAGGACATGGACCTGGTGGACGACCTGTACGACCAGGCAGGCCTCATGGGAACCAAGGTGGAGCTCATCTCCCCGGAGTCCGAGGAGGGCGAGATGCTCCTGAAGGCCTTCGGCGGGATCGCCGGACTGCTCAGATTCAGCATAGGTGTGTAAATGGACGCCCTAGGTCATTTCGAGGAGCACATAAAGGGCAGGCTGTTGAAGGAACTGGCCGTCCTGGGGTTCGAGGGCGATGTGGCCCTGGAGAGGCCGGACCATGAGATGGCCGACCTGGCCCTGCCGTGCTTCCAGTTCGCCAAGCAGCTGCGCAAGGCCCCCGCGGCCATCGCCCAGGAGCTGAGCGGGAGGCTGGCCCCCGACGAGCGCATCGGCAGGGTCTGGGCGGACAAGGGCTACCTGAACTTCAGGGTGAACGAGGTCCTGCTGGGAGAGCTGGTCATCAGGGACGCCCTGCAGCGCCGGGAGGATTTCGGTCGCGGGGACCCCCGCCCGGGAAGGGTGCTGCTGGAGCACACCTCGGTGAACCCCACCGGCCCCATACACGTGGGAAGGGCCCGCAACCCCCTCATAGGTGATACTCTGGCAAGATGCCTGCGCATGTGCGGTCACGAGGTCAGCACCGAATACTACGTCAACGACGTGGGCAAGCAGGTTGTGCTGCTCACCTGGGGCCTGGCGCACCTCAAAGAGGGGGATGTGGCCCCTGCGGACCGCGATAAGAACGACCACCGCCTGGTGGGCTACTACCAGGCGGCCAACAAGCTCATGGAGTCCTCGCCCGAGGTGGCCAAGGACATCGCGGTGATGACCCAGCGCTTCGAGGCCGGGGACCCGGAGGTCATATCCCAGGTGCGCCGGACGGTGGACCTGATGCTCGACGGGATCAAGGAGAGCCTGGGGGGCGTGAACGTGCACCTGGACCGCTACACCTACGAATCCCAGTTCATCCTGGACGGCAGCGCCAGGGAGGTCGTGCAGAGGCTGAGGTCCTCTCCGTACGCGGAGATGGATGAGGGGGCCTACTTCCTGAACCTCGAGGAGTTCGGGGTGCACGGGCGGGACACCCGCTTCTTCTTCACCCGCAAGGACGGAACGACCTTGTACACCACCAGGGACCTGGCCTATCACATGGACAAGTTCCGGCGCGCGGACCAGCTGATGAACATCCTGGGCGAGGACCAGAAGCTGGGACAGAAGCAGCTGGCCTCGGCCCTTAAGATATTGGGCCTGGACCGCTCCCCGGAATGCATCTACTACTCCTTCGTCTCCCTGCCCGAGGGGCGCATGTCCACCAGGAAGGGCGTGGTGGTGTACCTGGACGACCTGCTGGAGGAGGCGGTGGAGCGGGCCTACAAGGAGGTCTGCGAAAGACGTCCGGACCTGGAGGAGGGTAAGAAGCGCCAGATCGCCCTGGACATTGGAGTTGGGGCGGTGCGCTACAACATCATTCGCGTCCAGGCCGAGAAACAGCTCATATTCAAGTGGGAGGAGGCCTTGAACTTCGAGGGGAACAGCGCCCCCTTCGTGCAGTACGCCCACGCCCGCTGCTGCTCCATACTCCGCAAGACGGGAGATTTTAATAAAGGGGCCGACGTATCCGTTCTGACAGACCCGTACGAGCGGAAGCTCATATGGATACTGGCGCAGTTCCAGGAAGTGGTCAGGCAGGCGGGGGACAAACGCCGCATAAACATGCTCCCCACCTACGGTCACGAGCTGGCCTCGGCCCTGAACCAGTTCTACGGCGCCGTTCCGGTGCTCAGGTCGGAGCATCAGGACGCCAGGCTGTGCCTGGTGGAGGCGGCGCGCTGGGCGCTGCGGAACACTTTGGTGACCATGGGAATAGCCGCTCCGGAGGAGATGTGATGGTGGACATAAGGAAGGTCAAGGAAGAGGACAAACCGCAGGTTAGGACCTTGGAGCTGTTCTGCATCCGGGAGTATCTAGAGAACTCCCTGCAGAAGCGCTGGGACGATCTCCCGGCCGAGCTCATGGAGCAGTTGGGGGCATCCACCAAGGACTCCTTCGACTTCTACCGCGAGGCGGGGCTGAGCTACGTGGCCATGGACAAGGGGCAGGTGGTCGGCTTCCTGTTCTCCCAGATGATGCAGCATGTAAACAACATCGACAAGGTGCTGTGGATCGAGAACATCGGGGTGCATCCGGAGCACCGGCGCAAGGGCGTGGGACTGAAGCTCCTGCGCAGGGCGGCCCTGGATGCCAAGAAGAAGGGCGCGAAGGCCGTTCAGAGCGTGATCATGCCCGACAGCAAGGACGCGGTCATGCTGCACAAGAAGGTCGGCTTCTTCCTGGACGGAAGGAAGTTCGCCTTCCTGGATTTGGAGAACTTCAGCTGATCAGAACTGGAGGATGTATTCCTCCCTCCCATACTTTTCCTCGATGAGCGCCTTCACGCGCCCCTTCTCCCTTTCGTTCACCGGAATGCACACCGCCCTCTGCTCCAGCTCCTCGGAGAAGGCCCTCACCAGGGCGTCCTTGACCCTGTCCATGTCCACCCCCTGACCGAGCTCCTGGCTCAGCGAGGTCATCTGGTCCCTGGTGCGGGTTTGCTTATCGGGACGGGGGAGCAGAACCCGGACCATGCGGTCCAGGTCGGTGTCCACCAGTATGGTGCCGTGGACCATGAGCATGCCCTGCTTGCGCGTCTGAGCGCTCCCGGAGATCTTCCTTCCCTGCACGAGCACGTCATTGGGCGGCTTGTGCTCCGCCTCCACACCCAGCTCCGCGAGGGCGTTCACCAGCACGCCGCAGGTGAGGGCGTAGGCGTCCGCCGGCCGGGGTATCGCCCCCTGGTCCACGGTGAGGGAGAATATCAGCTGCCCTGGGTCGGTGTATATGGTGCTTCCACCGGACATGCGCCGCACCAGGAACACCTGCTCGCGCATTGCCGCCGCCAGGTCCAACGCCGCCTCGACCTTCTCGAAGTAGCCCAGGGAGACCGTCGGGCGGTCCCGCACGTAAAGATGCAGCGTGGGGGGCATGAGGCCCTTGGCGCAGGATTCCAGTATGGCCTCTTCCAGGGCCACGGTGTACAGGGGATGGGCCAGCCCGGAATCTACAAGTCGCAGCATCAAAAATAAAAAAGAAAGAGGATGGTTAAAGGGTTTTGCCTACTTCTTCTTGGCCGGAGCGGTGTCCTTCTTCTTGCCGGTGGGCATCATGGGCAGCTTCTTCCTGAACAGGAAGAGGACCACGACCACGATGATCACGGCGAAGATGCCGCCGTACAGCAGCCAGGCCTTCCATGCGGCTTCCTGGACCTCCAGGGAGAAGGTGGCCGAGTTGTCGGTCATCTTCGAGGCGACCTCGTTGCTGGCGGTGACGTTCACCTGCAGGGTGTAGTCGCCCTTGGAGCCGAAGGATTGCTGTATGCGTATCTGCCCGGTCTGACCGACCTCCAGGGCGTTGGCCTCGGTGCCGTTGACCAGCAGGACGCTGACATCGGTCAGCTGGGTCTTGCTGCCGTCGAGGTTGACCTTCCAGAGCTGG
>JAXGRO010000025.1:0-17154 GCA_040765825.1 Methanomassiliicoccales archaeon
GACCTGAACATGGAGGAGAAGGAGACCCTGGAGCAGCTCCTGGAGATCAAGCGGAAGTCCGATCCGTTCTGGGGAATGTGATTCATCTCACCTTTCCGCAATACGGGCAGTACTCCCCGTCCTGGACCGAGACCTTGCCGCAGTTGGAGCATCTTTTCCTGCGCTCCTCGTCCACACGTTCCATGCGGTGCTTGACCCACATGTTGAGCAGGAGCAGGAAAGTCACACCCAGCAGCGCTATGAGCACCATCAGGGCGATGAACAGGTCCCAGCGGGTCTCCTTCGGCACTTCCACGTTCTGCGCGTCGTACTCGTAATGCACCTTCAGCTCGGCCGGGGTGTAGATGGTGTCGCCGACCTCCGAGTTGTCGATGAGCAGCACGTAATCCCCCTCCGCGAACAGATAGACCAGGTTGTAGGACGGTTCCGGACCGACGTTCTTGTCCCCCCAGCCGATGACCAGCTGGTAAACCCCGCCGGAGATGTATGCCTGGTAATCATCGGCGGTCATGACGAACACGTCAAAGGAGTCCTGCGTCGAACTCTCATCCAGATACACCAGCCAACGCACGTTGCCGGCGTTCGCCGGATCGTCGAAATGATCGGCCTCGACGGTGAAGTTCAGAAGCACCAGGTGCCCTCCGGCCGGTATTACCGCCGCCCCATCCCCGGACTCCGCCGCAGCGGACGCAGGCATCAATGCAGCCATCATTACCAACAAGGCCATGAGCAGGACGGCGGACTTGGGCATGCCCAAAATATCCGCTTCAACGTAGATAAACAATGGTCAGGTTCATCTACGCTTACGCCGTTCCAGGGGAGCGATGAGCCGAAGACCGGTCATCCACAAGTCGAACCCAGCCACCCTCGAGCCGCTGGGAGAGGTGGAATGCGCTTATCCAGAGGAGGTCTCCCAGATGGTGGAGGCGTCCCGCAAGGCCCAGGCCGCCTGGGGCAGCGAGCCGCCGGCCAGAAGGTCCCATCTTCTGCGGAAGGTTCAGGGCCTGCTGGCCGACCGCACGGACGAGTTCGCCGAGCTGGTCTCCCGGGAGACCGGCAAGCCTTTCATGGAGTCCCTGGCCACGGACGTGATGAACGCCCTGAGCGTGGGGGACTTCGCCGTGTCCAGGGTGGAGCATGTCTTCCACGAGTCCAGGGTGGACTTCGGCAACCTGAACACCATGATGAGGTACATGGGCCGCAGCTCCCACCTCATCCCCCGCCCCATCGGGGTGGTGGGCATCATCGCCCCCTGGAACTATCCCCTGGCCATACCGTACTCCCAGACCATGATGTGCCTGGCCGCCGGGAACGGGGTGGTGCTGAAGCCCTCCTCCCACACCCCGCTCACCGCCATGCGGATGATGGAGCTTCTGGCCGCGGCCGACCTTCCGAAGGGATTGGTCCAGCTGGCCATCGGCTCGGGCAAGGAGGTGGGCGAGGCCCTGGCCTCCTCGGACGTGGACCGCATCATCTTCACCGGGCACGCCGGGGTGGGGCGCAGGATAATGCAGCTGGCCGCGCAGAGGCTGACCCCCATCACCCTGGAGCTGGGGGGCAAGGACGCCCTGCTGGTGCTCAAGGACGCCGACCTCCGACGGGCGGCCAAGGCCGCCTGCTGGGGGGCGTTCGTCAACTGCGGGCAGACCTGCGCGGCGGTCAAGCGCATATACGTCCAGAAGGGGGTGGCCAGGAGGTTCACCGAGCTCTTCCTGAGGGAGGTGGCCGGCATCCGGCCGGGGTACGACCTGAAGGACCACACCATCTCCATGGGCCCCCTGATCTCCGAGCAGGCCCTGAAGGACATGGAGCTGCAGGTGGCCACGGCGCGGGCCCAGGGGGCCGAGGTGTTGGCCGGAGGGGAGCGCATCCATCGCCCGGGACACTTCTTCCAGCCCACGGTGCTCTCGGCCTCCCAGGAGATGGACGTCGTGCGCCAGGAGACCTTCGGCCCGGTGGTGGCCCTGCTGACCTTCGACGATGAGGAGGAGGCGGTGCGCATGGCCAACGACAGCCCCTTCGCGCTCAACGGCAGCGTGTGGACCGCGGACCTGGAGCGGGGGAGGAGGATGGCCGCGCGCCTGCGCTCCGGCACCATCACCGTGAACAATGTCGCGTACACCTACGGCCTGGGCGCCACGCCCTGGGGCGGCCGGGGGGAGAGCGGCTTCGGGCGCACGCACGGGGATGGCGGCTTCGAGGAGCTGGTGGAGAGGCAGCACGTGCACGTGGACCGGGGCAAGTTCTCCTCGGAGATATGGTGGCCCCCGTACGCCCGGGAGGGCATGGAGGCCATGCGCGACTTCACTGGAATGGCCTTCAACGGGGAGAAGGACCGGCTGCTGCAGAGGCTGCTCAAGGCCAGGCGGCTCATGAGGCGCTAAGCCGGGAAAGCGTATTATAGCTTCCTTCCCTTGGGTGTAGGCGGGAGAGCCATGAGGAGCAGGGGATGGAACCGGAGGGCCAGGTGGTACTTCGGCCTGACCGTCCTGCTCATATTCCTGGCCTGGACCTACACCTACTTCAGCCGCGAGGTCCCCCTGCACCACCACCTGCTCATTCCCTTCGCCTTCGTGACCCTGGGCATGGCCATCAAGTACGGGGACCAGGTGTTCGACCTGAACATAGGGAGCAAGCGCAGGGCGCTCCTGCTATCGGTGCCCGCCGGGCTGCTCATGGGCGCCCTGATATACCTGGACGAGGGGTCGGCCACCATATTCATCGGCCTGCTGCTGGCGCTGCTGATCGCCTCCAAGTACGACAACCTGGCCTTCAAGCTGGGCTTCCTGACCGCGGGCTCCATCGCCGTACTGGCTGTTGTGAACGGAAATCCCTTCCACCTCATAGGCGCCTTCGCGGTCATGATGGCGGCCATCGCCGACGAGGTGCTCAGCGATCGCGGGGACCGCATGGCCGGAGGCCCCCGGGCGCTTCTGCTGAAGGAACGCCCGGTGCTCAAGGTGGCCGTGCTGGTGCTGTGCGTCCTGGGGGTCCTGCCGACCTACCTCTACTTCATAGCGTTCCTGGGGTTCGACACCGGATACTCCTTCGTGGAGCAGATCAGCCTGTCAGGGGGGATCGGCGATCGAGAGGCATGACGTGCTGGTGCTGGGGGCCGGTCCGGCCGGAGCGGCCGCGGCCTTCTTCCTGTCGCACCTGAGCGCCGGGAAGCTGAACGTCCTCTCCCTGGAGAAGCTGGACAGGAACTTCGGCCGCTATCACCGCATGTGCGGGGAGGCCATCAGCGAGAGGGCCTTTCGCGAACTGGCCCCGCTGTCCCCGGAGCATGTCACCCACCGCATAAGGAGGGCGGTGGAGCACTGGCCCGGCGGCGTGCGCATCGAGACCGGGGCCGACGGCTACATCCTGGACCGGCCGGCCTTCCTGCGCGACGTTCTGGACCTGGCCCAGAAGGAGGGCTGCCACCGCGAGGTCGGCTCGGCCGTGCGCGTCTCCAGGGGTGACAGGGGATACATCGTGGAGACCAGGGACGGACGCGCGTTCAGCGCGGAATGGCTGGTGGGCGCGGACGGCTGGAACTCGCTGGTCCGCAGGACCTTCTTCCAGGGGTCCCCCCGGCTGCTGTGGGCCGAGCAGTACGTGCTTCCCGGAAGCACCGAACAGGACACCATGCACTTCCACTACGACCAGCGGTACCTGGGGGGCTACAGATGGGTGTTCCCGCACCCCTCTGGGATGAGGGTCGGCTTCACCCGGGGCGCGGAGGAACACCCCCAGGCCCTGGAAAGGCACGGGCGGCCGATCCCCTACGGGTACTCGCAGGTGGTGAACGGCAGGGCCTGCCTGGTGGGGGACGCCGCGGGGCAGGCCAATCCCATCACCTTCGGTGGGATACGGATCGGCATGATGGCCGGGAGGATGGCCGCGGAGTCCATCGTCCACGGGGGATTGGAGGGATACGCGGAACGATGGCCCTCGTCCCCGTACGCGTCCCCCGTTTACGTTAAGGCCTTCGACGCCCTGCAGGGCATGGACAACGACGCGCTGTACCGCTCGGTGCGCCCGTTCCGCAAGGGTTACGGAACGATCGCCGGGATGAGGGCGCTGTTCGGTGGAAGGAGGAACAGGCTGCTATACCGGGCCTACGGTATGGGAGCCAAATGGGGTTGGTGAGATGATGGAATGCGATGTGCTGGTGGTGGGAGCCGGGCCGGCGGGCAGCGGGGCGGCGAGGGCCTCGGCCCTGGCCGGGGCCAGGACGCTGATGGTGGACAAGAAGAAGGAGATAGGCACCCCGGTGCAGTGCGGCGAGGTCATCGGCCTGGAGCTGGTGAAGAGGTCGGGCATGCGCATCCCGGCCAACGCCATCGTGGCCCGGCAGTCCTTCACCCGGTTCGTGCTCGGCAGGGAGGTGGTCATTGACAACCACGAACCCTACTGGAGGGCGGTGACCGTGGAGCGGAAGATATTCGACAAGCACCTGGCCTTCCGGGCGGCCGACGCCGGGGCCTCGGTGCAGGCCGATACCAGGCTCCTCTCCGCGAAGGTCCAGGACGGGAACGTGGTCAGCTGCCTGCTCAGCCATCACGGGGAGGAGGTGGAGCTGTCGCCCAAGGCCATCGTCGCCGCGGACGGGGTGCATTCCACCCTGGCCAAGGAGCTGGGCGCGGAGTTCTTCTCCCAGAAGGACGTGGCCAGGGGCGTGGAGTTCGAGCTGGTGGCCAAGAGGGACATCCCGCAGTGCATGCAGATATTCATCGAGGGCGAGATCGGTCTGGGGTACGGGTGGATCATTCCCAAGGGCAGGAGAAGGGCCAACGTGGGCCTTGGGCTGGTAGGCGTGAACGCCTCCCGCAGGTCCTTCCTGGAGGATTGGATCGCCGGGCACCCGGTGGTCTCCCGGTACTTCGATTGCGAGAAGGTGCTGGAGGTCAAGATGGGCGACGCCCCCGTGCCCGGCTTCCTGGGCGGTCCGGTCCGGGGGAACGTGCTCTTCTGCGGAGACGCCGCCGGACAGACCCTGGCCTTCGTGGGGGAGGGCATCATGCCCTCCTACATCTGCGGCGGGCTGGCGGGCGGCAACGCCGCGCTCATGGCCCAGGGTCATGAGGAAAGGTACGAGGAGGACCTGGTGGAGAGGATGGCCGACCAGCTGATGATGGGCGCCGCGCTGCGCGACGTCCTCGTGGAGCTGTGGTCCTCGGAACTGGACGACCGCCTGCGCTCCCTGGTGTCCGGGGCGGTGATGAACGAGCTGGTGCCCCCGGACGAACTTATGGAGGCCCTGCCATCCCTGGGCTCCGATCCCCTGAGCGCCTTCCGGGCCCTGGCCATGGACAACGGGGGTAACATCTCGGTCAAGAGATGTTGATGCCCCCCATACGTTCCCGCTCCCACCAATAATTATTTAAGTGGTACTACATTAGGGCGAGATACTCATAACGCTCCAAAGGTGTTTAGAATGGTTGAATTCAAGGCCGTTGTTAATGATATGAAGACCGGCAAGTCTTACAATGTCCCGGTGTCTGGACATCACGCCAACTCCCTGATCGGGAAGAAGATAGGCGACACCATAGACGGAATATTCGTCGGGCTGCCCGGATACAAGCTGTCGATAACTGGCGGAAGCGACAAGGACGGCTTCGCCATGCGCAAGGACCTTCCCGGACCGAGGAGGAAGAGGCTGCTGCTGACCACCAGCACCGGTTTCTACACCACCGAGGGCGGGCTCAGGCGCAGGAAGGCCGTACGCGGCAACACCGTGGCCACCGACACCGTCCAGATAAACATGAAGATAGTCTCCCAGGGCCCCAAGCCGGTCGACGAGCTCATCGTCAAGAAAGAGGAGAAGAAATAATGAAGGTGTCCCGCCAGCCTGAGGTCAACATCGGGATGATCGGCCACGTGGACCACGGCAAGACCACGCTGACCAAGGCCCTTTCCGGTGACTGGACCGACCGCCACTCGGAGGAGATCAAGAGAGGCATCTCCATCAGGCTGGGCTACGCGGACGTGGCCTTCTACAAGTGCAAGAGCTGCGAGGAAGCCTATTCCAACTCGTCCACCTGCAAGGTGTGCGGGGGGGAGGCGGAGTTCGTGCGGTCGGTGTCCTTCGTCGACGCTCCGGGACACGAGACCCTGATGGCCACCATGCTGTCCGGGGCGGCCATGATGGACGGCGCCCTGTTATTGGTGGCCGCCAACGAGGAATGCCCGCAGCCTCAGACCAAGGAGCATCTCATGGCCCTCTCCATCATCGGGGTGGAGAAGATCATCATCGTTCAGAACAAGATCGACATCGTGACCAGGGAGGAGGCCATGGCGAACTACAACCAGATCAAGAAGTTCGTCAAGGGCACCATCGCCGAGAACGCGCCGATCATTCCCGTATCCGCGCATCACGACGTCAACATCGACACGCTCATCAACACCATCCAGAAGTACATCCCCACCAGGAAGCACGACGAGAAGAGGCCGGCCAAGATGTTCGTGGCCCGCTCCTTCGACATCAACCAGCCGGGGATGTCCCTGGATGAGCTGAAGGGCGGGGTGCTCGGAGGAACCCTCATGCAGGGCATCCTGAAGGTCGGCGACGAGATCGAGATCTCCCCCGGCCGCAAGGTGGAGCAGCCCGGCGGCAAGTTCACCTGGGAGACCATCACCACCACCATCGAGTCGCTGCATACCGGCGGCGGCGCGGTGAACAAGATCAGGCCCGGAGGGCTGGTGGCCATCGGTACCAAGCTGGACCCCTCGCTCACCAAGTCGGACGGGCTCACCGGCAGGGTCGTGGGAAAGCCAGGCACCCTTCCGCAGGTGCATTTCAAGTTCAAGATGAACACCCACCTTCTGGAACGCGTGGTCGGAACCAGCGACGACCTGGTGGTGGAGAACATCAAGACCAACGAGCCGCTCATGCTGAGCATCGGCACGGCGACGACCGTGGGGCTGGTCACCAGCGCCCGGGGCGACCAGTCCGAGGTCACCCTGAAGATACCGGTATGCGCCGAGGAGGGCCAGAGGGTGGCCATCTCCCGCAAGATCGCCAACAAGTGGCGCCTCATCGGCTACGGCATAGTCGAGTGAGGGGGCATGCAGAAGGTCATCCTGGACACCAACGCGCTTTTGATGCCCTTCGAGTTCAGGATGAACCTCGACCTGGAGCTGGCCAACCTTTTCGGCGAGTTCGAGGCCTATGTGCCCGGCCCGGTGATCGGGGAACTGAAGCGCTCCGAGAGCAAGCACGCCAAGGCGGCGCTCATGCTGGCCGGCAAGTACAGGCGCTACGAGACCTCCACCCAGGGCGACGCCGGGGTGCTGGAGGCTGCCAAGGCCCTCGGCGCCATGGTGGTCACCAACGACTTCATCCTGCGCCGGAAGATGCGCCAGGAAGGGGTGCGCGCGGTGTTCCTGCGCTCGCGCAAGCGCCTGTGCATCGAGGAATGATTCAGATCAGGGGGCGGGCGGGGTCGTCCTCCCCGCTGCGGGCCTCCTTGTTTATCTGCTTGAGCCGGATGTCGCATATCTTCCTGCCCAGCTCGGTGATGGCGAACACCGGGACCTTGGTCCCTATCTGCTCCGCGCCGAGCTTCCTGCCCAGATCCCACATGTGCTTGGAGGCGCAGGCGGTGGCGATGTCGCAGTTATCGAACAGCACCCGTGCGTCCTCCTCGGTGACCCCGGAGGTATGCACGGCGAAGAGCACCGCGCGCTCTCCCAGCTCCTTCCTGATGAGGGCGGCATCGTTGCCCCGGACCACGGTAACGCCGATCTTTCGGTAGCCCATTTCCCAGGCCTTGCGCGCCCCGGCCACCTGGTCTATGCGCGCGTTCTCGGGGTCCAGCACCCGGTCCCGGCCGATGGCCTGGATGACGCTCTGTAGGGGGGAGGTCTCCACCACACCGGAGATGCGTCCGCCTATGCCCTGGATGAGCTCGGGATCGTCCACGACCGCTGTCCCGGAACCGTCGCAAACGCACACCGAGCAGTCCAGTATGCCCTTGGTCACGCACATGCTCATCAGCTCTGATATCCCGAAGCTCAGGAAGTCCTTCATGCGCATCTGCCTCCGCTCGGTGAATATGCCGAAGTCCCGGATGCGGAACTCCACGTTCTCGCGCACGCTCTCCTTGGTCAGCTTCTCGATCCCCCGTTGCTTGTAGAACAGGGGGCAGAAATCCACCCGCGGCTCGCTGACGTCCACGACCACCCCGTCCTCCACCACGACCCTGGACATGCCCAGGACCTCCATCACATGCCGGTCCCTTTTCATCGGACCGGTATGGGGAAGGGATGTTATCAAAGCTGCGATGGGGCCTAGTAATCTATTAATGGAACGAACGGATAACCAGGAAAGTAACCTGATACAGGTTGCCTAGTAGCAGTATGGGGAGTTGTTACCTTTGCAGCCCGAGAACGACGAGAAGTTCGTCACCGCCCTCCGCCGCATCGCCCTGATGGGCGGATTGCACGATTACGTCGCCCTGTCATCCCGAGAACTGGGGGAGATGCTGGAGATGTCCCAGCAGTCCGCGTCCAAGCGCATCCTGGAACTGCTGGACGGAAAGCTCATAGAGCGGGACCTGGGCGCCAGGAGGCAGCGCATCCGCATCACCGCCAGGGGCGCGGACCTGCTGCGCAAGGAGTACATCGAGTATCAGAAGATATTCGAGATGAAGGACGAGATGGTGATCAAGGGCACGGTGGTGGAGGGCATGGGCGAAGGGCAGTACTACGTCACCCAGCCGGGCTACATGGAGCAGTTCGTGCAGAAGCTGGGCTTCAAGCCCTACGAGGGGACGCTCAACGTGAAGCTGCTGGCGACGGAGCACCACAAGCTGGAGACCTTGCGCAACGGCCGGACCATCGACATCACCGGCTTCGAGAGGAACGGCCGGACCTTCGGCGATGTGCACTGCATACCCGCCAGCATCCAGAACGTGGAGTGCGCGGTCGTCCTCCCCCGGCGATCCCACTACGAGGACGTGCTGGAGGTCATCTGCAAGTTCCACCTGCGGCGGACCCTGGGGCTGGAGGACGGGGACCAGATCGAGGTCCGCATCCACCTGAACTTCTGATCAGCGCACGCTGCGCACCGCGGAGCGGAACAGGGACAGTCCGTCGCCGTCCTCCCGCCATTCCGAGCGGGTCCAGTCCGGGTGGGTCTCCCTTCTCAGCACCCTCTCCGGATGGGGCATCATGCCCAGCACGTTCCCGGCGGGATTGCATATCCCGGCGATGTTGTGCAGCGAGCCGTTCGGGCACCAGGGATATCCGGCGTACTTCCCGTCGGGGTCCACGTACCTGAACATGACCTGGTCGTTCTCCAGAAGCCTCTCCAGCATCTTGTGCTGCCGGCCGCGCGGGAACATCAGCTTGCCCTCGGCGTGCGCCGAGGGGTACATGACCATCGAACCCAGGGGCAGCTCGGAGGTGAAAACCCCTCCCTTCTTCTCCACCTTCAGCAGGGTGGGCCGGCATTCGAAGCGGCCGGAGTCGTTGGTGTACAGGGCGGCCTCCGGGGCCTCGGACATGGTGCCGTCCATGGCCGGTAGCAGTCCCAGCTCCACCAGTATCTGGAAGCCGTTGCAGACGCCGATCACCGGCCTGCCGTCCTCCACGAAGCGCACCACCTCCTTCTTCAGCCCGCTCTTCATCCGCGCGGCGAATATGGCCCCCGCGCGCACGTAGTCCCCGGCGGAGAAGCCCCCGGGCAGCATCAGGATGTCGTAGCTCCCCAGGTCCCTCTTCAGGTCCGACGGGCACTGGCCCAGCAGCTGCTTCAGGTGCACCTTTTCCGGCGACGCTCCCACCGCGGCGAAGGCCTGATAGGCCTCGTCCTCGCAGTTGGTCCCCTCTATCCTCAGAACACAGACCTTGACGTCCTTCATCAGTTCACCCCATCAGCTTGGGGAGCGCTCCGCTCCAGGCCTTCCTCATGTCCTTCAGGGAGATGCTGGCCTTCTCGCCCTCCGTGGCGATGCGCAGCGACCTCCCGCCCACCTTCCCCAGTCTCATGACCGGCACGGTCATGCCCGCCAGGAACCCCTCCTCCTTGGACGGCTCGACCTCCACCACCCAGCGGGTGTTGCTCTCGGAGAACATGAACCACGGGCCGTTCTTGGCGGCGATGCTGGCCCCTAGGTTGCCGCCCAGGCACATCTCGGCCACGGCTATGGCCACTCCCCCGTCCGAAACGTCGTGGCAGGAGGCGATCAGCCCCTTGCCCATGGCCGCATGCATCTCGTCCATGGAGCTCTTGAGGCGTTCCGGGGAGACGTCGGGCACCACCCCTCCCTGCCCGCCGTATCGGCGGTAGATGGCCGAGCCCCCGAACTCCTCTTTGGTCTCCCCCACCAGGAACAGCAGGTTGCCCTTGGCCTTGAGGTCGGTGGTCACGCACCTGCGCACGTCCTCCACTATGCCCAGCCCGAGCACGGTGGGCGTGGGCAGAACGGAACCCCTGGCCGTCTCGTTATATAGGGAGACGTTCCCGGAGGGCACCGGGAGGTTCAGGAAGCGGGCGAGGTCACCCATCCCGGCCACGGCCTGCTTCAGCTCGCCCAGGCGTTCCGGCTTCTCCGGGTTCCCGAAGTTCAGGCAGTCCGTGAAGCTGTCCGGGTAACCGCCCACGGCGATGATGTTCCGGCAGGCCTCATCGATCGAGGCCATGCCCCCGCGGTAGGCGTCCAGGCCGCAGAACCAGGGGTTCACCCCCAGGGCCAGGGCCAGCCCCCTCTCCCGATCGGGCAGCGGCTTGATGACCGTGGCGTCGGACGGCCCTCCCAGGTTCATTATTCCCGAGGCCGGCTTGACCACCGTTCCGCCGCGCACCTCGTGGTCGTACATGCGGAACACCCACTCCTTGCTGGCTATGTTCGGGTCGGCCAGCAGGTCCAAGACCACCTGCTTCAGGCCGGGGACCCTGGGCTTGACCTCGGCTATGGTCTTGTACCTGGTCTCGATCTTGCAGGGCCGGCAGTACTCCGGGCCCTTGGTCAGGAAGTCCAGGTCCACATTGAACACCTGCACCCCCTGCCAGGTCAGGTTGACGTGGTTCCCGGGGACCACCTTCCCGATGACCGTGGCCTCCACGTCCCACATGGCGAAGAGGTCCAGTATCCGGGCCACGTTCTCCTCCCTGGCCGCCAGCATCATGCGCTCCTGCGATTCGGACACCCAGACCTCCCAGGGGGCCAGCCCGCTCTCCTTGAGCGGGACCTTGTCCAGCTGGACCTCGGCCCCGCACCCTCCGGAGAGGGCCATCTCGCCCACCACGCAGGAGAGCCCGCCGCCTCCCAGGTCCTTCATGCCGCTGATCAGCCCGAGCGAGTTGACCTCCAGGCAGGCGTGTATCAGGGGCTCCTTGGTTATGGGGTCCCCGAGCTGCACCGCCCCGCGGCTCTCGTCCTCCGATTTGTCGCTCAGCTCCGCGGAGGCGAAGGTGACACCGTGGATGCCGTCGCGGCCGGTGCGCCCGCCGCACAATATGAGGTGGTCGCCCACGCCGCCCACGGCGTTGTTCCGAAGATCCTTCTTCTTTACGATGCCCACGCACCCCACGTTGACCAGGCAGTTCCCAAGGTACGATTCGTCGAAGAAAAGTCCGCCGCACACCGTGGGTATGCCGATGCGGTTGCCGTAATCGCGTATCCCGGACACCACGCCGGACACCAGGTACTTGGGGGTCTTGGAACCGGCCGGCAGCTCGCCCTTGAAGTCCACCGGTCCGAAGAACAGGGGGTCCACTAGCGCCACGGGCTGCGCTCCCATGCACAGAACATCGCGCACGATGCCGCCGATCCCTGTGGCCGCCCCGCCGTAGGGCTCGATGGCCGAGGGATGGTTGTGGCTCTCGATCCTGAGCGCGTAACCGTACTCGTCGTCGAACTCCATGACCCCGGCGTCCCCGCGGGAGAGCACGCGACCATTGTCAATGCCGAATATGTGCTCCCTCAGGATGACCTTGGAGGACTTGTAGCAGCAGTGCTCGCTCCAGGCCTGGGCGATGGATTCCAGCTCCACGTCGGTGGGCCTGCGCCCCAGCCCCTTGAAATGATCGCGGATGCGCTGCATCTCCTCCAGGGAAAGGGACAGCCCCATCTCCCTGCTGAGGACCTTCAGCTCCTCGTCCGTGGCAGCGGCCAGGTCGATCTGCACCAGGCGGAACGGCACGTCATGCTTGAAGAACAGATGCTGGAGGGGCATGACCTTCACCTGAGGTCCACCCTGAACTTCTGGATGACCGGGTTCGCGAGCAGCCTGCGGCACATCTCCTCGCATTCCCTGCGGGCGACATCGGGGTCGGCGTCCATCTCGATCTCGAACATCTTGATGGACCTCACGCCCTTGATGTCGTTGAAACCAAGCAGTTCCAAGGCCTTCTTGGTGTTCTTGCCCTCGGGGTCAGCCACTCCCGGCTTCAGCTCGATCCTTACCTCTGCCACAACCATGGATGCACCGCTTGAGGAATCATCCTCCAGTAATTAATCTTCTGCCTATACCGCGAGGCCGAAGTAGTTGGAAACGGCCTCGAAGCTGCCGGAGAGCACGAACTCCACGGCCATGGCCGCCAGCAGCAGTCCCATTATCCTGGTGAAGGCCATGGTCCCGCTCTTGCCCATGCGCGAGAACAGGGGGTCGGCGTACTTCAGCAGCACGAAGGAGATGGCGATGGTGGCGAATATTCCCAGGAAGATGAAGATGAAGTTGGTGGTCGGTTCCGGCGAATCCAGGGCGTAGGAGACGTAGATCATGACCGTGGTTATCGCTCCGGGGCCGGCGAAAAGCGGGATGCCCAGAGGGACCACGCCCACCTCCTCCTTCTCCGAGGCCTCCTGGGCCTCCTCGTCGGTCATCTTGGCCTTGGTCAGCTGCCCCTTGGTCATGGTGAAGGCGATGGAGAACAGCAGGACGCCACCGGCGATCTTGAAGGCCGGGATGGTGATGCCGTAAAGGTCGAAGATGTAGTTGCCGAAGAGGGCGAAGACGATCAGGATGCCCCCGGCCACGATGCAGACCTTGTTGCGGACCTTGCGCTTCAGCTCCGGGGTGTAGCCCTCGGTGATGGCCACGAACACCGGGATGTTGCCCACCGGGTTCATGATGGCGAATATGGAGGCGAAGGCGGTCACCGCGAAGGCCAGGTCCATGGCCCTTGAACAAATCTATGGATATATAAACCATGAGCCAGAGGGCCCGCACTCCCTGGGGGGCGCCATCGCCGAGCCTTCCGCGCCCTGGCGGCCGTGCTTCGGTACGCGTCATGGACATGACCTGCCCGGGGGCGTGGTAATGTTGAAATATCCCGCAAGCATGTTAACGGAGGAAAGGGGAGGAGTGACGCTTGAGTCTCCTGTTGCTCGATAAGGTCGATGTCATGTTCCTGGAGACCCTCCTCATCTTCTCGGCGCTGTGCGCCATGAGCGCGATCTCCTTCATTCTCCTTCCCGGGCACTTCAAGGTGAACACCACCTTCCGCGGGTATACCGTGCAGTTCGTGGTGCTCCGGGCCAAGATCGAGGGGCTCATGTCCTGGACCACGCTGCGTCGGATGTACGCGGGGTCCGCGGACGACACATCATCCGCCTGAGGGCTCCTGCGCTAACTGCGCACCTTTCGGGCGAACACCAGGTAGCCAGTGTGCCCCAGCGTCTCGTACGACGGCCGCACCCCCATCTCATGCACCACCATCTCCCGCTGCATGTTCTCGTAGCTGCGCACCTCCACGAATCCCTTGGAACGCAGCTGGCGCACCACCTCCTCCAGCTGGTTGGTGTTCGGAACGTAGGCGCAGAAGCGCCCGCCGTCCCGCAGCATGGCGGCCACGTTGTCTATGGCGTCCCAGGGGTCGGGCATGTCCAGCACCGCCGCGTCCACCGACACGTCCAGACGGTCCCTGCGCACGTCGCCCAGCTCCAGCCGCCAGTTCTCCCCCAGCCCGGCCTTTTCCACGTTCCTCCTGCCCTTTTCCGCGAACTCCGGACGGATCTCCATGGAGATGACCTGCCCCCAGGGCCGCACCTGGTTGAGCAATGCGATGGTCAGCGCGGCCGATCCCACCCCGGCCTCCAGGACCCTGTCCCCGGACTTGATGTTCAGCTCGAAAAGTATGGTGGCCGCATCCTTGGGCGTGATCACCTGGGCCCCGCGTTCCACGGCGGTCATCATCTCCGAGGCTCCGGGCACCAGCAGCCAGAAGCGCTTGCCGGCGACGGTCAGCTCCGCGCCGTCCTCGGCGGCGAGAAGACGGTCCCCGTCCACCACGCCCATTGCCCCCAGCTTGATCATGCCCTTTCCCAGGACCAGCCAGTTCCTCTTACCCTTCTCGTCGAGAAGATACACCAGGGAGCCTTCGGGGAGCATAGGTGGGTCAACCCGCCCTGTGATAAAAAGGGTTGCGCTCACTCCTTGAGCCGGAAGCCGCAGTCCCGGCAGCGCTCATCGGAGCTGGATATGGCCGCGCCGCACTCCGGGCATCGGGGTATGCCACGGATCTGCTTGACCTCCTTCTTCGGCTTCACCTCGGGCGGGGCCTGCTCCTTGGGCTTCTGCACCTTCGGCGCCTCCTCCTCCGGCCCCTTGATCTTGTACTCCGGGGGGTCGTAGCTCTTGGGGTCCACGGCCTTGTCCCGGTCCTTCTCCCTCATGGAGCGCACCCCTATGAAGGCCATGAGGCCCAGGACGGACAGCAGGAAGCCGATGATGACCCATACGGCCTCCACCTTCCCCTCCTTGTCCATGTGCTTGTACAGATACACGGCTATGACCGCGCCTATCCCCAACCAAACCAACACCGGTATCCAAAGGTCCAGAGCCATCCCTTCCTGATGGTCAACAATGTTGTACGTTTATATTAAATTTGATTGGCGGCCAGCCTGGTCTTTCGCCCCTCCCCCTCTTCCTAGGGCCGGTGCCCTCAGAACAGGCCCAGGGTGTCGGCGGCCAGCAGGAAAAGGCAGATCGCAAGGATCGATGGCACGGTGATGACGATCCCGGCCTTGGCCATGTCCCTGCGGGTGACCCTCTTGGTCGAGTATATCAGGGTGAAGGGCGGGGTGCCGATGGGGGTGATGAAGCTCAGCGACACGCTCAGCCCGCAGGTCAGCACCAGCAGCTCCGGGGACACCCCCAGGGAGCGGGACAGCCCCAGCAGTATGGGGATGAACATGGCCGCGGTGGCGGTGTTGCTGATGAAGTTGGTCAGCATGACCGTCACCAGGCTCACCGCCAGCAGCACCACGATGAGCTGGGTGCCCAGCAGCGCGTCCCCCAGGCCGTCGGCCATCCACTGCGCCGCGCCGGAGTACACCAGCCCCTCGCCCAGCGCCAGCCCGGAGCCGATGATCAGGAACACGTCCCAGGAGATGGTCCGGGCGTTCTCCCACTCCAGGGCCTTGACCATGAACAGCACGGCCGATGCGGAGAGGGCCACCACCGCCGCGCTCATGAAGGAGGGCGGCAGTCCAAGCCAGGAGGCGATATCCGCCCCCACCACCCAGAGCACCACCGCGGGCAGGAACACCATCAGCGTCCGCTTCTCCCCGTTCCGCAGCGGCCCCATGCCCTCCAGGTCGTGACGCAGGGCCTCCACCTCCAGCCTCTCCCCCCGGGATGGGAACAGCCTGGTCAGCAGGAACCAGGCCATGACCAGCAGGGCCAGGCCCATGGGGGCCCCGATGGTCATCCAGTCCAGGAAGGTGAACTCCGCCTCCTGGGAGAGCAGGGCGGCGGCGATGGCGTTGGGCGCGGAGCCGGTGACGGTCATCATGCCCCCGGCCGCGGAACCGATCCCCACGCCCAGGAGCATGCGCGCGGTGACGTGCTCCCCCACGTCCTTGAGCCTGGCGGAGATGCCCAGAACCACCGGGATGAGTATGGCCACCGCCGCGGTGTTGGATATCCACATGCTCAGGAAGGCCGAGGAGGCCATCAGGAAGAGGAGGGTGCGGTCCCTGTCGCCGTCGGCCCTGAGGACCATCATGTACGCCAGCCTCTTGTCCAGGCCGTTCAGGCGCAGGGCCTCCGCCAGTATCAGCCCTCCGATCATCAGGAAGACCACCGGGTCGGCGTAGGGCTCCAGGGCCTCGGCCGCCGGAAAGACGCCGAACAGCGTCAGCAGCACCGGGACCAGAAGCGCGGTCACCGGCAGCGGCAGGGACTCGAAGGTCCACAGCATGGCTATGCAGAGGAATATGCCCAGGGCGTCCTGCACCCCCCGCTCCATGTCCAGGGGCAGGAGCACGAACACAGCCAGGGTCAGGAACGGGAGGGCCAGTTTCACCGCCCTCTGCATTCCCGGGCTCAGCCTGCGGAAGAAGTGGAAGAAGGGCAGGCGGTCCCGGAGGGAGTACATCATCGCGCCTAGTGTGCGATCCTCCCCCCTATCGGCCATGCCAGTGCTATGGGAGCCAGGTATATATTAGGTTGACCGGGGAACAAGATTTTAATAGAGCGACCACGTTTGACGCCCGATGGCCGAGTCCGCCTTTCCCAAGAGGACGATCAGGATATTCTCCATGCTGCTCATCGTGACAGCGGTGCTCTTCTACTGGGTATGGGGCGTCTCCTACGGCAGCTGGAACATCTTCGCCGCCGGCAACATGGGGGTCTACTCCATATTCGTGGTGCTCCTCGGACTGGGCATCTTCGGGTACCTCCTCACCAGGTTCTCGAAGTGAGCATTCAGCACAATCATTATATCTGGTCCAGCTGAATATTGTCCAGAGGCGGGAAGGTTGAAGAAACTAGGCAGCTGGTTCGTGCCGTACCTCATGGGGTTGCTCATAGCCATCGAGGGCGCGATCGTGATGGTCATGGCCAGGAGGGTCGAATTCATGGACGTCCTGGTGTTGGACCAGATGGTGGTACTGCTGCTTGGGGTGATACTTTTCGTGCTGGGGATGCTGCTGTTCGTCCCCATCTTCCCCCAGCTGCAGAAGATGAGCGAACGGCTCGCCAAGCGGATGCAGATCGTGGCCGCCCTGGGCGCCCTGTTCTTTGCGCTGACCTTCCTGGTGATCGCCGCCCCGGTCGAAATGGAGGGCCTGGGAGGCATGGGCAAGGGATGGGTGGTCCTGGCCTCGGGGCAGCTCATACTCCTGGCGACCATGGCCTTCGTCTTCATGTACTACGAACCGCTCAGCAACCGCCGCCTGGCCTGGTTGGAGTGGCTGGGAACTTTCGCCTCCGCCC
>JAXGRO010000026.1:0-16612 GCA_040765825.1 Methanomassiliicoccales archaeon
GAATCAAGGGATGGGTGAACTAGGGCCCGGTGGGATTATAAAAACAACTGAATAAAGAGGATGAAAGGAGTTTGGAGTGTGCGTTCTAACTCCTGCGCAGCATGATCGCCAATGCCACGGCGCTCATGACCAGGCATGCCAGGACCGCCACCAGTATGGCGTACCCCACCCAGGCGTCCAATTTCCCGTCCAATTGGTCCCTAAGGTCATCGGCGTCCTCGCCTGACGCCAGGGACAGATTGGCCTCGTCGATGGCCTCCTGAGCGTCATCCAGCTGCTCCTGCAGCTGGGCCAGGGAGCTCATGAGCGCGCTCACGTTGGCGCTCAGCAGGGCCAGGCTCTGGTTTCCCAGCTCGGCCTCCGCCTGAGCCTGGTCCAGCTGGCCTCCCACCAAGGCTAGCTGCAGTTCCAGGGAATCCAAGGCCGCCTGGATCGACGACAATGAGGCGTTGATGTACACCTGGGCGTCCGCCTGAGCATCTTGCGCGGCCAGGAGTTGCGCCATCAGCTCGGCGCGGGTGGCCGTCAGCTCGTCCTCCAGGGCCGCGATCTGCTGCTCCAAAGATTCCGCCAGCTCTTCCGCCGACGCAGAGTCGGTGACCGTCAGGGAAAGGGAGGGGATGTAATAGTCCGAGAGCAGCCCTACCAGTTCGACCTCGCCGAACTCGATGGTGTAGACTCCGGCGGGCAGTGTCGCCGGTATTGTGAACGACATCATGACGGCCCTGTTGGTGGGGTAGCTGAACTGCATGCTGCCCCAGACCACGTCGTTCCGCACCAGGTAGACGGTGCCTTCGATGGTGGTCTCCTGACCGATGAAGGTCATCATCATCCACGCGCTCTCTCCCTGGCCCACCGTGCTCGTGGTAAGGTCCACCGTTATCTTCTCGGTCTGCAATGAGTATGTGTGCGAGAACACGGTATCACCACTGTTCCCGCCCATGCATATCAATCGACCGTCGTCGATAAGGAAGGCCGATGCGTACCTGACGGTTACCGGCAGGTCGGTGATAGCCCAGAAGTCGCCTGTGCGGGAGTTCCAAGCCCAGCACGAGGAAACGCTTGGGGTGTTGAAACCGGCCGATTGACCCCCTCCAAGGAGGTACAGTATGCCGTTCTCTCCTGCGGCCCCGGCCATGCAGGCACGAGGGGAAGGCATATGACCTATCGTGGACCAGGTGCGGCTGGCGATGTCGAACCCGAATATCTCATCCCTCACGACCGATGATGGATCTATCCCCCCGAAGTAGTGGATCCTATCCCCATCCCGGATCATCGTCCCCATGGATCGGCCTTCGGGCAAGGAGCTTGTCGGTATGTACACATTATCCACGGTGTCGTACAGATAGCAGGTCGATGCGGCGTACGCGGAGTAATTATATCCTCCTGCCAGGAGTATGAAACGTCCGTCCATGGCCGCCGCGCTCATCACTACCCTGACATCGGGGAGCAGGGGACCTGTGGTCCATGAATCGTTCTGCACATCGTAGATGAGCGTCCGGTCGTAAAAACCGCTCCCTTGGGCGATACCGAAGACATATACCTTGCCGTTGAGGTAAGCGGAGGCGGAGAAACCTCCTGCCACCGGAGAGTCGCTCATTCTGGCCCAGGTGTCATCGTTCGGGTCGAATATCCATGTGTCATTCCTATTGTATTGGCCCAAGGCCACGAACAGTCTCCCGTCAGGCAGCTCCACCCCGACGAAGGCGGAGCGTTCCCCAGGCATCATTCCCTCGTCCACCCACTGCGTTGCCGTCGCCTCCGCCGCGGGCATCGTCGTCAGAGCGCCGGTGGCCATCAGCATGACCAGCAATATCGCTAGCGTCTTCCTCATCACACCATTACCTCCTGCGAAGATCCTTGAAAATTGGCCTATGATGATAATCCCATATATTAATACAATAGTGATAATAATTTAAAAAAAGGAAGAGATGAAAAAGGGTTTTGGATCATTTCCTGCGGACCAGCGCCACCACTCCGACCGCCAGGGTCACCAGCACCAGTATCAGTATGACGTACCCGATCATGGCGTCCAGCTTGGCGTCGGTGGCCTCCTTGAGCTCGTTTCTCGCATCCTCGAGCTCGTCCTGCAGGGCGTCCAGCTGATCTTGCATGCTGTCCAGCTGTTCGGCCGGTGTGGGTGAATCGGTCACCGTCAGGTCCAGCGGCTCGAACTCCATGGTGCATTCCATCCCCACCCCGAGATACGCATCGGTTATGACCACCTCGTACTCCCCGGGAACGGCGTCCTCCGGTATGTCCAGAAGCGCCGTGGCGGATCCGCCTGATGGCGTCGATAACGAACAGCTCCCATAGCTAGCACCGCCCTTCATCAGGTGCGCGGTGGCGGTCATAGAAAGATCGCCGACGAAGAACAGTTCGACCGAGATGTTCACCCTTACGGACGTTCCGGGATCGACCATGCTCGCCCCAAGCTCGGCCGAGCTCTCGTACAGCGGCAATGAGAGAACATCCTGGTTGATCACCAGGTCAT
The DNA here is from genome assembly GCA_040765825.1 of Methanomassiliicoccales archaeon. Classification (GTDB taxonomy): domain Archaea; phylum Thermoplasmatota; class Thermoplasmata; order Methanomassiliicoccales; family UBA472; genus UBA472. The sequence continues at coordinate 2,495 of JAXGRO010000026.1, forward strand.
CGCCCATGCCGCCGAACATGATAAGCCTCCCATCGCTGACCATCAGACCGCCGTCCGCCCCCTTCTCCGGGGGAACGGGCAGCTCGTGCAGGGACATGTCGTTCAGGTCAAGCGCACGGGCCCTGGCCGGCGGGTCCGCATCGTAGATCAGTCCCTGAGACCCGCCCTGCAGATACACCATCCCGTCCGCTCCCACCGCCGCCCGCTCGAAGGAGCAGGGCTCCGGCATGGTGCCATGCTGGGTCCACGTTCCCTTGGCGATGTCGTAGCGGTAGACCTCCTCCTCGTTCAGGGGCGGGTTCTCTATCCCGCCGATGAGGAAGACGCTGCCGCCGCTGACCACCACGGAACCGGCTGCCCTTGGCCGGGGCAGCTCGGCCGCCGGAAGGAACCTCTCGGTCACCGTGTCGAAGATTATGCAGCTGCTCAAGGCCTCTTCGTAGTATCCTCCGATCAGCAGTATCCGCCGGTCGTCCAGGGCCGCCGCTCCCCCCAGGTACGTGGCGTGAGGATTCATGGGACCGGTCCTCCAGGTGTCCGTTGCCGTATCGTATATCAGCACCCTGTCGTTGTATTCGCCTGGAGCCCCTGGAATGAATCCCCCGAACACGTAGACGGTGCTGTTTGGCATAGCTACGGCCGAGGAGTGCCACCAGCCCGATGGGGCGTACGTTCCCTCGAACCAATCATCGGCATACGGATCGTATATCCAGGTGTCCTGGTTCACCCCTCCGGACGAACCCAGGGCGATGAACATCCTTCCGTCGGGAAGCTGCGCCGAGCAGAACCTGGTCAGCTCGAAGGGCATACTATCCAGGTATTCCCAGGCCGGGGCGGCTTCCGCGGGAGCGGGAACCAGGACGGCGGTCGACAGCAGGGCCAATGTCACTAGCAGAACGGTATGCGCGCGGATGATGAAATCCCCCTCCCCTTTTCGGGTGATGAAAACAGGGGACGGGGGGATTATAAAGGAGACGCAACGAAGCGTTAGCTTCGATCGGCGTTCGGAAATATCACGCCATATTGACGCCTGCGACCCCCGCGTGGCGTTCCATCCCCATCGCGACCGTGCGGTTGATATCTAGCCATGGCGATCCATGCCGCATGACGGATGACAAGTTCATCGCCGCCTTCGTGGCCATGAACCCTGAGGCGGATCCATCCATGCACCGTAGCGTCGTCGACGCGCCCATGTACCGGCTGATAAGCGTCCTTGTGAGGGACGAGGGGCAGGCCCAGCGGGTATGCGCCGACCTCGCCCACGATGAGGGCGTGACATCGTTCATCCTATGTCCCGGTTTCTCCAACAGGACGGTGGGCAGGCTCTCTGAGCTCCTTGGACCGGGCATTTCGGTGAACGTGGCCAGGGGGGACGGGCCGAGCAACGCTGTCGCTCGCAAGGAGATGGAGAAGGCCGGTTTCTTCAAACAATAAAAAAAGGTGACGGTAAAGGGTTTGTGGCTCACCTCTTGCGAACCAGCACCACTATCCCCAGGACCATGGTGACCGCCACCAGAGCCAGGATGACGTAGCCGATCATGGCGTCGAGCTTGGCGTCGTTGGCCTCCAACAATTCCTCGGTGGCCTGATCCAGATTGTTCTGCAGCTCCTGGTTCTGGGCCTCCAGTTCATCCAGGCGGTCCATGAGGTCCTGGTTCTGCTGTTCCAGACCGTCCAAACGGTCCTGGGTGGATGGGGCGTCCCTTACCGACAGGGGCAGGGGGGCCACATGGCATTCCAGCCACCAGCCCTCGGCGTCCAGGCCGCTGAGCGTCAGCGTGTAATCGCCGGCCGGCAGCTGTTCGGAGATGGCTATCTCCAGCATCACATCCCCGCCCTCGGCCGAGGAGAAGTGCCATTCCCCGTAGGTCGTGTTGTCCTTGGTCAGGTACGCATTCCCTGAAAAGGAATCCACGTCCAGGTCCGTCTCCACCCACACGCGCAGCCAGACGCTGTCCCCCTGGTCCACCTCATCGGAGGACAGGGAGGCCATGGGCTCCCCGGTCTGCAGGGTGAATATGTCGGTGTTGGCGGTGATATCGTTGTTTCCCAGCATGTACATCAGCCTTCCATCGTCCAGCATGAACGCGGCGGCGTTGGTGACCGGAGCGGGCAGGTCGGGCAGCTTGGTGATATCGCCAGTGTAGGTGTCGTAGGAGTATGCGTTCACGGAACCGGTGTGCCACCAGGAGAAGGACTCCCGGCCGCCTATGAGGTAGATGTTTCCGTATTCCGAGGCAACCACTGCAGCGTGCACCAGGACCTCGGGGAGATGGCCTACTGTGGACCATTCATCGGCGGCCACGTCGTACGCGAAGATGTCGTCGCTGGGCACCAACGTGGCGTTGACCCCTCCGAAGTAGAAGACCTTCCCTCCGTACGCGGCCGCCACCCCGCAGCAGCGATCGGCCGGCATGTCCGCCGCGGCGGTGAACTCGCCGGAACCCGTGTCGAATATCCAGCACGCCTCGGTGCAGTCGGTGAACATCCAGCCGGTCAGACCTCCGGCGATCAGGACGCGATGGTCGTCCAGGGCCACGGCCTCGGCGATTATCAGCTCGTTGGGAAGGGCCGGCCCTTCCCACCAGGTGTCGTTGGCGACATTGTAGATCAGGGTGTTCTGGAGCATCGCGCCGTCCATGCCCCCGAACAGATATACGTTGCCGTCGGGCATGTAAACGCTGCAGCTAGACTCGACCTTGTAGGGACAGTCGGCCACCTGCTCCCAGTCCTTGGCCTGGGGATCGTAAATCCAGGTATCATTGACCAGGCCCATCGTGGAGACGTCGCAGCCCGCGCCCGCGAATATCCTCCCGTCGGGAAGCTCCGCGTAGGCGAACACTATCCTGTCCAAAGGCGAGGTGTCATGCGCCACCCATTGCGCGTCGCCGGCTGCCTCCCCCGAAGGCGCCCAGGCGACCAGGAGCAGCATGGTGCTCAATATCAGCGCCGCTGCCATTACCATTCTTGACATTCCCATGTTTTTTCCCCCTTTTGACCAAAATTTGGGAATTAATTTTCCTGTCGCCTTATATTACTATTTGATTGAACTGAGATTATTTCGTGGGAAATGGAGATGGCGAACGCCGTCATCTGCGAGGAACTGCGGTATGCGGGCTGGGCGGATCGATGAGCTTATCGGGAGGTTGTTTGGCCAGGTCGGGCCTCTGGGTGCGCCAAGGGCGGAGGTCCCCCAATCCCGTAGGACCGGGATGGGTTCCCAGGAACCGTACCAAAGGAGGATGCCCTCAAGGTCGGATGCCAGTGAACGAAACTGTTTTTACCCTCGGCCGGGATGGAGGTGGGAGGAAAATGCACAAGATCGTACTGCTTCGCCACGGGGAGAGCACCTGGAACAAGGAGAACCGCTTCACCGGATGGACCGATGTCGGTCTGTCGGAGAAGGGCGTGGCGGAGGCGCACGAGGCCGCCCGGCTGCTGAAGGAGGCGGGATTCGAGTTCGACCTTGCGTTCACGTCCGTCCTCAAGAGGGCCATCAAGACCCTGGACATAGTGCTGGAGGACATGGACCTGTGCTGGCTTCCGGTGCGCAAGTCCTGGCGGCTGAACGAGAAGCACTACGGCGCCCTGCAGGGCCTGAACAAGTCGGAGATGGCCAAGAAGTACGGCGAGGAGCAGGTGCTGCTCTGGCGGCGGGCGTATGACGTGCGTCCACCGGCCCTGCAACTGGACGACCCCAGGCATCCTGTGCACGACAGGCGCTACGCGGACCTGGACCAGGATGACGTGCCGGGAACGGAATGCCTGAAGGACACCGTGGACCGCTTCGTTCCGTATTGGAAGGAGCACATCATCCCCGAGCTGCGGAACGGCCAGAGGGTCATCATAGCCGCGCATGGGAACTCGCTGAGGGCATTGGTGAAGTACCTCGATGACGTCCCGGACTCGGAGATCGTTTCCAGGAACATACCCACCGGCGTGCCCCTGGTCTACGAGCTGGACGAGGGCATGAGGCCCATACGGAGCTACTACCTGGGGGACCAGGAGGCCCTCAGGAAGGCCATGGACGCCGTGGCCAAGCAGGGCAAGGCCAGGTGAGTCCTCACCTTCTTCCGACCAGAATAACCGCGGCTGCCAGGACCAGTCCGGCCACGGCAATGATCAGGAGCAGGGCGATGGGCAGGCCTTCGGTCGGCATGACCAGACCCTTGATCTGGGAGGACGGTCCGTCCCCCACATTGTTCACCGGGACCACCCGGTAGTCATATTCCTGCCCCTGGCTGACGTTCTCGTCCAGGTAGCTGGCGGCCATCACCTCGGCGATGAGCACCTCCTCCCCGTCCACGGAACGGAACACCAGATAGCCGGCCTCCAGGCCGCTGGCCGAGGGGGACCATGTGAGCAGAATGCCCGAGGAGGAGACCGTGGCGCTCAGTTCCTGAACCGCGGTTGGGGCTGAAAGCGGAAGGACTATCTCCACGGCCAGTTCCATGGACGCGTTGTTCCCCGCGGCGTCCACTGCATAGCAGGCTATGAGGTGAACGCCCTCCCCCTGGACCAGTATGTCACCGTCCACCTCGGTCCACGGTCCGTCGTCGACTCTGTACCGGAACAGCGTCAGCCCGCTCCCGGCGTCCTCCGCACCGAGGGCCACCGGGGCGTGGTTCATGTAGCTTCCGTCCGGCTGCGCCTGCTTAAGCACCTGCATTGCCATTGACGGGGCCTGGGTGTCGATGGAGATCGGTATCTGCACCGTCCCGCCCTGATTGCCCGCGAGGTCCAGGGCATAGAGCTCGACGAGATGGGTCCCGTCCCGTTCCAGCCGCAGCGACCCGCTCAATGTGCTCCATTCGCCCCCGTTGACCCTGAACAGCGTGGCCGATGCCCCGCTCCCCTCATCCTCCGCCAAGGCGGTCAGGTTCACCGCGGACACGAAGTAGCCGTTGTCTCCCTCCGTTCCCTCAAGGGACGCGGAGACCTGAGGCGCGACGAGGTCCAGCCTGATCTCCATGCCCTGCAGCGGGCCCTCGTTCCCCGCCCGGTCGACAGCTTGGTACTCCAGGAGCGTCAGGCCGTGCCTGTGTATCGCGATCGATGTTCCGTACTCCGCCCAATTCCCGGAGCCCACGCGGTACTGCACCACGCACCCCTCCTCGCCCGTGGAGAGGGTGACGTTCACCTCTGAGGCGTACCATCCCTCCACGGCCGGGCGATCGGTCACGGCCAGTACCGAGGGGGGCACCGTGTCTATGTCCATGTGCACCGCGCCGATCGGACCGGTGTTCCCGGCCATGTCCACAGCGTAGAACTCGACCACCGTGGGCCCCTGGGCGGTAACGGTCACCGCGCCGTCCGCCACGCTCCAGGCGCCGGAGTTGATACGCAGGTGCACGGCCGCCACCCCGCTCATGTGGTCATGGGCGGTGACGTCGACCTGCACCTCGGAGACGTATATGCCGTTCAGACCGAGGGTGCCGGAGACCTCCGCCGAGCTGGTCGGGTGGCCAAGGTCCAGACGGAAGGTCCGTTCCATCACCTCCCCCTGATTGCCGGCGAGGTCCACGGCGTAGCATTCCAGGAGATGCGTTCCTTCCGCGGATATCTCCAGGGGGGAGGAGTACTCGCCCCAGGCGCCACCCTCCCAGCGGAAGTAGACCGGGCAGCCCTGATCGAAGTGGTCCACCGACCCCAGGGTGATGACCACCGGACCGTCGAACCAATCGTGGCTCGAGGGCTGGCGGTCCGGAATGATGGATACCTCGGGGCCATGCGAATCGATGAGCACCTCCACCCGGGTCACCGGCCCGGCGTTCCCGGCCCTGTCTGCGGCGTAATATTCCAGCAGATGCGCGCCATCCTCGGCCAATGCCACGGCCGAGGAGTATGCGGTCCAGGCGCCCCCGTTCAGGCGGAAGCGTATCTCCTGCACCCCGCTGCCCGCGTCGATGGCCGAGATGGAGACCAGAACAGCGGAGGTGTAGCGGCCCTCGTCGCCCAGTTCACCCTGCACCTGGTGTTCGGATTCCGGGGCTGTCGTGTCGAGGTCCAAGGACAACGATCCCGTGGCCTGGTTTCCGGCCATATCGGTCGATCTGTACTCCAGGGTGTGCTGCCCCTCACCGGTGACCATGACCGTTCCCGAGGCGGTCTGCCAGGGCCCGCCGTCCAGGCTGAATTGGACCGCGCATGCGCCGTCCATGGCGTCAGTTGCCGTCAGGCTGACGTTGACCGCCGACCGGTACCAGCCGTTCTCCGGAGCGCTGTCCGTCCGCACGGAAATGACCGGCGCGCGGGAATCGATGGTGATCTCCAGGCTCCTGATGTCCTCCTCGTTCCCCGCGCGGTCCGATGCGTAATGCTCCAGCACGTAGTGGCCGTCCCCGGTCAGCTGCACGGGGGACGAGTAGACCGACCATGCCCCGCCGTTCAGGCGGTAGCGCAGGAGGTCGACCCCGCTGCCCGCGTCGTCGCCTTGGAGGGTCACTGAGACCGCGCCAAGATGGCGGCCTCCGCTGCCGAGGACCCCTTCCGCAGAGGCCTGGGACGAGGGGGCTGTGTGATCTATCCTGATGACCATCGATCCCTGGCCCAGGTTGCCCGCGTCGTCCCGGGCCTCGAACTCCAGGAGATGCTCGCCTTCCCCAGCGACGGTGACGGCCCCCGCGTACTCCGTCCATCCGCCCCCGTCCAGACGGTATAGCAGGGCGCAGGAGGGGTCCAGGGCATCGTTGACCGATAGGGTGACGCCCACCGCGTTCCGGAACCACCCGTTCACCGCGGTGTCGTTGGCCTGGGCGGAGATGGTCGGCGAAGCGGTGTCCACCCTTATCTCCAGGTCCTGCGTGCCCTCCAGATTGCCCGCCCGGTCCAGGGACCTGAACTCCAGAAGGTGCACGCCCTGGCCCAGCTGCAGCGCCGCGGAGTGAACGGCCCAGCTGCCGCCGTTGAGGCGGTACTCGGTCCGCTCCACGCCGCTGATGCGATCCTCTGCGGAGAGGGACACCGATACCGTGGAGACGAACCAGCCGTTCAGACCGGCAATTCCGCTGGGAACGGCGGAGGTGCTGGGCGCATCAAGGTCCACGGTGGTTCGGGCGTCTGGAGACCCCGGGGCCTGCTCCCGGTTGCCCTCCCCGTCCTCGCCAATCGAGTAGAAATGATAGGACCCCTGGCCGGAGGCCTCGTATGCATCGAACGATATCTCCGGGGAGGTCCAGGCCCCGGAGGGGTTGACGGAGGGCGCATATCGAGCGTACGAGCCGGAGGAGTTGAAGCGGTAGTACAGCTCCCAGTGGGCCAGGCCGCTGCCCCCGGCGTCGCTGGCCTGACAGCTGACCTGGAAGACTGCGGAGCTCGTGTAATCCGGGAGGGCCTCCAGCTGGGAGGTGGGGGGTATGACGTCGGTCTGCACCAGGCCGGCGTTCACCGTTCCGGGGACGGACCTGGGCACCTCCGTTGAGCGGGCCACCACGGCCCCGGGAGCGGTGGAGTACGAACCCTGATGAAGCTCCAGCTGGAAGGAGGAGACCGTGCCGGTCGTGCTGGCGCTGCCCACCTTGAGATAGAAGTTGGTGGCCCCGGAGGAGTATTCGTCGCTGAGCGTGCTGACGTCCATGGCCATGAACGGGCACATCAGGTTGCTGCTTCCGGTGGAGAAGTACGTGCTTACCTTGTCCTGGGGGGAGGCGCTGCTTCCGGCCCCCACCTCCAGGGACGCCTCGGCGGAGGGCGCGGAGGAGAAGGTCCATGTGGCCAGCATGGTGGGCCGGTAGTCGGGAAGATCGGCCAGGTATACCAGTGGGTACCCGAGCATCTCCTTGATGGCCCCGTAGGTGATGTAGTAGTAGCCGCCCTGGCCCCAGGACTTGCCCCAGGAGTTGACCACCTTGAACGCCCCGACGTCCCCATCGTCGGTGATCGCGTCGTCGTAACCCACGATGGTCTGACCGTGGTTGTAGGAGACGTGGGCGTACTCCTGCGCGGACATGATCTTGTTGCCGTCGGCGAAGGCGCTGGAGTACTGATTGGCGTCCATGGCGAAGCTGATGGGGCGGCCCAGGCCCAGCTGTTCCTTGATCAGGGAGACAACGGTGCTTGGCGATGGGTTGAACACGGAGGTGTAGGCGGAGATGCGATGCAGGGGGGCGGACCGCCAGGCGGCCTCCGGACCCAGCCCCTCGTCGTCCGATGCCAGGTAGGGATAGGAGGACCAGGTCGCCGCCCCCAGCTGCTTTATGATCCGGGCATTCTCCTGGAAGTTGGAACCCTCATGCCCGGGGCCGTTGACCTTGTTGTAGGTCCAGGATGGGGAGAGCAGCTGGGAGTTGTTCCCTGTATTGGCCGAGGTCCAGCCCTGGTCCTTGGCCTCGATGTAGCCGTAGTTGTAGTAGGTGAGCGAGAAGGCCGCGCAGGAACCCTCCGAACCCTGGCTCCGGACCTCCGGGAAGTACGGTTCCACGGAAAGGTCCAGCGAGGAGGCGGTGGGCACCTCGTACCCGTCCGCCCCCAGGTCCAGGTACATGGTGCCTATGGCCCGCTCCCACTCCTCCTCAGAGGGAGGGGCCAGGCCGGTGCCCATGCCCTCAATGATCACGTTGTAGTCCACGCCAGGATCGCGGATCCCCGTGGCGGCCATCAGCGCAGGGAGGTCCTCCAGGGTTGCCAGACGATAGCGCGTTTCGGTGTCTGGAGGCGCAGAGGTTTCGTAAGCGGAGGCCCCCAGGCCAGGAAGCGAGCTCAGAAGGAACAGGAGAATGACCAGTGCGATAACCGTCCTCGGAAGGAAGGAGCGGACCATCTTAGATCGTTCAGGTTCCGCCGGCTTTATAACCGTGCGGTAGTGGGTATCAGACTTGATACTCAGTTCCTTTCCTCCGTTCCCATCCCACCATCAGTGCGCCAGCGCGATGTGACGCTAGCGGACGTCGGTCCAAGGCATCCGCAAATGCCGAAATGACATTTCGTTCTGACGTACCGATGATGTGAAGGAAGTATTTATAAGCGGGGAACTACAACTTATCTTACGCCTTGTAGGCTAAGGCGTCCGGAAGAAGGCCCATCCCAACTAACCCTCTCCCTGAATTGTCGTAAGATCCTCCGCCTATCCCCGCCGGACGCTGATATTTTGTTTAGGGGGCCCCCGATCATCTGATCAGAACATAATGAGATCCGCGGCCCTTTCCCTGCCGTAAGAGGTATCCTGCCCTATCCAGTGCCTGAAGGTCATTGTAGGCAGTAGGCGAGGAGACATCGAGGGCGAAAGAGACCTCGCCTGTGGTTATCTCGCCCTTTTCCTCGACCATCCTGAGGACCTTTTTCTGCCTCTCGGTAATGACATGGAGCTCCCGGGAGGAGGGGCCAATGAGCGTGACCTTGAAGAAACCTCCGATCTCCTGGAAAGATGGTTCAGGGAGCCCGGCATCCATCATGCTAGCCCTGACCTTTGGTATCCCTGTGGCCATGCCCTCCAACAATCTCAGCTCACGTAGTAGGCCGTATAAAAGGGGGTTCCGCTGCTTGGACAAAGAACCGATATCCTTGAGGGACAAGCCGGGAAGGAGCTTTCCGGGGTTTATAATCTCCAAGCGGTCTTCGAATATGCTGACCTGAACGGCGTTGCAGTCGAAATAGTCCCTATGCACCAGGGCGTTAATCAGCAATTCCCGAACCGCAGACACCGGATACTCGGGGACATCCTTGCGAATCATCCCCTCGATCCGGTGGCCGATCCTAATGTTGCGCATTATGAAGGATTCGGCCGCCGCGAGGTTCTCGAGGACGGTCCCATTGACGAATTGAGAATCGAGAACCATCACCCTTTCGCGTCCAGCAAATCTGGCCAGGCGTACTTCGCACTGCGGAACGGCTCTTTTCGGGCATTTGCTGAACATAAGGACCGCCGCGTTCCTTATCCGGCCATCCCGGTCCGCCACGCCAATGTTGAAAAGCAGGTCGGCAATTGAGGCGTTCGAAAGATCGGCCAACGGTGAACGCTGTCTCATGTACTCCCGTATCTTCACCTCATCTAGGTCATCCATTAACTCCTGGCTCAGCCTAGAATCGTATCTCAGCACCTCTCGATCCGTCAGGAACTGCATCATGGCCGCGCCTTCCATACGGAGGTTGGCGCTACCGGACCGTACGTATATCAGGCCGTGATGAGTGCAAAAAGAGTCCGGAGCCATCGAACTGACCTCGATCTTGATGATCTTCTTCCCTTCCATGTCATCTATCAGGATTTTGTGCAGCGGGACTGGTGAAACGCATTGGACCGCACCGGAAATACGCAACTGGACCTCGTCAAGCTTGGTCTCATCTATTCCATTGACCTCGCCATCATCGCCCACTCCTACGATCAATGTCCCTCCTGCGGTGTTGGCGAAAGCGCAGACGCACTGACCCAGGTCGTTGTAGTTACTTACCGATTTCTTGAGCTCGAGCCCTTGCCCTTCTTGCATATCCGTAGGAGCACCTGGTCATAATTGTTTTTAGTGATTATTTAATGATTATTAATGATTTTATATTGATTATGCTCGACTAACGATTAGTAGCGATGCTCCGTAGATATTATGATTGGAAAAAAGTAATAAGCGCCCATCGTTTGCCTCCTCCCGGTCAATATGAACGACGCCGATATTACCGCCGCCAAGGAGCATTTCGGGAAGATACTGAGGGAGCAGCTCAAGAGGGTGGAGGACATGAAGGCCTCCTCCGGCTGGCTGGACTACTCCAGGCTGGACAGGCTCATCATCGGCGTGGTGGGCGGTGACGGCATCGGCCCGTTCATCTCCAAGCATGCCGAGAACGTGCTCAAGGAGCTGCTGAAGGACGAGATCTCCGCCGGTAAGGTGGAAGTTCGGACCATTGACGGCCTGACCATCGAGAACCGCTGCCGGCAGCTGAAGGCCATACCGGACGAGGTGCTGGCCGAGCTTAAGGCCTGCCATGTGATACTCAAGGGGCCTACCACCACCCCCAAGAAGGGCGACGGCATGCCCAACATCGAGTCCGCGAACGTGGCCATGCGCAGGGAGCTGGACCTCTTCGCCAACGTGCGCCCGGTGCGAATGCCGGAGCAGGGCATCGACTGGACGTTCTTCAGGGAGAACACCGAGGGGGCGTACGTGCTGGGAAGCAAGGGCGTGGACGTGAACGAGGACGTCTCCATAGACTTCACCGTGGCCACCACCCAGGGCAGCGAGCGCATCATCCGACTGGCCTTCGATCACGCCCGGAGGACCGGCGTGAACCGTGTCACCGTGGTCACCAAGGCCAACGTGATCAAGAGGACCGACGGCAAGTTCCTGAGCATAGCCGAGCGCATAGCCAAGGAGTACCCGGAGGTCAGGTGGGACGACTGGTTCATCGATATCATGACGGCCAAGCTCATCGACCCCTACCGCCGCTCGGAGTTCAAGGTCATGGTGCTGCCGAACCTGTACGGGGATATACTGACGGACGAGGCGGCGCAGGTGCAGGGCGGAGTGGGCACGGCCGGTTCCGCGAACATAGGAATGCGCTACGCCATGTTCGAGGCCATACACGGCTCCGCCCCGCGCATGGTTGACGAGGGCCGAGCGCAATACGCCGACCCCAGCTCCATGATCAAGGCCGCGGCCATGCTGCTGAACCACGTGGGATATGTGGAAAAGGGCCGGAGGCTGGAGATGGCCCTGGACCTGTGCACCCAGTTCGAGAAGAGGATCAGGATGACCGGGCGCTCCGACGGTGCCACCGGGGAGGAGTTCGGCAGATACGTGCTGGAGACCGTGGCCAGGGCGGACATCGAGGAGGCTTGGAGGAAGGCCAGCGGCTGCTGATCCCGTGCTGACGAACCACTTACGATTAATAATCCACCACGGATAGTTTTAAGCCACGTCATTGAAATGATTATCCCGAGGTGGGGGAATGTCAGAGGTAGCGAGGAACCCGGTAGCGCTGGTTTTGGCAGCCGTGCTGGTGATGGCCTGCGCGGGGGTCATGGCCGTCGGAGTGGAGAACCAGCCGCCCTCCCTTCCGGAGGAGGGGTATCTGGAGTATGCACTGCGAGAGAACACCCAGATCCATGAGTTCGGCGACTACGGGGTGGATTTCCGCCTGGAGGGGGACTGGTACCACACCACCATTGGATGGTGGGGCAACATGGAGCCAGAGGACTATTCCAGGCTGCCCATGGGCCTGGGTTTCGGAGGCATGTTCCTGGACACCGTCCACCTGAACACGTCCTGGGGGGAGAAGGTGGTGGACCGCTACATCGGAATGGTGCTTCTCGAGAGCAGCGCCGCTTTCGGCGTGGAGTACCGGGGGACCGATTCCGACCTGGTCTACCGCTCGGACATCATCGGGCTGGAGAAGCATATAGAGGTGAAGCTGATCAGGGCCGATTTCCCCGTCATCAAGGAAATGGACCTGGAGGAGAGGGGAGACAGGGTCGTGGAGGTCCTCCATCGCCATCCACACAGCATCGGCACCATTTTCAATCAAGGAGGGGCGATCAGCACGTTGCTGGAACCGCTCCCCGATCAGATCTACAGCGTGCATTTCCATTCTGAGAACACGGTGCTGTATACATTCGGTGAGAAGGACCTCTACACGATGGTGGACGGGGGATGCTTCTCCTACGACCATGAGAGGTCCCTGGTGGGCAACGGCAGCCTGGACTTCGTGATAGAAGAGGGGCTTGTCTTTTTCTGGTTCGCTGAGGATGGCCATGGAGCACCGTATGGCAGGGTCACCATAGACGTATTGGAAGCGTGAAGGATCGTAACAGATGTGCCACCATCATGCCCAGCGAACGGTGTGGAGACCGCGAATGAGGGCAGATGAACAGGGCTTGACCAGAGCATTTTCCCTTTTTAATTTGTACAAAATAAAATGTTCAACCCGGATGACGTTTTTTGTGTGGGAAGGTGCGGAGAGCTGGCTTTCTCCGAACCGATGTAGAATATTCCACCTATCGAGGCTGTCGGAAAGAAGATGATGACCATCGCCTGCCAAGTTCGGGGACTGTCAGACATTCCCCTGCCCCCCTGCGGAAGCAATGGAGAGTTATTCGATAAAACTGTCGTACGGCCTACAGGAACGTGAGCCGTTGGAGAATGATCACTCGCCGGTCTGCTGGCTCTGGTACTTGGTGTAGCGGTCCAGGAGATAGCACAGACCATCGGCCACATCCTTGGTGATGATGTCCTGGTCCTCCTGGTCGCGCACGAAGTCCTTGGCCTCGCGGATGGTGGTGCGGGACGCCTTGGCTATGATGCTGGCCAGGAACGTGGTCGCTAGGTCGGGGTCCATCTGGTTCTCCACGAACAGCTCCCGGACGTCGTACTTGAACTCCCCCAGCCGGCGCTGGTTCAGCATGCCCACCCTGGTGGAGGGAGCATCCCTGTTCCGGTAGTTGTTCGGTTTCCCCGCCCTGCTCTTGTTCCTGTTGGGTCTGTAAGCCAAAGTGATTTCTCCGGGTTGAAGTGATGAACCGGTATTATAAATACTTTGCCAAAATAAGAATAAATGATAAAGAATAATAAAACGAAAAAATGTGAAAAAGGGAAGGAGACTGGCTCACTTCTTCTTGGCCGGCTTCTTGGCCCCGCCGGGCTTCACGGAAACCTTCTTGGGGGTGGCCTTCCCGCTGAGCTTCGCCTTCTCCGCGTCCTCGGCGTCCCACTCCTCGAAGAGCTCGGTTATGCCCTCCCGGGCCGTGGACCAGGAGGGAACTCCTCCGGTCAGCACCGCTATGTTCAGGGCCTCCATGATCTCCTCCCGCGTGGCGCCGCAGTTCTTGGCCACCTTGGCCTGCGGGTATATGCATCCCTCGCACATGCGCACCGCGACGCAGGCCAAGGCGATCAGCCTCTTGGTCTTGCGGTCCAGGGCCCCGTCGGTGTTGATGACCTTGTCCATGTCCCTGATGATGACCGCCAAGGCGGGGTGGTTGTTCTTGATGTGGTGCAGCGTCGGCGGAACGTACCCGCCCATCTGCTCGCCCAACTCGTCCACGGCCTTCTTGGCCCTCATCTTGCAGTCGTTCATTGTGTGAATAATGGCAGTGGCCTGTTCATATCCTTTTCTCAGGTTTTCCCTGGCGGATCGGCCCTGGATAAGTGCAAACGGATAATAATGACCAAACGAATTCGGACCCGGGGACGGAATTGAGGG
>JAXGRO010000027.1:0-16320 GCA_040765825.1 Methanomassiliicoccales archaeon
ATCCAGGAAGGGGGCGTTGGTGTTCATGCCCCATGTCACCGTCTCGTTGGCCTGAGGCGCGTATACGTAATCCAGGGTCTCGCGGCCGAGCTCCACTGGATTGCTGACGATCTCCGGCGCCCAGGAGTCGCCGATGACGAACGTGGAGTTCTGCCAGGATTCCAGCAGACCGAGGACGCTCAGGGCGGTGACGTTGATCCAGTACTCGCCCGCATCGTTCAGCGTCGGGGTGCCGACGAACGCAGAACCGTTCCAGCTGAGGAACGGCGCGTTGGTCACGGCGATGACGTTCGTCACCGTCTCGTTGAACTGCGGTGCGAACACGTAAGAAACGGTCTCCTGGCCCCCTAGGGGCCCGTTGGTCATCCCGGTCGTCCAGGTGTCGTTCACCGTGAGCGTGTAGTTCTGCCATGATGCCAGCAGGCCATCCGTGCTGACGGCCGTCAGGTTGACGTAGTAGGTCCCGGAGCTGGTGACGTTCGGTTGACCGATCACCGCGCTCCCGTTCCAGCTCAGGAAAGGCGCACTTGGTCCGATACGAACCCGGTTATGGTCGCCGATTCATTGAACTTCGGTCCGTATGCGTAATCAACCGTCTCCTGGCCATCCTTCGGGAAGTTGTCGAACGAGGGAGCCCATGAGTCGCCGATGACGAACGTGGAGTTCTGCCAGGATACCAGCAGACCGTCCGCGCTGCGCACGGTTATGTTGATCCAGTACTCGCCGGCGTCGTCCTGGCCGGGCGTGCCCTCGTAATACCATCCTGGGAAGAAGTTCATCTTACCATTCCAGTCCAGGAACGGGGCGTTGGTGTATGCGGACATCAGGTCCACCGTCTCGTTGAAGCTGGGGCGGTAACGGAAATACACCGTCTCCTGCCCGTCCAGCGTTGTGTTGGTGAACTGCGATGCCCAGGTGTCCTCCACCACGAACGTGGAATTGTACCAGCTGGTCAGCAGGCCGGGCACGCTGGTGGCGGTGATGTTGATCCAGTAGATACCGGCGTCGTTCAGGCCGGGAGTGCCCACGAAGGCCGTTCCGTTCCAGATCAGGAAATCCGCATCGGTGTCCGCGGCGACGATGGCATCGCTCTCGTTGACCGACGGCTGGTAGACGTATTCCACGGTCTCCTTTCCCGTTCCCGGCGTTCCCGAGATATCCGGCGCCCAGGTGTCGTTCACGACCAGCGTGTAGTTCTGCCAGATGTCCAGATATCTCATCAGGGTGGCACCGATGTGAAGGTAGAACGATCCGCAGGCGTTCGGAGTTCCGCTGATCCTCCCGGACATGGGATCGATGAGCAGGAACGAGGAGTTGGTGTTCAGGCGGAAGAGGGCCGGATGGTCCGTTCCGGGAAGGTACTCGTAGGCGATGCCATACCGGCCTTCGGTCACCGGTTCGGTGATGAAGACGAATGCTAGCGGATAGTTGTCCGTGGCCAGGTCGCCATCTATCGGGTAGGTGAAGTCGTCCACCACTCCGTCCATATCCGCGTCCGGTCCCAGCTGCTCGCTCCAGAAGTTGCCGCGGCCGTTGTTGTCGAAGTAGTTGGTATCCGAATCAGCGTACACCTGCGTTGGTACCGAGTAACCTTCCCCGGCCCCGTTGTTGCGGTAGAAGAGGTTCTCGACCACCATGATGTTTTGCGAGTTGGTGATCATGAGCCCGTAGCTCACGGAGTTGGCGATCACGCTCGAGGATATGGAACCGGATTCGACACCATCGAAGTTTATGCCGAAGTTGCGGCTGCCCTCGATCAGGCAGACCTCCACGTCGATGTGCGATGCAGGCCCATATAGGGAGGCTGCCACGTGTACGGCGTTGAAGTTGTCCGACATGGTCATGCCGCTGATGAGCAGATAGTCCACATACAGCCCGAGGATGCCTACGGACATGTTCTCGATCCTGCCGTCAACGATCCAGATGTCCCCGGAATCCAGCATGGTAACCCCCACGCCGGAGCCGTAAAGGTCCAGGTCTTGGAGCCGGAGGTGCAGGGAGCCGATGATGAACACCGGCGCCGTGCAGGAGGTGGTCTGCAGTCCGCTGACGATCAGGTTGGTGGCGGAGGCGATTATTATCTGCCCCCCGTCGTCGGGGGTATGGAGCCAGTCATAGTCCATGCTGTGGTAGTAGTAAACCGGCTTGCCGCCCACGGTGTTGTTGTCCGCGATGACATGCGAGTCCACCGTCTCCGAGCCGAAGTCGATGTCGAAGGTTATGGCCCCGTCCTCGATGGCGTTGGAGTACATGGTCACGAACATGCAGTTGCTCAGGAATATTCCTGAGGTCTCCGTCCTGCTGCCCTCGATGACGTTCCCGTCGATCATCATGTTGCTGCAGGTGTAGAGCCCTATGTCCACCTGATTCCCGGAGAGGGTGTTGCCGGACATCCTCGAATCGTAGGTGTCCTCCATCACGATGCCGCTGGTGCTGTTGGCCAGGGTGTTGTCCAGGACCTTGAGCCCGGAGGACCCGTACGCGAATATGCCGGATATGGTCCCGTTGAACACGCAATCGGAGACCGTGGTGCCCTGGGACGTGTCATCCTCGACCCCGTTGGTCGAGTTGAAGGTGCAGTTGAGCACCGTGGTGTCCAAGGCGACGTAGACCTTGACCCCGATGAAGAGGCCGGTCAGGGAGCAGTCCGCCACCAGGACACTGTCGCAGCCCTCGTATACGTTCACCCCGATGGTCCCCCCGGATATGTCCAGACCGCGTATCTCGCAGAGATAGCATTCATCGGCCAGGACCCCGGTGTCCGCGGAGATGGTCCCGTTGGCCAGATGGGCGTACGTGACCGCCTCCATGTACACCCCGATGTTGTTCACGCTGATGACGTTGCCTTCCAGTTCGAGGTGGGTAGTGTAGTACAGATAGATTCCGTTCCATCCGTCGGCCATGGTGTTGCCGCTGATCGCAATGTTCTGTCCATAGTAGACCCCTATGGCCGCCTCGGAGTAATCAGCGTCCAAGTTGGTGAAGGTGTTGTCCATCACCAGCGCCTCCTCGACATTGAGCAGCACCAGCCCGTTCCAGACGTTGTCTATGTCGTTGTCGCGGAAGATGATGTAGCTGGACATGATCGTACCATCGTCCTCCACGGACACGGCGATAATCGCGGTGCTCACGGTGTTGTTGGCCATGAGCACGTACGTGGCACCTTTGATCCAGATGCCGAAGGTCGCCGAGTTGCCATGCACGGTGTTGTTCTCGATGGAGATGAGCCCGCAGCCGGACAGAACGACGATGCCCGCGTAATCGTTGAGCTCGAAGATGTTGTCGTCCACCGATATCTCTGAGCATTGCATCAGGCACAGTCCGAAGAGGGAACCCCAGAGCCGGTTTTCCGCTATGGAAGCTCCGTCGCAGTTGAAGATGTACAGCGAAGCGGAGCGGGCGTCCAGCCAGCTTCCGGCCGGTCCGGCGTTGCTAAGGTCGTTGGCGGTCACCACGAAGCTGTAGGTGACGTTCCCGATGAACAGGGAGTTCTCCTCCAGCCCCTGGGAGTCGATGATCAGCCCGGTGACGATGTACGGATCGTTCTCGCTGCCATCCCCGGCCCATTGGAACTCGTCGACCGCGGCGAGCATGTCCGCGTCGCTGTTGATGCGCAGGGTGCGTGGCATGGGGAGGATGTCGAATGTTTCGTTGCTGAACGCCTCCAGGAGTCCGCTCTCGCTCCGGGCGGTCATGTTGATCCAGTACGTGCCGTCATCCTCAAGCCCGGGAGTGCCCACGAACGCCGAGCCGTTCCAGGTCAGGAACGGAGCGTTGGTGGCGTATGCCGTCACCGTCGCGTCGGTCTCGTTGAACTGCGGTCCGTAAACGTACGGAACGGTCACTCTGCCGTTCCCGGGGGCGCTCTCGAACGAGGGGGCCCAGGAGATGGTCACCTCGAAGGTGAAGTTGTGCGTGGTGTACAGCAGTCCACCGATGCTCTGCAGGGTGATGTTCAGGTAGTAGGTTCCCGCGTCCCCGACCTCCGGGGTTCCGTACCAGTAGTTAGGGAATCCAGGACCTTTTTCCAGGGGTCCGTAGAGGAGCATCCAGTCGGCGTCGGAGTGCCAGTCTATGAGCGTCATCGCCCCGTCGAAGGTGGGGCTGTACTGATAGTAGACCGCCTCGCGGCCGTCGCCCGGGGAATTGGTTATATGGTTCTGGTAGGAATCGGCGATCACGAAGGTCTCGTTGAGATAGCACAACAACAGGCCATCACCACTGACGGCGGTGACGTTGATCCAGTATATCCCGGCGTCATCCTGTCCGGGAGTGCCGGCGAAGTACTTGTCTTCGAAGGTGAATTTGACATCCTCGTCGATGAGCTCGAGGAAGGAGGCGTTGGTGTCCATGTACACGACCGCTGCCGAGGTGTCGTTGAACGCGGGGTGGAACTCGTAAGAGGCAGTCTCCTGCCCGTCCAGCGGGAAGGCGGTGGGCACGGGCGCCCAGGTGTCATTGATGATGAGCGTCTCGTTCAGCGTGGCGCTCAGCAGCCCGGGGGTGCTCTGCGCGGTGATGCTGATCCAGTAGGAACCGGATGCGGCAGAGTCAGGAGTGCCGGCGTACCTGGAGCCGTCCCAGCTCAGGAAGGGGGCGTTGGTGCTGTGGGCGGTGATGGTGCACGAATCGTTCAGCTCGGGTTCGTAGGTGTAAGGCACCGTCTCCTGTCCGTCGGAGGGGGCGTTAAGGAACTGCGGGCCCCAGGTGTCGGCGATGACGATCGTCTCATTGAGAGTGGCGGTGAGCGTTCCCGGCACGCTCTGCGCGGAGACGCTTATCCAGTACGTCCCGGACTGGGAGGTGCTGGGTGTGCCCGAGTATCCCGTGCCGGTCCAGCTCAGGAAGGGGGCGTTGGTGCCGTGGGCGGTGATGACCGCGTCCGTCTCGTTCAGATCGGGGAAGAACGAATACGTCAGGGTCTCGCGGCCGTCCGCCGGGGCGTTCTCGAATGCGGGGGCCCAGGTGACAGGCCCCTCGCCGTAAAGGTATCTGGCGTAGAAGGTTGTGTCTATGCCGAGCACGTGCAGATCGTCCTCCGGGCCAATGGCCATCTTCATGAGGTCGTTGTACCGGGGGGAGGAGGTGAGATCGGCGGAGGACCAGCTTCCATCATCGTTCGTGTAATAGTGAATGTCCTTCGGCCAGACGTCGACGAAGGTGATGTGCACCTTGTTCATTGAATCGGTAACCATGGCAAAGCTGGTGCCCTGAACGTCATAGGCGGTGGTCAGCGTGGTGGAGGACCAGGAGCCGCCGGCGTTGGTGGTGTACCTGATGTCCCGGTTGGTGGACTCGACGTAGGATAGGTGGACCTTGTCGCTGTTGTCCACCGAGAGCTTGACATAATGCAGGACGTTGGTGGCGGTGTCCAGCAGCTGTGAGGACCACGTTGAGCCGTCATACCTCACATACATGATGTTGTCCTTGCTGTTGGCCGAGTTGAAGGTCGCCGCCGCGATGTGAGGGCGGTCCTGGGAGTCCAAGGAGAGGGAGAACTCGGTGCCGGTGTACACGAGAAGGGAACCGCCGAGCACCTCGCCGAAGGTCCAGCTGCCGCCAGCGTTGGTTCCGTAGGAGACCGCGCTATTGGAACGCAGATGATAGGCCACATGAACATGGTCCTCGGAGTCCAGGGTCATGTCGAAACCGTAGCTCACGGACTGCCCCAGATCATAGATCATATAGGAACCGCCGATGTTGTTGGCGTACATCAGGTTCCAGGCATATCCCAGGGTGGTGTCGAGGTACATCAGATGGGTGTTGCCCTGGGAATCTATGGCGATGTCGGTGTTGTATCCGCAGATGCTGGCGCCATCGATGAGCTGGTGCGTCCATGAACTGCCATCGAATGTGGCGGTATACAGCTTCGAGTCCTTGACGTAGGATATGTGGGCATTGCCGTCTGGATCGGTGGCGATGTTCGGATTGGCGATGTTGTATTCGACCTCCGCCGCGGTCCATGAACGGTCGGAGGCGGCGGCCGAAGCGCCAGGAGCGATGCAGGCGGCAAGAAGGAGAAGGGCGGTTATCAAAAACAGGCAGAGGAAGGTGCGTTTCAGGCATATGCGGCCCAACGGCTCGAACATACTCGCCCTGATAAAAGTGCTCTATAAATAATTTTATTAGTATTATAATCAAAATTGATAACGAAGGGCATTTGAGACCGCCTCCGCCAGACCGGTCCTGGGGCCATTCCCCTCAGGGCCGTTCGTCGAGGGGAGGGGGCGATCGCTTCCGAGATGGGAGCCTGATGTCCGGTAAAATGCGGAAACCTCGGTCGTCCCTCGGGCCATGGCCATCTCCATCGACCGCCGCGACCTTCCTGCGGGAGTATTTGAAAAAACAAAGGAGGGGCCTTGCGGCCCTTGGCGCCTCATTACCTGCCCCCCGCCGGCGATGAGCCACCGTTTTCCATCAAGGAGAGTTTCGAGGTTCAGCCGCCAATGGCCCTGCGCACGGCCTCGGCAGTAGCTTCCGTCTTGATCAGCTGCCCGCAGTTGGCCATCACGGTGTCGGGGTCCTTCAGCACATGGCCGGTGCACACGCACACCACGCGCTCGCGGCGGGATATCTTGCCCTCGTCCAGAAGGCGCTTCAACCCGGCGATGGAGGCCGCGGAGGCCGGTTCGACGCCGACGCCTTCGTTCCGTCCGAGCATGAACTGCGCCTCGATGATCTCCCGGTCGGAGACGGCGGTCATAACCCCTCCCGTATCGTACACGGCCTTCAGGGCCTTCTTTCCGGAGGCGGGATTGCCGATGCGGATGGCCGTGGCCACCGTCTCGGGGTCCTTCACCGGGCGGAAGTCCTCCTGGCTGTGATTGAAGGAGTTGACCAGAGGCGCGCTCCCTCCGGCCTGCACGCCGGTGAGCATCGGCAGCTCGTCTATCCAGCCGAGCGATTGCCATTCCTTGAGGGCCTTGTACGCGGCCCAGATGTTGGCCGCGTTCCCCACGGGATAGATTATTCGGTCGGGAAGCTGGAAGTCCAGCTGGTCCAGGATCTCGAAGGCCAGGGTCTTCTGCCCCTCCGGCCGGAAGGGGTTGACGGAGTTCAGCATGTACAGGTCCCCGGCGTGGGATAGTTCCCGGACGACACGCAAAGCGTCGTCGAAGTTGCCGTCAACGGTGATGACCTTGGCGCCGAAGAACATGGCCTGGGCCAGCTTCCCCAATGCGACCTTGCCGGAGGGAAGCAGCACCACGCACTTCAGCCCGGCCTTGGCCGCGTAGGCGGCCAGGGAAGCTGACGTGTTACCGGTGGAGGCGCATCCCACCACCTTGCAGCCCAGCTCCAGGGCGCGTGAGACGCCGACCGTCATCCCCCGGTCCTTGAACGAGCCGGTGGGGTTGGCGCCCTCGAACTTGACGAAAAGCTGGCGGACGTTCAGCTCGTCCGCGGTGCGCTCGCAATCGTAGAGGGGGGTTCCGCCCTCCTGCAGGGTGACCGGTCTCGAACGGATGGGCAGGAAGTGCTCGTACCTCCAGACGCCGATGGGCCGGGAGCGCATGTCCTTGGGGGACGTCCCCTCCAGGTGCGCCAGGTCCATCTGCACCGTTAGCGAGCCGTTGCAGTGGGGGCAGGCGTCCAGGAAGTCGTTGTCGATATCCCTGCCACATTCCCAGCACCTGACCTGGTACTTCATTCCTCCACCCTCCTGCATCCCTCGCCCCAGGAGGTCACCCAGCAGAAGCATTCCACCCCGTGCCCCTCGTAGAACTTCTGCACCGCGCGGGCGATGCAGGTGCCGTCGACCTTGCTCCTGTCGTAGAAGGCGGCGATGCACGGCCCCGATCCGCCCAGGAAGGAGGCGAATGCACCGGCTTTCAATGCGGCGTTCTCGGCATCCTTCAGGAAGGGCACCAGCGGGGCCCGGGCCGGCTCCACGATCACGTCGTTAATGGAGCGGGCAATGAGGTCCAGGTCCCCGGCGGCCATCCCGGCCACCAGCGAGGAGGCGTGGCCGACCTGGTGGATGACGTCCGGCATCGGCACGGTCTTGGGCACCTTCTTCCTGGCCTCCCGGGTGGGCACGGCGAACTCCGGCAGGGAGGCCACGATGCCCAGGTCCTTCGGAGGGGTCAGGCGCACCACGTCCATCGGTTCGTACGAGCGGATGATGGTGAAGCCGCCCATCAGCGCCGGGGCGGCGTTGTCGGCGTGCCTGCTTCCGGAGGAGGCCTCCTCTCCGTAGGAGGCGCACATGATCAGCGTGTTCATGTCCAGGGGCCGGGGGAGCAGCAGGTTGGCCGCGAAGGCCCCTCCAGCAGCGGAGGCCCCGGACGATCCCATGCCGGAGGCCGGACGAATGCCCTTGTTTATCTTCATGGCGATGCCGAAGTCGGCTCCCGCGGCCTTCAGCACCTGGGCTGCGGCCACTGCGGCGGTGTTCTTGGTGTTGTCGAGCGTTACGGCGTAGGAGCCCGTGCCCACTATGGACTCGACGCGCACCCCCGGTTCGTCGGTCCTGCGCACCTCTATGCGGTCGCAGGGCTCGTCCAAGGCAATTCCGAAAACGTCGAAGCCGGGCCCGACATTGGCGATGGTGGAAGGCGCCCTCACAATGGCGCGGTCTAGGGTCATGACATGAACCTCCTGTATGGCGTGATGTGCCGTCATCGCCTGGACTCGTTTAATACTTTTCAGAGCCACGCCGGAATTTCCCGAAGGGAGGCGATGGTTTAATCTCCCCGGGCGGGATGGGGTGTGCATGTCCGTGCCGTGCGCTGGAGCCTGGTTGCCCAAGGGGGAGAGCAACGCCCTGCTTAGGAGAGCTTCTACCATGGGGGCGGAGGTGGCGCTCCTGGACGCGGACAAGGTGTGCGGAACGGACCACCTGGAATCCGCGGTTATGCACGCCCGCCGGGCCTTCGAGAGGGGGACCAACGCCGCCAACACCCTGGGCATGGAGGTCATCCTGTACGCCTCCGGCGAAAGGCAGATCTCCAAGGCCAAGAGGAAGATGGGGCTGCACGCCGAGACGGAACGGGTGGCGGTGGTGCTGCTGGGCGAAGGCGACATGGACCGGGCGCTGGAGGACCTGGGGCTGCGGAGGGACGACTCGCTGCTGGACTGCACCCCCTCCAAGATCGGGGCCTTCGGCCTGGACCCCCGGGAGCTGGAGGCCGTCGGGGAGGACAGGGCGCAGGAGCTGGTCCTGGAGAAGGTGGCCTTCGTGGAGCTGCTGAAGCGATAGAACGTGGAAAGCATTTAATGGTCAGCGACCCATTTATCCGGTTCAGAGGGAAGGCACCAGTTGTCCCAGGATTTCGTTCGGCAGCTGCAATTGGCCAAACAGCTGGAGCAGAAGGCCAAGGAGGCGGCCAAGGGGCGCGAGGCGGCGGAGGAGCGCATACAGCAGGCCACCGACCTGCTGGCCAAGGTCAAGGAGATGAGCGCAGCCTCCGCGGAGACGGAGAGGATGCTCACCCTGGCCTCCCAGAACTACGCCGACAAGGATTACAAGGAGGCCCTGGCGTACGCGGTGAAGAGCGTGGACGCCTCCGTCAGGGCCAGGAAGGACCGCCTGCGCGACATACTGCGCGAGGCGGAGGCCCTGCTGCAGAAGGTCTCCGAGCTGGGGAGGCCGGACAAGGAGACCCTTAAAAAGCTGAAGGAGGCCGGGGAGGACATCGACTCCGGGGACATTGACGCCGCGCTGGAGAGCTCCCGGGAGGCCTGGGACGCCGCGGAGCGCAACGCCAACCGCGTGCTTTCCGATGCATTCAGCCGCGCGCAGTCCGCCCTGATCTTCGCCGAGGGCCTGGAATTGAAGGTGGACAAGCAGAAATCCGCCCTGAGGGGCTGCCGCGACGCCCTGGAGGCCGGGGACGCGGGCCGCAGCGCTGAAGCGATAAACACCCTGCTGAGCTCCCTGCGCTCCCTGACCCTGGAGAAGTTCGTGGATCGCGCCGAGCGCCTGGGATCGCTGCTCTCCCTGGAGAGGCGGCTGCCCATGGACCTGGAGGAGGCCAAGGCATTGCTGGCCGAGGGGCGCGAGCTCATATCATCGTCCAAGGTGGAGGAGGCCTTCTCCCGCCTGGAGAGCGCCGAGCAGCAGTTCTCCCGGGCCTTCGGGCGCCGGGCGGGCGAGGCCATCAGGGAACTGCAGGCCCGGGCCTCGGAGATGGAGGACCTGCGGCGGGGCACCGACCTGGGCGACCTGGAGGGTCAGGCCCGCAGGCTGGAGCTGGAGGAGAGGTACCCGGAGGCCATCGCCCTGCTGGACCAGGCCAGGGAGAGGGTGCGCGCCGCGGAGCGCGAGGTGCTGCTGAGGCACATGGCCGAGATGCAGCCCCGGCTTCGCCTTGCGCACATGGTCAGGAAGGACGTCTCGGAGGCCGTGGTGAGAATGGAGGGGGCGCGCAAGGCCCTGCGGGGCGACGACTTCAAGGCCGCCCTGGCCCTGGTGACCTCGGCCTCGGAGATCGTGGAGGAGCGCCTGGAGGGCTACGACAGGGTGGAGGAGGACCTGGGGCTTACCCAGGAGATGAGGGCCCGCTGCGAGGACCTGCGCCTGTCCTGCGGGGACGGGATCAGGGCCATGTCCCAAGCCAGGCGCCAGACGCTGCAGGGCGACTTCCACGGCGCACAGGAGGCCCTGGGCCAGGCCCGCCGCTCCTTCAAGGTGGCCCTGGAGAACCACTTCGCCACCTACATCATGCGCCTGGAGATGAAGATGGCCACCGCCATACGCCTGGGGGCGGACGTCTCCGAGGAGAGCGCCTCCCTGGAGTCCCTCACCGCCAAAGTGCGCAAGGGCGACTTCGAGCTGGTGCAGGGCTCCCTGGTGACCATCGCCGACTCGGTGGAGCAGAAGGCCTTGGCCACGGTGGGACAGACCATCTCCAACGCGGAGACGGTCCTCTCGCGCTACGCGGGAGGGGAGGAGGTGGAGAGGGCCAGGGGCTCGCTGGGCAAGGCCAGGGAGCTGCTTGCCGCCAAGGACTTCCAGGGGGCCCAGGACATGGCCAACGCCCTGGTCTCCGAGCTGATGGCCGACCGCCGCCGGAACCTGGACAGCTCCATGCAGGACGCCATGGCCTACATGGACATGGCCAAGGAGCTGGGGGTGGAGAGCGTGACCCTGCGGGACCGCATGCAGCGGGCCGAGGAGCTGCGCTCCCTGGGACGCCTGGACGAGGCCTCGCTGCTGGCCGACGAGGTGGCCTCCTACGCCCGCAGCATCGTGGGTTCCGAGGTGGAGCGCTCCTGCACCGAGCTGATGAGGGAGATCGCCGTATCCCGCAAGGAGGGGGTGGAGGTCGGAGAGCCGGAGCATCTGTGCGAGATGGCCTCCAACGCCCTGCACCGGGGAGATGTGAACGCGGCGTTCGAGGGAACGGCCTCCGCCCGCAAGGCCCTGGCGGAGGTGGCCGCTGCGTACGAGCGGATGAAGGAGCAGCTCAAGCGGGGGGAGACTGTGGTGCAGGACGCCCGGGCCTCCGGGGCGGAGGTCATGGAGGCCGTGGAGGCCGTCACCCGCGCCCGCACGCTCTTCTCCTCCGGGAAGTACAGGGAGGTGGAGAACGAGCTGGAGAGGGCCCGAACCATCATCAGGACCAAGGCTCCAGCCTCCATGCTGGCCTCGCACCTCCGCCTCACCGAGGAGGTGGGAAAGATGCGGACCCGCCTGGGGCTGAAGGGCGAGGAGGAGCGGCTGAAGGCGCTGGGGACCCTGGAGCCGGCGCGCATCGACGAGCAGATCGAGGGCCTGAAGGCCATCAGGAAGGAATGGGAGGAGGAGATCACCGCCGGGCTGCGCGAGGCGCTTCAGGGCTGCCAGAGGGAGGCGGACAAGGCCGCGGCCATGGGGCACCACATGGGCCATGTGCAGCAGATGCTGGTGAGCGGGAAGGCCTCCCTGGAGCACCGCAACCTGGCCGACGCGCTGCGGGCGGTGGAGGTGGCCCGAAAGGAGATGGAGCAGTCCCTGCAGGAGGACCGCCGCCTGAGCGACGTGCTGGCCCAGCTGGAGGAGGCCCTGGAGCAGCTCAGGGAGATGAAGGCGGACGCCGGGGACGCGGTGGTGCTGCTGGAGCAGGCCCGGGCCTTCCGCCGCACCGGGAACCCCACCAGCGCGCTGGATACGTCCCGCCGGGCCCTGGAGCGCGCGCAGAACATCGCCAGGGAGAGGACGGCCAAGCTCATGGGCTTCGCCGGCGGCCTCACCCCGGAGAGGGAGAACTGGGAGGACCTGCGGCCGGCGCACAAGCTGGCCGAGGACATCGAGACCGCCCTCAGGGGCAACCGATTCCGGCACGCGAACCTTCTGGCCAGATCGTTCCGCGAGGAGCTGGAGAGGGTGCTGCAGGACAAGACCCTGGCCGAGGAGGAGCTGCGCAAGTTCGAGTCCCGCCTGAAGGAGGAGGCCAAGGCCGGGCTGGACCCGCCCTCCTCCCGCAAGGCGCTGGAGCGGGGGAGGGCCCAGCTGGCCCAGGGGCGCTTCGTGCAGGCCCTGAGCACCGTGGGGGCCGCCAGGGACGAGCTGCGCATCGCCTCAGAGATGTACGAGTCCCGCCTGGGCGAGTACAACGAGCTGCGCGAGTCCCTGAACTCGCTGGAGGTGCTCGACCCCAGGAAGGACCACGTGGAGGAACTGCTGGACCACAGCTGGACGGCCCTGAAGGAACTGAAGTTCGATTCCGCGTCGCTGTACCTGCGCCGGGCGCGCAACGGCTTCAACGAGTTCCTTACGTTGCGCGCGAACGAGCTCATCTGGGAGTACAACCCCCTGCACGACCTCATCAAGCACCTGGACCTGCGCAGCAAGTTCGCCGCGGAGATCGAGGACATCGGACGGACGGACGTGGCCAACATAACGCCCAGGGACCTCAACCGCCTGGCGCGCTCGGTGGAGCTGGTGCGCGCGGGCATGCGGGATGTCTTCCAGGACTACCGGGAACGGGCCCGGCGCAGCATCGAGCGCGCCTCGCGCGCGGGAAAGGAGACCGGGCGATCCTGGGAGGTGTGGGCGGACGCGGAATCCCAGGCTAAGAAGGGCGACCTCTGGGAGGCCTTCAGCTCGCTGGAGTCGGCCGTGAGCTCCGTGGGGCGCAAGGCCGGGGAGACGCCGGAGCAGCTGAGCAGGCTGGTCTCGGAGATACTGGACAAGGCCAGCCATAACCTCATCGTGCTGCCGGCCACGGAGAAGGCGTTTGCGGAGGCCATAGACGCGCAGAAGCAGGGGCGCAACCCCATGGAGGCGCTGAAGAAGGCCGTGGAGGCCTCCCGCCGCGAGGTTCGTCTCACCTACCCGGACATCTCCGCGGAGGTGGAGGTGGCCGGGGAGGCCATTGAAGGCCGCCCGATGGACCTGGTCATCCACCTGAGGAACGAGGCCAAGCACGACGCCCGGAAGCTGCGCGCCTTCGTGTTCGGGGACGCGGAGGTCAGGGGCATGGTGGAGGCCGAGCTTCTGAAGGCCGGGGAGGGCACCAGTGGGCGCATCACGGTCGTTCCGAACCGCCCCGGGCTGCTGTCCCTGGGGATATCGGTCAAGTGCAAGCCCCTGCTCACCGACGAGGACGTGCTGTACGACAGCAAGTTCGATCTGGATGTGAAGTGACGTTGGTAATATTATAGAATATCGTCCTGAAATAAGACGATATTTACTTATTATGGTCCTGCTATAGGACGATTTGATGAAAATAGAGGAGGTGGCCGAGGAATGGATGTCCTATGCGCTGGCGAAGGACCTCACCCATCGGGAACTGTCCTCCGACGAGGTGCTGAAAGCCTCGGAGACCAAGCCTGCTGTTATAAGCGGGGTGCGCAGATGCGGCAAATCCAGCTTTCTGATGCTGCTGGCGCAGCGCCTTAGCGCCGAGGGGAGGAAGGTCATCTATGTTAACCTGGAGGACCCACGGTTCGCCGGTGAACCTGAGGTGATGGACCGGCTGCTGGGGTGGTTCGGAGAGGACGGACATATGCTCTTGGACGAGGTGACCGCCATTCCCGGATGGGACGGGTGGTTGCTCCGGGTTCACGAGCTTCTTAAGGGACGGTTACGCCTCATCGTCTCATCTTCCAAACGCAGCGTGCGGTCGCCATCTCGTCCTCTGAGGGGAAGATGCGTCTACTTCGACCTTTACCCTCTCTCATTCTCCGAGAGATTGTCGTTCCTTGGCGTTCCGCTCGGCGGAACCGTTGCCCAATGGGGGGCGTTCGAGCGGCAGGTGCAGGAGCACCTTAGGTACGGTGGGTTCCCGGAAGTGGTGCTGCAGGACGACCCGCCGGAGAGGCTGCGGACCCTGTTAGCCTACCACCGGGAGATCGTCGGCCTGGACATCGCCGGGGAGACGGGAATGGACCGTTCACTGGTGGAGCTGTTCAGCAAGTATCTGCTCAGATCGCCGTACTTCTCGGCCACCGCCTGCACCAATTTCCTTAAGGGGCTGGGGTACAGGGTCGGAAAGGACAAGGTCCTGGAGATGGAACGTGCGGCGGCCGATTGCATGCTCTTCCATTTTCTCACCGTCCGCTCGTCCAGCATAAAGGACATGGCGCAGCAGCCCCGGAAGGTGTACGCCGGGGACATGGGATTGCATCTTATCGGCGGGGTGGAAGACCTCGGCAGGAAGCTGGAGAACCTGGTATGCCTGGAGCTTTTACGACGGCTAGCTCCGGGGGAGGAGCTGTTCTACTGGAAGGACACCGCGGGAGCGGAGGTCGACTTCCTGGTGACCTCGGGACTGAAAATTTCATCGGCGATACAGGTGTGCTACGATCCGAGCGAGGCCGGGACGCTGAGCAGGGAGCTGCGCGGGCTGGAACGCTGCTCGGAGGGGATGAGGCCGGAACGATGCCTGATGATCACCATGGACACCTCGGCATCATACCAAATGAACGGCATGAGCGTGGAAGCGGTTCCGCTTATGGAATGGCTGATGCAGGAGGCCGTGGTCGGAGAGAGGGCGATACGGCCGGTACTGAAGGTCGTCAGGAGGGGACGGCCGCCGAAGATCGGTTCCTGAATGCCACATCGGAACGGATCGGAAAATATAGCCGTTCGGTCTCCGTATGGCACATTGTCACTTTGGCTCTGGATCACGATAGGAGTATTTGTTCAAGAAATCCAGCAGATCGGGGTACCCTTTCTCTCCTTTGGCCACATCCACCATCAAATTTACCGATTCCTCCTCTGGACAGTCTATCTCATGATGGTTCGTATGAAGCGTCACCACCCCGACCTGAAATCCGGTCCTCTTGTTGCCGTCGACGAAAGGATGCAGAGTAATGATATCGTACATCATTTTGGCGACCTTCTGGAAAAGGTTCTCGTAAGGGACGATTCCGAAGAAAGATAGATTTGGCGTTTGAACCGCCACCATGAGATTGCCTGGAGACAGAATGCCCTGCGTATCCACCTCTTGTTCGGAAACCAGATCGTTGTGTATTCTGACGATCTCCTCATAAGTGAGCCAAAAGTGGTGCTGGCCCGAGAGTGCTGGCTCCTTCAAAGTTTGGCCAGCCTTTCGAGGATCTTGGCGTTCTTGTCCTTGGATCTCTTTGATGCCTCTTCGATCCTTTCCTCCCTTAACCGAACGCTTTTATCGGAATGGATGGAATGTTCCTCATCCATAAGAGGATTGGAATCCCTTGTGCTTCCCACTGATTTTGGAACGGTGGACGATGAGACCCTTCCCTTAGTTCTTTTCCCACCGCTCTCGACCATGGATGCACCTTGTGAGGTATTTAGAACTCGCCTGGATTTAATGATTGACATGATGATGCGGGGAAACCTATTCATGTCATGGAGATAAAAATTGGCACTACAATCAGTCCGGGCGATCTCGAACCTTACTAGAATTGGAATCGATCAAACAGTTCATTCGGATCGAGGAGGACCGAGCACTGGACGAAAGTGATCATCATTTAACTACGCAGATGAGAGGACCTTACATCTTGTGCGACCGAGGAAGCCCTATGACATCAAGGAGTTTGGAAGGGGTTTATAGCTCCAGGTGGAACTTGCAGCCGTGGTGGATGATGCCGCCCGGTCCCTCTATCCCTAGCTTGCGGAAAGAGGCCCGAATACACATTCCGATTTCCACCTTGTCCAGCTCGCAGTCGACGTCCGGAGACCGTGATGCCTCATGCGGGTCCAGGTCAGCCCCATTTCCTTATCCAGGCCATTATTCGCAAGTATATGTACAGGGCAATGGCCACGCCGATCACGATAATAAAGAGCCATACGACAATTGTGGGGCCCCAGTCCAAGAAAACGTTGCCTCCGAATTGGGTGGGAACTTCGTGCACCTGATCGGGGACGCACCCCTCCCCGGCCTGCGCGATTGGCAACGGTATCGCTGAGAA
>JAXGRO010000028.1:0-15274 GCA_040765825.1 Methanomassiliicoccales archaeon
GAGTTCATCGGCAAGCTGCTGGGCATGGGCAAGTACGGCCACCTGGCCCTGCTGACCATGAACCTGGACGGAGAACCGTACTACCGCTTCAACAAGGCGTCCTTCCTGATCGGTATGGTCGGCCTCAACGAACTGGTGCAGTACCACACCGGTCAGCAGATGCACGAGAGCAAGGAGGCCACCAAGTTCGGCCTGAAGGTAATCTCGGTCATGAAGAAGCACGCCGAGGCGCTCGGACAGAAGTATGGCATCAAGATGCCTCTGGAGCAGACCCCGGCCGAGAGCACCGCCTACCGCTTCGCCAAGCTGGATATGAAGTACTACCCCCTACAGGCCCCCACGGTCATCCGCGGGAACAAGAGCGCGGGAGAGATCTATTACACCAACTCCACCTACCTGAACGTCGGGGCCCAGATAAGCGCCATCGAGAGGGTGAAGGCGGAAGGCCTGTTCCACCCCCTGGTGGAGGCTGGAGCGCTCACCCATGTTTGGCTCGGGGAGCACAAGCCCCCGGCGGAGAACCTGGCCGCGTTCGTGGTCAAGACCTTCCAGAACACCCAGAACTCGCAGATCGCCTTCAGCCCGGAGTTCACCTCCTGCCTGAGCTGCGGGAAGACCGCACGCGGACTGAGCGACACCTGCACATACTGCCATTCTCCCAACGTGGAGGGCATCACCAGGGTCACCGGGTTCTTCTCCAAGACCTCCGGCTGGAACAAGGGGAAGCTGGGCGAGCTGAAGGAGCGGACCAGGAACATCATCTCGTGATGAACGGGAACGTTTCCCCCAACCCTTTCCCTTTTTTCATTTCCCGTTTAACAAATTATTTGTATGGTGAGGACAGAAGTATTAACGGCGGTTGAGGCTAGATGGCCCACTTACAGGTCTCCGAGCACCGGTTCGTCAACATCCGCAGGCGCAGCCTTTGCGACAACTGTTGCGTGAAGAACTGCACTTCCTTCAACGGGAGCAGGGTCACCTCCTGCCCCGATTTCAGGCCCACGTTCATAGTTTTCATGAAGTGCCGGGCCTGCGGCAAGGTGTACGACCCGTACCAGAGCATCTGCTCCTTGGATTATACACTGTGCCCGGAGTGCAACCGCTCAAAGGACGATGAGCCCATCGCCATGGTCTGCAGGGTCTGATCATCCCAGCAGCCTGGGACCGATTAGCTGCCACAGGATGAGGAACAGCACCAGAAGGGCCAGGGTGTAGGTTATGGCCCCCACGTAGCGCATCCTCTCCTCGTCGGTGGCCCCCTTCTTCACCCGGCGCACCAGGGAGTCGAGTCCGTCCCGGAACAGGTATCCTCCGTCCAGGGGCACGGCGGGAAGCACGTTGGTCATGCCCACCATCAGGTTGATCCAGAATATCCAGTAGGCGGAGTTCGCGAGCACCCAGAACAGACCGTCTGGAAGCGCACCCAGCACGCCCCTGACCTCGAACAGGTCGGTCACCGGCTCCTGTATCGGGGCCAGGCCGGAGAAGGGCATGGCGATGTACTGCAGGGAGGCGGTGACCACCGAACCGAAGTCGTCGGCCCCCTTGTACGGGGTGGATAGGCGGTCCAGGATTATCTCGGGGGTGTTGACGGCCGCGCCCATGTAAGCGGAGTTGATGCCCAGGAACCCGTACTCTTCGTATCCCTGGCTGCCGTAGTACTCCTGACGGCTCATCACCGTGACGCTGCTCACCGAGGGGTCCACCACGTAGGCGTCCTGTACGCTGTCGTACGAAAGGGCCACCAGGTCCACGGTCTGACCGGGCACGGTGAGCCTGAGCGCCTCGCTGAGGTCCCCGTCGTTCCTGATCACGGTGCCGTTCAGGCTGTGGATGATCATCCCCCTCTCCAGCCCGGCATTGGCCGCCGGATAGCCGCTGGAGACCGCGGTGAGATATACGCCGGCGGTGAGCTGGGCGATGCCCATCTCGCCTTTGTAATAGTAGGCCAGGTCCACCAGCTCCCCGGGTTCGGGGCCCTCGAAGTCCCGGTAGTCATCATAACTGAGTATCGGCACCCCGTCCAGGGAGATCACCTGCGCCCCGAACTGCAGACCGGCCAGGTCCGCCGGTCCGTCGCTGGCCACGGACACGATTATGGGGTTCTCCCGGACCGGTTCCACCGAGCCCAGGAGGGCCATGGAGAATATCAGTGCGAAGACCAACCCTACGATGATGTTGGTGGCCGGTCCGACCGCGTACACGTTCATCCTGCGGCGCTTGTCCGCCTTGACCAGGGCCTCCTCGTCCGGTTCCACGAACGCGCCCATGGGCACTATGAGCAGCAGGACGCCCATGGACCTTATGGCCATGCCGCCCACCCTGGTCAGTATGCCGTGCGCGAACTCATGGATGAATATGGCCACGACCAGGCCGAGTATGCCGTACCACAGCGGGATTATGGGGTTGATCCCCGGTATCCCCAGGATCATCTCCGGGCTGGGCGCGGAGGAGGCCGGGATCATGGGCACTATGGTGGCTTCCCACAGCAGCAGGGCCATCATCAGGAACATGACCACCAGGCACACCCATTTGGCCGCCGCGGCATAGGCCAGCCAGAACCGCTTGGGGCGGGCCAGGCGCTCGATGAGGTCCTTGCCCCGCTGGGTGCTCCACATCAGGAAGGGGCCGTAGGCCTTCATGCCATACTTCTTGATCCATCCCTTTCGGTCGGCCAGGCGCACCACGAAGATGAAGGCGACAATGACCAGGACGGCCAGAAGTATGTCTTCGTACATCTGAGGGCAGGAAGGTAGGCTGGGTATAAAATACCTAACGCTCGCGGCTCTTCCACATCTCGTCGTCCATGTTGGCGTAGATGGCCGAGGGATCATCAGGACCGCAGGATTCCTCGTCGCACTGTTGGGCCATCCTCAGTATCTGGTCCTTCTTGAGGATCCAGTAGTGGATGCGCCAGAGCTTGCCCTTCTTGAGGTGGACCTCCTCCTGGGTGGTGGTCAGGAACCCCTCCTCCTCCAGCCAGTAGAACACATCGCGGTCCTCGGAGGTGAGCTTGTTGTCTATGACCTCATCCGTATAACCGAAGAAGGACAGTATCCATTCCGCGAGCTTCTCCTGGTTATCAGTGGACATGCCCTTCTTGCCCATGGTATTGGACAGGGCCTTCACGACATCATCCATGGTCACAAAAGTCAAAGCTCTCCTCCCCGGAGGCGAATCGGGTTTGGAATATAAATTAACTCAGTTTAGGCATCAATGGGATCAATCCGATGGTTCGGTGCCCCATCGCCCTCCGGCCCCCCACAGCCTTATGAAGCCCCATGCCCCCAAGGGTATGACGGTCAGCAGGGAGATGAAGGCCCCGGCCAATCCCAGGTCCCCCTGCAGCGACCTCATGGACTCCAGGGGCAGCAGGCAGGCCGCGAACAGCACGACCACCGCGTACATGTACTTGAGGAACACCCGGTAGAACCAGTCCTCCCAGGTGCCCTCTATGGACACGTCCCTGTCGTCCTCCCATTCGCCTTCCGGTTCAGGCGCCTCCGGGGGAGGCGCCACCCGCAGCCGTCTCTTGCTGGCCATGGCCCTTCAGCGGAAGTGGCAGGCCACCATGTGGCCGTTGCCCTTGTCCACCAGCTGGGGCTCCACCTGCTCGCATATCTCCTGACGGTAGCGGCAGCGGGTGTGGAAGCGGCAGCCGGTCGGCGGGTTGGCCGGGGAGGGTATCTCTCCGCTCAGCGGAACCCTCTTCTTCCTCAGCTTGGGGTCGGGCAGGGGTATGGAGGCCAGCAGCGCCTCGGTGTACGGATGGATGGGGTTGTCGAAGATGTCCTCCTTGGCCCCGGTCTCCACGATCTTCCCCAGGTACATTATGTTCACGTAGTCGCACATGTACTTGATGGTGGACAGGTCGTGCGAGATGAACATGTAGGTGAGGTCCAGCTCGTCCTGCAGGTCGTTCAGCATGTTCAGGATCTGCGACTGCACCGAAACGTCCAGGGCCGAGGTGGGCTCGTCCAGCACGATGAAGTCGGGATTGAGCGCCAGGGCCTTGGCCACCCCTATGCGCTGCCTCTGCCCCCCGCTGAACTCGTGAGGATAGCGGTAGATGTGCTCGGGGCTCAGGCCAACGCGCTCCATGAGGTCCCTGACGCGTTCGGTGACGCTGATGCCGCTGGCCATGCCGTGAAGCTTCATCGGTTCGGCGATGATATCCTTGATCAGCATGCGGGGGTTCAGGGAGGAGTAGGGGTCCTGGAACACGATCTGCATGTCCTTGCGCAGGCGCCTGAGGTCCTCGGCGGTCCGGCGGTTCAGGGTGTAGGTGTCCCGTATCTCCTCCAGCTCGGGGATGAGACCGGCGTCCTTCTTCCTGGAGGGGCGCTTGCGCTTCTCCTCCTCCTTGGCCAGCAGTTCAGCCTCCTCGGCCTCCAGCTGCAGCATCCTCTCCCTCACGTCCACGGGCATCTTGTAGTAGATGTTCCCGCCGGTGGGCGGAGTGAGCATGAGCACGCAGCGACCGGTGGTGGTCTTGCCGCATCCGCTCTCTCCCACCACCCCCAGGGTCTTACCGGTGGGCACGCTGAAGTTGATGCCGTCGATGGCCTTCACGTTGCCCAGGTTCTTCTTCAGCAGGCCTCCCCTGATGGGGAAGTACTTCTGCAGGCCACGGACCTCGAACAGGTGTTCCTCACTCATCGTGCATCACCTTCCCATAAAGGTGGCAGGCCACCTGATGGTCCTCGTCAATCTTGCACAGCAATGGTTTGACCTGGCGGCATATCTCCATGGCAAAGGGGCATCTGGTGTGGAAACGGCATCCGGCCGGAGGATACAGCAGATTGGGCACGCTGCCCACGATGACCTCCAGGCGGGTGGCGCTGCCGGTCAGCTTAGGAATGGAGTTCATCAGCCCCTGAGTGTAGGGGTGCAGCGGCTGGGCGAATATGTCATCGGTGGAACCTATCTCCACAATGTTACCCGCGTACATGACCCCTATGCGTTCGCAGACCTCCGCCACCACCCCCAGATTGTGGGTGATCATCAGGATGGAGGTGCCGGTCTCCTCCTGCAGCTCCCTCATCAGCTTGAGGATCTGGGCCTGGATGGTCACGTCCAGGGCGGTCGTCGGCTCATCAGCGATGAGCAGCTTGGGCTTGCAGGCCAGGGCCATGGCGATCATGACCCTCTGCTGCATGCCGCCGGAAAGCTCGTGCGGATAGTTCTTCACTATGTTACCAGGATCGGGTATCCTTACCAGACGCAGCATCCTGATGGCACGGCTGGTGGCCTCCGCGTTGAGCGGCCTCCGGTAGCGCTTGACGATGGGTATCTTGGACATCAGCCAGAGCATTCCATCCTCAGGGTTCTTCTGCATCTGCTTGTAGAGCTTGATCTGTGAGTTGATGCGCCTTATCTGCAGGGCCTTCAGCTTGGACTTGTGGAAGCCGCCACCGCAATAGGGGCAGCTGCGGGCCTCCCCGCTGACCATGCATCCGCAGTCCGAGCACTTGGACTCGCCCTCGCTGTCCTGGAGGATGTTGGCGCAATGGCCGGTCTCCATCAGGTTCTTTCGGTGCTCCTCCAGCCGGACCAAGGTGCCCTTGATCAGGTCCGGGAGCTCATGCAGCATGAATATCTCGGTGATCTGGTCCCCGATGGTGAAAACCGGGTTAAGGGCGGACATGGGCTCCTGGAATATCATGGAGATGAGCTTGCCACGTATCCTGCGGAGCTTCCAGTTGGGCATCTTCAGGATATCGTACTTGTCAAGTTCAGGGGCGATCTCCACCATCCTCTTCTCCACATCCTCCGGGGACGCGCCCGAGGCGGTCATGGCCTCGATCTCGGCGAGCTTGTTGTTCAGGTCCGATGGCATGTCGACCAGTATGCGACCCTTCTCGATCTTGCCGGGCGGAGAAGGTATCAGGCGCATCACGGAGTTGGCCGTGACGCTCTTACCGCATCCGCTCTCGCCCACCAGGCCGAAGGTCTCCCCGCGCTTGATCTGCAGGTCCACGCCATCAATGGCCTTGACCACGCCGGCCTTGGTGTAGAAGTTGACGAAGAGGTCTTTGACCTTCAGGAAATAATCGTTGTCGTTCATGGTGATCACCTCTTCATCCTGGGGTCCAGTATATCCCTCAGCCCGTCCCCTACCAGGCTGAAGCCCATGGTGAACAGCAGTATGGACATTCCCGGGAAGACCACGGTCCACCAGTAGCCGGCCACGAACCATTGCTGACCGTCGGAAACCATCCTGCCCCATTCCGCGTAACCGGTGTCCACACCGAAACCGATGTAGCTTAGCCCCGCGGCGGTGAGGGCCACGGAACCTATGTCCATGGTCACGGCCACTATGAGCGGGGTGAGCGAGTTGGGTATGACATGCTTGAACAGGATGCGCTGCCTCTTGGCCCCTATGGCCTTGGCAGCCTCGACATAAGTGTTCTCCTTGATGGCCAATACCTGTCCTCGCACCAGTCGTGCATAGGCCGGCCACCACACTATGATCAAAGCGAATATGATGCTGTCCAGATTCTTGGCCAGTATGCTGGACACGGCCATGGCCAGGATCAATGCGGGCAGGGAGAGGAACATGTCGGTTATCCTCATCACCAGATTGTCTATCTTGCCCCCGTAGAAACCGGCTATGGCTCCCAGCATTAGCCCGATGATCGTGGCGATCGATACCACCAGCAGCGAGGTGTAGATGGTGGTCCTGGCGCCCCATACCACGCCGTAGAACACGTCCAGGCCCATATCGCCCGAGCCGAAGATGAGGCCGTCCGTTCCCGGAGGCCTTGGTGGCAGGATGTAGTCCCTGGGGATACGCATGGGATCCTTGGATAGCGGGTCCGGGGGAGCTATCCATGGCGCCAGCAGGGCCACGGCCACTATGGCCAATATGAAGAATATCCCCAGCATCACACTGGGGTTGTGCAGCACCTGCACCAGGGAGCCCTTCAGCTCCTTGAGCCTGGGCCGCATCTCGGCGACGAACTCGCCGATGCGGCTGTGCTCGGTCGCTACGGGCGCCTTCTTCTGCAGTGCCGCCCCATTGGGACCGCTATCCTTTCCGGATGGGGCATCATCGACCTTGTCCTTCCCTTTCATTCCTTTCTTGAACAAAGCCATGTTATCACTCCAACCTCACGCGCGGGTCCAGATATGCGTACAGAACATCTACGGCCAGGTTGACCAGCACGTAGACTATGGCGATGAACAGCACGAATCCCAGCACGGAGGTGCTGTCGAACCTGGTTATGGAATCCGCGGACCACCTTCCCAGCCCGGGAAGGGCGAAGATGGATTCGGTAAGCACCGCGCCACCGAGCGATCCGCCGAAGGAGAGACCGATGACGGTGGTGGTGGGGATGAGCGCGTTCCGCCGGGCATGCTTGTTGATGACCTTCTTTTCCGGCAATCCCTTAGCCCGGGCGGTCTTGACATAGTCCAGGTTCAGGACCTCAAGCATGCTGTTGCGCTGTATGCGTATCAGGATCGCAATGACCCCGAAGGACAGGGTTATGGCCGGCAGGAGCATGTGTTTGACATGATTGACGAAGAGCGGTATGTTTCCCACCAGCAGGGAATCGATCATGATGAAGCCGGTGATGTGCGGGATCTTGCCTATGAAGGCAATGCTGTACAGCCCTCCTGCGGGGAATAGACGCAATTCATAGAAGAAGACGTATTGTAAAATGAGCGCGAGCCAGAAGACCGGTATGGACACCCCTATAAGCGATACTATACGGGTGGTATGGTCGAACACCTTGTCCTTGCGCAGGGCGGTCATGGTTCCCAGTGTCACGCCTATGGTGACACCGATGAGAATGCTCATGATGGTAAGCTCCATCGTCACCGGCACCCTATCTCGTATGGCGGTGGTGACCGGCTGCACGGCGGTCTTGGACCACCCCCAATCGCCCTGGACGATGCCCTGGACCCAATACCAGTATTGGTTGATCACTGGCTCGTCGAAATGGTACTTTTCATAGATCTGATCGATCTGCGCCTGGCTCATCTTGTCGTTGATGTAGGCAGCCGCAGGATCTCCAGTCATCCTAGTGAGTGTGAATATGATTATCGAGACACCTATCAGAACAGGGATCAGGAGAAGCAATCTCTTAACAATATAACCCATCAGTCTCATGTTCTCGCCTCTTGATATTTCGTTAGGTCTGACCTGTTCTCCTTTTGAAAAAAATTTAAAAGGTAAGGGGTTTGAACGCCTGTGGCTCCACCGTCCTACTTATCCATCGGATAGTAGTACATGCCGGAGTACATCGGGTTGAAGGTGTACCCTTCGAGCGTGACCCTCTCAACGTGGAAGTTGGTGGCCTGCACGGTCCAAATGTGTACGCATTCCTCGTACAGGATCATGCTCAGCTCGGAGTACAGGGTAGCCCTCTCCTCGGGGTCCAGCTCTGCGGCGGCCTCCTCGATCAGCGCGTCAATCGTGTGGTTGACGTACGAGGTCGTGGCGGCGTAGGTTCCAGCAGAGTGGTAGAACGGCTGCATGTAGTTGTTCGGGTCGGCGTAGTCCGGGGCCCATCCCAGGAACAGGACCGGCATGGCCCCGCCCTTCCTGAGCTCCAGGTAGGTTGCCCACTCGACACCCTTCACGGTGATGGATATCTTGTCGGGGTTGGCAGCCTCAAGTCCGTCCTTGAACATCTCGCAGGCGGTCTGCCTGACGGTGTTGCCGGTGTTGTAGAATATGTCCAGCCCGAAGCCCTCGTCCAGCCAGTTCGTGGTGACGTTGTCCTTCACGAAGGTGGCGTTCTCCAGGTAGGACTTCACCAGGTTCAGGTCGTGGGTGTAGACCGGTACATCCTCATCGTAACCGAACATGCCCTTCGGGATAGCTCCGTTGGGCTGTATGCCAGCACCGTTGAACTGCGTCTCAATGAGCAGAGAGGCGTTCATGGCGTGAGCGAAGGCCAGCCTGACGTTCTTGTCAGTGAAGAAGTCCGCCGGAACGTTGGTGTTCGGGGCCTCGGTGGCGTTCTGCTTTATGTTCTGGTTCAGACCGATGAAGTCGATGTTGAAGGTCGGCAGTCCCTCCACGATCCTGATGTTGGCGTCGGTGTCCAGGGTGGCCCTCAGGGTACGCGGGATGGATGCGACATCGGCCTCGCCGCTCTTGATCATGAGCAGGCGGGTGTTCGGGTCAGGGACCTGCATGATGATGACCTTGTCCAGGTTGGCCTCTCCCTGCCAGTAGTCCTCGTGCTTGGTCATGACGAAGCGGGTGTCGGAGACGAACTCCTCCAGGTAGAAGGCGCCGGTTCCGCACATGTGGTTGAACATGTAGGTGTAACCGTCCTCGGTCATGCCGCCGTTGGCCTCAATGAAGGCCTTGGAGATGACTGAGCCAACACCGAAGGTGATGACGTAGTTCCATCCGGGGAAGGCCACGGTCAGGTTGAACTGCACAGTGTAGTCGTCCTTCATCCAGATGTGCTCGTATATGGCGTCCATGGGCACACCGGTGGCGGGGTCCAGCTCTCCGCTAGCGAGGTATTCGCCGGCGTCATAGTCGTAGTAGTCCGGGATCAGCAGCTCGCCGACCATCCAGACCGGGCCGTGCGGGTCGTTCAGCCTCAGCGCGCGGGCGAAGCTGTAGAACACGTCCTCGGAGGTCATCTCGTTGCCGTCGTGGAACATGACTCCCTCGCGCAGGTTGTAGGTGTAGGTGTACCCATCGTCAGTGATCAGGCCGTTGTCAGTGGTCGGCACCGCGGTGCACAACATGGGCTTGAGCACAGAGGCGCTCGCACCGTCGTAGAACATCAGGGTCTCATACACATTCTGGATTATCTCTCCGCCGACGGTCTCATAATCGACCGCGGGGTCCAGGCTCTCTGGATTTCCGTCAATGGTAGCGACGACGAGGACCTTCTCCTCATCCTCCCCACCAGACATCAATAGCGCAGCTCCAATGGCAGCGACCACTAGGATGGCGACAACCACAACAGCGATTATCATCATCTTGGACTTGCCACCGGCCTCTGCGGGCGGTTTATCAGCACTTCCTTCCATTCTCAATCCTCCTTGCTCCCACTCCATGAATGGTTGGGAGATTGACTTTTGTAAACAATTTGTTGCTATATATACCTTTGTCGATTATGGCCCTTCAAATCATATATCCAGTAGGTAAAAAAAACAGGTTGATTGCCCCTGTAATTAGGGCTTAAATCATCCAACATAATTCTAATAATTTTGTCATTTTGCACGATTTATAACGAATAAAATTGACAATATGTATTTTTAAACCATTTTACGGTTTTTTTGGAAAATTCGCCCGAAGGCAAGCCAATGGGGGTAGTAGACACCCCTCATCATTGATGATGCGTGAGGCCCAATTCAACTTCCTCTGTTTGACCATCGGGTCCCTTCCCTGCTTGGGGGCAGGCGAATGCAGGTCCCAACCCATCAACAATATCTCCTTGGCCCCGAAATGCTTGGCGATCAGGAATGCCCTATCGCCATCGGTGAAACCCCCGAAGTTGTACATGTTGCCGAAGGGCTTGCATTGGGCAGTGGGAACTATGGCCCCGGTCATCCGGGGGACCCATTCCTTCAGGAGGGGGATGTTGTCCCCATGGGCATGAACGAATGCCAAGGCCCCCTTGGAATTGGCCTCGATGTCGGCCTCCGGTGAACCGTCGAGATCGGTGACGATGATATCTGGCCGCCAACCTGCCTGTAACAATCTTTCGGTCGCCGAACCGGCGGACACTAAGGTCGATGGTCCTGACATTGTGTCCAATTCCATCTCCAAACTGGAGGCGGGACCGCATATCGACACATGATGTCCCATCAAATCGACGATGTCAGAATAGCGAGGGGTCCTCTCAATTCCTATCATTTTTGAAAGCATCTCTGCGGCCCTCTCATCCTGCGCAGGGTCGTATTCGAACTCTGAAAGTATCTCCAGGTACATGGGCTTCCAACGGGCCCATTCCATGATCAAGCCTCTGGGTACTCGAGCGGCTCAGCTTCCTTCTGCCCCTCTTCCCTGCGGGAGAAGGACTTCATGTTCATGTTGATCAGGCCGCTGAAGCCCGCCAGCAGGAAACCGACCAGGACCATCAGGAAGATGAACGATTCGCCGTAGTGAGGATAGCCGAAAATCAGGGCCACCAGGTCGAAGCTGGCGTGGACGATGAACACGATGGCGAAGGTGCTTATGCTCACCACGATGCTGGTGACGTAAACCTTCCCCGAAGACAGATAGTGGTTTACGAAGCGCCCCATCTGATAGGAGAAGAAGGAGAAGGCCCACATCCAGAGCAGTATGCTCATCACCTTCAGCATCTGGGAGATGAAGCTGGCGTCCCTGTCGTTGGAAAGGGTGTCCAGGGCGAATATTATGCCCGCCAGGAACAGCAGCATGGACAGTATCACGAAGGGTATCATCTGGCTGCCGTCCTTGACCGCCTTGGCGGTATTGCGCATGGCGTTGTCGATCCTCTCGCCCACGCGATAGGCGTAGAATATCATGTACAGCCCCAGCACCAGGGCGATCATTCCCAGGCTCATGCTGGAGAGTATCCCGATGTCCGCGTCCTGTTCCAAGAGCTTGACGAACTGAGGAAGGATGTTGAAGAAGCCCAGCACGGCCAGTACCAGCCCTATGGGCGGGAAGATGCGCTTCCTCATCTTGTCGTCGGAGAGCATCTTCATTATGATATAGTAGGTGCCCTCCACGGTCGGGGCCTGTTTCACCCATACCCTGCGGACGGAGTCCACCTTGACCCTCGAGAAGATGATGGGGTAGATGAACTCGTCCTCGGCCCCGTCGCTGACCAGGATGACCCGGTCCGGCTTGACCACCTCGAGCACGTTCTCCAGCTGGGTGGTGAGGACCAGGTCGGACTCGTAGCCCACCTTGGTATCCCCGCAGATGGTGGCTATCTCCACGTCCTCGCCCTTCTTGAGCATCTCATCGTAGATGCCGAGGGCGGCCATCACCGTGTTGACGTCGCTGTCCTCGGCGTCCCTGAGGCCCAGCGCCATGACCGCGTTGGCGTTCTCCTCGCGTCCGATGAAGGGACTGTTCAGACCGGCCTTCTTGCCGAAATCGTCATCGCGATCGACGCTTAGGATCAGGACCTTCATCTGCATAACAATCCAGTATCCGCCTATATAAAAATAATGCAATGACAATTGAATGGTGAGAGTGTGAGGGCCGCGAGAACAATGCCCTAATTTATCAATCCCTCTGGAAAAATGTATTATGTAGGTTAGGGGATTCACTCCCTAGATGGTGGACAAGAAGGCTGGTTTCAAGGAGTGTCCCAAATGCGGCCTGCGCAACAGGCCGAACGCCGTCCAGTGCGACTTCTGCGGGCAGAGCCTGGTGGGGACCGAGGACTGGCAGCACCATCTGAAGGACCTGGAGTCCCTCAATAAGATGGAGCTGCGAAAACCGGTGGACGCGCGCACCTCGCGCCGGATAGAGGCCACCATCATCCGCAAGGACGCTCCCGCGGGAAGAACCGTGGAGATAAGGGAGGCCGACAACCTCAAGAGGGCGTTCCAAGAACTGGAGTCCAAGAGCGAAAGGGTGGAGGTGAAGGTCGAGGAGAGGAGGGATCGTCCCTCTTGGAGGGACGATGCCCCGTCGACAGTGGCCATGAAATCCACTTCCCCGGTGAAAGAGCCGGAACTTTCCCCGACCGAGGAGGGATCCACACCAGAGCGGCCGCCCGAGGGACCGGGGAGCGATGTCGAAGAACCGGCGACCGTACCCTCTATCGTTCTGCCGGAGGCCGTCCCTGAGGAAGAGCTTCGGACTGAACCAGCGGAAGATGAGCCGGCGATAGAGCCAACGGAACCGGAGGCCGCCGAGGTCGTTCCATCGGAAGAGACCCCGGAGGCGGAGAAGGATGCCGTGCCGATGGTACCCACCGATGTGGCCAAGGTGGAGGTGATGGCCGGACCGAGCATCGATGTTCCACCGAACGAGGTGGTCGCGGAGGAGGCGTCCATAACCGTGAGCTCCAGTTCCGGCGATGAGGTAAAGGTCGGACCGGAGGATGGGGTATGCCATAGAGAGAAGGAGGTCTTCCTCTTCCACGCCCTGGGCCGGAAGGAAGCCGTGACCGCAGGGGTTCTGGCCTTCGGGATATTGGCCTATCTGATCATATTGGGGCTCACCGCGGTGGGCTTCCTGGACGTGGCCTGGTCCATGGGAGGCGGGGCGATCTCCTCGGTCATGGTCATATATGGCGGGTTCTCGGTAATACCTTCGTTCCACAAGAAGGGCGATGCCGTTGTATTCATATGCCCCCATTGCCATGAGAAGGTGGACCAGGAGGGAAAGGCCTGCCCGGCCTGCGGGGCGGACTTCACCTCCGATGATTAGGTGAGCATCGTGAGAATCGTTTGGCACATGCATTCATGCTTCGAGGTCGAAGGCTCGGCGACCGTGGTGATAGATCCGCATGACGGCCGGTCGATAGGGGTTAAGCCCCCCTCGCTGAAGGCCGACCTGGTGCTGATCACCCACGACCATTTCGACCACAACGCCATAAGGGTGGTCAAGGGCGACTACGTGATGCTGAAGGACGTTGCACCTAAAAGGGTCAAGGGCGTTTCCGTGCGGGGGACCGCCGCCTTCCATGATGATGTGCAGGGGGAGAAGAGGGGGAGGATGAACATATTCCAGTTCACCATGGACGGGATTCGCTTCTGCCACCTGGGGGACCTGGGGCACCTGCTCACGGACAGGCAGGTACAGGAGATCGGCCAGGTTGACGTGCTGTTCATCCCGGTGGGCGGGGTGTTCACCATCGACGGGGCCCAGGCCCAGGAGCTGGTGCGCAGGATGTCCACCAAGGTGGCCATTCCCATGCACTTCCGTGTCGGGGGGCTCTCCCTGTCCATACACAATGCGGACGAGTTCCTGTCGGGGCTTCCCGAGGACAGGGTCGTGCGCGTGGGCAATGAGGTGGAGTTCGAGAAGGAGGAGCTTCCGGAGAGCACCGAGTACTGGGTGTTCTCGCAGTGATCATCCGATGATTTCCAGGGCCTCTTCCACGCGGCCCTGCTCTATGGGCGTGCTTCGGGAACCGACCACCCCGCCCTTGCTGTTGGCCACGATGCTGGCCCCCACGTAGGGCGAACCGTAGTTCAGGGTGGTTATGCGCGGGGTGACCTTGAACAGGTCCTTGAGCATGCGAAGGTCGTCCTCGCTGGACGCCGGGTGGCATATCAGTCCCTTGTTGGTCACCTTGCACACCGAACCGACGGTGTTCTGCTCGGCCACGGTGCCCCTGAGCACCTCCACGTCGAAGAGCTCCTCCAGAGCGTGAACGGTCGTGTCGTCCAGCTCGGGATTCACCAGGCAGCCGTGGTCGTTGACCAGGATGTTGTTCCCGCAGGCGTTCAGGCGGTCCTCCACCCTGAGGACCTGAAGCTTGGGGAAGGCCTTCAGCTCCTCG
The DNA here is from genome assembly GCA_040765825.1 of Methanomassiliicoccales archaeon. Lineage (GTDB taxonomy): Archaea > Thermoplasmatota > Thermoplasmata > Methanomassiliicoccales > UBA472 > UBA472. The sequence continues at coordinate 14,418 of JAXGRO010000028.1, forward strand.
TCGGTGGTGAAGTTGGTCACCGCCGCCCCGTAGGAGTTCATGGCCACCAGCGAACCGATAAGGTTGGTGCTGGCTATGGTGCCGCGGGAGCTGCTGACGGCGAGGGCGCTGGAGATGTCCTCATGGAAGCGCTCATCGGAGTCCATGGGCAAAAGTGCCATTTCCTCGTTGGCCACGGCGTAAACGCCGATGAACTCCACGCCGTTGTAGCTAGAGACCCGCAACATGCCTTACGCTCACTCGCTGGGAAGGGAGACCTCTACCAGGCCGTCCTCGAAGCGGACCGCCTTGACGCGGACCTTGCTCGGAGGCGCGGTGATGCCGCGGGCCCAGATGGCCTCGTTGACCTTGGGGTCGATCCAGACGCTGTCCTCCTCGGCCTTCATGTGCCTGGCGACGTACGCCCGTATCTCCTTGATGGCCCGGTTGGAGCGCTCGGTGGTCGGTACGGTCTTGGTCTTTATAAGCGGAATGTTGTAAACGGACTCGTTCTCCTCGGCCATCTGGATCACTCCTTGATCTTGCTGTGGCGCCAGTTCCTTCTCATGGGGTGGCGCAGGAAGGTCCGGTCGGTCCTCATCATGACCCATGCCGGGACCCGGCGGTTCTGCTTCAGCTTCTTCATCAATCGCGCCTTCATGGCGGCGGGCTTGTTGCGTGCCATATTACTTCCTCGCAATATTGATCTCCCTCTTCTGAGGGGAAACCTTCCTGAGTATCTGCTTCAGGGTGGGTTCGTCTATCTGGGAGTTTAACTGCCCCATCTGAGCCAGCCTTATCAGCTGTTCCTCCACGGAGCGGGCCACGTCCGGATAGGCCATGCGGACATTGGCCAGGCGGTCCCGGGCCTCCGGGGT
>JAXGRO010000029.1:0-12944 GCA_040765825.1 Methanomassiliicoccales archaeon
GGGGGGACAAGGACCTCATGAACGGGAACCAGCAGGCCAGCCTGTTCGATTACGCCCCGGAGGAGAAGAAACCTACCATAAGGCTGGAGCAGGTCAAGAAGACCGACAGGAAACTGTCTTTGGATGATTTCATGTGAATTATTTTGTTAAAATATGTGATTGAATCACAAAAGTTTAAATTTAATCAATTCATCAATTAATATCATGCTCTTAGAGTTCACGGTCGAGAACTTCAGGTCATTCCGCGGCAAGACCACTCTTAGCATGATCGCATCATCAGATAACAGCCTTTCACACAATCTGTCGAGGAACGAGGTCATAAATGATAAGAGGACCGTGAATAGCGCGGTCATCTATGGTGCGAACGCTTCTGGGAAGTCAAACATGATCATCGCTATGACCATTCTAAGGAACTTCATCATCAACTCGCATGCCCATCAGAAAGGAATGCCGTTGAACCATCAACCGTTCGCTTTCGACGAAGACCATATAAAAAAGCCCACAAGGTTCACAATATCGTTCATCCAGGAAAACATCCGATATGATTATTCAATGTCTTATGACAAGGAGCGGATTGTCGAAGAGCGATTGAATTACTATCCCAATGGAAAGATCTCAATGATCTTCTCTAGGACCAATAATGAGTACAAGTTCAATACCGACAAGACCGAACAGGAGGTCATCTCGAGGAGAACTCTGGAAAACGCGCTCTACCTATCAACTTCAGTTCAGTTCAACTATTCCAAGACCACGCCAGCCTTCACGTGGTTCAATGATAGGATGATCGCTATAGACAACACCGATTACAACGCGCTACTTAATAGGGCCATAGGATACATGAACCACAACAAGAAAGCGAAGAAGATGATGGTCCATGCATTGCAGATCGCTGATCTGGGCATCACCGGGGTCGAAGGCAAAATTAAGAAAATTCCACTGCAGAAACTTTCCAACAATGCTCCGCCGCAAATATTGGGCATTATGACCATGGTCGGCGGTAGTGAGGCTCTGCACACTGACCTCCGTTTCAAGCACAAGATCTCTGACGAAGATGGAAAGACCACTGAAATGGAACTAGCACATATCTACGAATCAGAAGGAACGAGGAAGTTATTCTGCGTCCTGGGTCCAATCATTGATATTTTACACCGAGGAGGATTGCTCGTCATCGATGAACTTGATGCGAAGCTCCACCATGACATCAGCAGGTGGTTGGTCAGCCTCTTCCACGACCCTGAGCAGAACAGAAACGGTGCACAGCTTGTTTTCAACACGCATGACCAACAGCTGCTGGATCAATCGCTGTTCCGTCGTGACCAGATATGGTTCACAGAGAAGGATGGCGGGTCAGGGGCCTCCGAACTATACTCATTGGCCGAATTCGGGGAGAGAAGGGATAGGGACATCCTCAAGGCGTACCAACTTGGACGGTATGGAGCAATTCCAGCGATCGTTCCAAGCAAGGTGGTCTGATGGTGAGGCTGGCCTCCAGAAAAGAAGGCAGCAGGAGGCCGCGCAACATCGTACTGATCGTCACTGAAGGTAGGACGGAACAACTCTATTTCGATGGATTGAAACAGAGGGGATGCAACGTCCTGATAAGGACGACCGGTACATCAGATACCGACCCGGTGAATCTAGTGAAGTTCTGTCGACAGCAGATATTGGACAATTCATTGGACCTGGGCGCTGGAGATATGGCGATCTGTGTTTTCGATATCGATGAGAACACGAAGCAGAACCTAATTAGGGCTGAGAGTATGGCTGAAAGGAATGGAATATCACTTGCCGTTTCCAATCCCTGCTTCGAACTGTGGCTCGCATTGCATTTCGTAGATGTCGACCATCCATTGGATCGAAGGGAAGCACATTCGCTGGTGAGGAAGCACATACACGGTTATTCCAAGGTCGCAAATCATAACGATGTGCTTACCTCCCTGAGGGGGTCGGCCATGCAGCACGCCGATAGACTATGGAGCATCAACGGTCCAAAAAAAGGTACGACGGTCAGTATCAGCAATCCATGCACGAGTGTCCACAAGGTCATTAGCGGAATAGAGGAATTAAAGCGTAGGAACACCGCTCGATGATTCATTACAACATCCCCCTCCAGATGCCATTCATCTTGCCATATGTCCAATCATCACAGAATACAAATCGTTTAAATAGGCCTACATTATGTGTGGGCATCGTAGCGAGATGAGTCTCGCCGGACATGTACCCCGCAAGGGGCGAATCCCGAAGCGCCGCCAAAGGCGGCACTGGTGATACAAATGGTAGAGAACAAGGTCAACGAAAACGAGGAAGGGCCCAGGCCAGTGAACGGAAAGAGCATGTACTCGTACATCTCGGACGCCTGGGACCGCCCCGAGGATTCTTATGTGAAGGCCCTCCTGTGGGAGAGGCTCATCGTCTGGAGGCGGGAGCCCAACTTCTGCCGCCTGGAGAGGCCCACCCGCCTGGACCGCGCCCGCGCCCTCGGCTACAAGGCCAAGCAAGGCATCATCGTGGTCCGCGGCCACGTCCGCAAGGGCGGGCTGCAGAAGCGCAAGATCTGGAAGGGACGCCGGGCCAAGCGCGAGGGTATGAAGAAGATCACCATGGGCAAGAGCCTGAAGCGGATCGCCGAGGAGAGGGCCGCCAAGCGCTACCCCAACCTCGAGGTGCTCAACTCCTACTGGGTCGGCGAGGACGGCAAGAACGTCTGGTACGAGATCATCCTGGTGGACAAGCACCACCCCTCGATCAAGGTGGACAAGAACCTGAACTGGCTGTGCGACAACGCCAACAAGAACAGGGTCTTCCGCGGCAAGACCTCCGCCGGCCGCAAGGGCCGCGGTCTGCGCTGGAAGGGCAAGGGAGCGGAGAAGGCCAGGCCCTCCGTCCGCGCCCACAACAACCAGATAAAGTAGGCGGTCCGCCTACCCTTCAATATCTTTCAAACGCCTTTCCACCTCTTCTTCATCCATCCCGATCAGCGGATGGTACACAGGCACGTCCACGTTCAGGATGGGAGCGTTCTCCAATTCGGACAGCGACCATCCCACCACCACTCCCATGGCCTTGTTGACGTGCGCGGCCCTGCCCAGCGTTCCGCTGGCCTGGCGGGGTTCGGGGTCCCAGCGCCGTAATATGCGCATGGCATCCTCGTCCTCTCCCAGGAAGAGCACGCGGCAGCCCCTCTTCATCATCATCCAGGCGGCCAGGGCGTCCCTCCTGCGCTCCAGCAGCGCCACCACCTTTCCCTGGCTGCCCATGGGCAGCCCCCCCGGCCCGGCCTGGTACTCGCTGAAGACGTAGGCCCGGCGGTCCCGGACCTCCACGAAGACGGTGAGGTCCGGATGATGCAGGTCCACCCGGATACCACGATGACGATGGGCCTCGTAGATCTCCTCCCCGGCCTGGGCCGCCAGCTGCATGCTGGTGTACGGGTGCACGCCGTTCCTGCGGGCCTCCACCCGGAAGGTGGAGCCGTCCGCCAGCAGGGGCGAGGCCACCTCCAGGGCCAGCCTCCTTATGTCTCCCAGGTCCGAGGTGCATTCCCGGACCTCGCTGAGGGAGGAGATGCCGAAGACCCTGCGCAGGACCGCCGCCGCCTCCGACGGCCGGTCGGTGGTCACGAACAGCCGGCCGTACTGGCTCTCGATGAAGGCCTCCACCCTCTCCTGGGCCAGGGCGGCCATCATGTTGTGGGTGAGCACCTTCTCGAAGTAACGGCGGACTCCCGGGCTCTTCAGCCCCATCTCCGCGTATCTGACCAGCAGCAGGCCCATGCCCCTTCCATGTTGCCCGGGGTTATAAACAATTCTCCCGCTATCATTATGACCGATGGGGGCCATGGCCCGGCGATGGAGCCACTGGTCATGCTGCTTATCGCCCTGCTGTGCATGAGCGCCGGCACCGTGGGGGCGCTCATGGGCATAGGGGGTGGAATAATCATCATCCCCCTGCTCACCCTGGGCTTCGGGGTCCCCATGCAGGAGGCCATCGGGGCCAGCCTCATCGGGGTCATCGCCACCTCCACCGGGGCGGCCACCAAGTACGTCAAGCAGGGGCTGACCAATGTGCGGCTGGCCCTGTTCCTGGAGATGTCCACCACCGTGGGCTCCATCGTCGGAGCGCTGATCGCCGTGTACACCAACCAGACGGTGTTGCTGCTCCTGTTCTCCGTCCTGCTGGTCTATGCCGGGTTCACCATGCTCAGGCGCACGGAGATGTTCTTCTCCCCCGAGGACCTGGAGGCCGAGGCGCAGATGGTGGACCTCTCCTGCCGCTATACCGATCCCCGGGACCATTGCGAGGTCAGCTACGGCGTCACCGGGCTGGGGAAAGGGTTGGGATACAGCAGCGTGGCCGGGATGCTCTCCGGGCTCCTGGGCGTTGGAGGAGGTCTGGTCAAGGTGCCGGTGATGAACGTCTGCATGTGCGTTCCCCTGAAGGCGGCCACCGCCACCAGCAACTTCATGATCGGGGTCACCGCCCTCACCGGGGCCATAATCTATTACGGCCACGGTCTCCTGGACGTATACCTCTGCGGGGCGGTGGCCCTGGGCACCTTCGCCGGGGCCTACGTGGGGACCATGCTCATGGCCAGGTATTCTTCGGGCGACCTCAGGAAGTGGTTCGCGGTGCTCATCTTCGTGGTGGCCTTCACCATGGTCCTGAAGGCCTTCGGGCTGTGGGGTGGTGCCTGATGTCCGAACAGCTGTCCCTGTGCCGGGTGGTGCAGCCCATACTCGGCTGGGGCATGGTGCTCAGCCTGTCCCTGATGCTGCTGGGGCTGGTCCTGGGCATCCTCACCGGGGCGAAGGAGGCCGGGGTCATGCCCCTGGAGGACATCCCCTCCGGGCTTCTGGAACTTGATCCGGCGGCCTTCCTCACCCTGGGCATAGTGCTGCTCATCGCCACGCCGCTGGCCCGGGTCCTGGGGTCCCTCTGCGTTTTCATAAAAGAAGGGGACCGCAAGTTCATCCTGGTGTCCCTGGGCGTGCTGCTCGCGGTGGCCGTGGCCGTGCTCATCGGGGCGGCCTGAACTTCGTCATTCGTGGAACCGCAGGGTTTATCCATGTAGTCCAACAATCCCCAGTTCAGATGGCCAAGCAGCGCGCTGAGGATGAGAAGTGGTACTACTCCTTCCTCCCCTACAATGTGTCCGCGGGCAGCACCAACGCCCTCATACCCCTGTTCATAACCGAAGGTCTCAGGGGTTCGGTTGCACAGGTGGGCATAGTCAGCGCCGCCACCTCCCTGGCCTCGGTGCCCGGTGCGATACTTTGGGGGAACCTGTCCGACACCACCAGGAAAAGGGTGCCCTTCGTGCTGATCGGATTCCTTGGCGTGGCCCTGTCCCTGGTGCTCATGGGCCTTTCCCACTCCATAACCGAATACTACCTGGCCAACTTCATCTTCGGCTTCACGGGCGCGGCCATAGCCCCGGTGGGCACGGTGATGGTCCTGGAGTGCTTCCAGAGGGATCAATGGGCCAAGAGGCTGGGGGATTTCAGCAGGGTCGGCGGGCTGGGGTGGGTGATGGGTCTGATCATCGGGATCATTTGGCTGGCCATGTTCCCGGGGGACGGCGCTGCCATGCCCATGCGAGGCCTCTTCCTTCTGGCCGGGGGCATGAGCTTCCTCTCGGTGCTGCTGGGCTGGGGCTATATGAGGGAACCCTCGGAGAGAATTCACAGGAAAGAGATGCCACAGTTCGACCTGTACCGCGCTCCATCCTACCTCATGGAGAAGCTGCGCTACATGCCGCAGCGCCTGCTCTACATCGTGGAGCTGTCCCACAGGAACCTCAGTCCCCGCAACTTCTCCCGGAGCCTGCAGATGTACTATGTGGTGGTCTTCCTGGCCTTCACCGGTTTTCTCAGCTTCTACGTGGCGCTGCCCACGTTCCTGTCCCAGAGGGTGGGGATAAGCAGCGCGCAGGTGTTCATCGTATACCTAGCCAGCTCATTCGTTTCCCTGATCTTCTACTCCCGGGCGGGAAGGCTGGTGGACCGGTTCGGGGGAAGAAGGGTGCAGTACTTCGCCTTCGGTCTCCGGGCCATCATATTTCCGTTGTTCTTTGTGGCGACGCTCATTCCCATGGACGCCGGGTCGGTCTTCGTTCTGATGTGCCTGCTAAACGGTCTGACCGGGCTCTGCTGGGCCCTGCTGGCCGTGGCCGGGGACGCCCTGGTGGCCGGAATGTCCATGCGGGCCTTCCGAAGCCAGTCCATGGGCATGTACAACTCCATGCGCGGAATGGCCACCATAATCGGGTCCCTGCTCGGTGGACTGGTGGCCCAGTACTTCGGGTACCTGTCCCTGTTCCTGATGTCCTCCCTTTTCATAGCCGCGTCACTGGTAGTGCTCGCGGCCACCAACGTGGAGAAGGTGGAGGACGGTCCCGAGCCCACCTGCCCCCTGTGATGGTCACAGCAGCGAGGCTATGGTCCTCCCCAGCTCCCGGGCGCGCTCCTCCTGGCCCGCCACGAGCTCGTCACCCTCCACGATGAAGGCCTGAGGCGGAAGCAGGGGGCGAAGTCCCTCCCTGGACAGCATCCGATGCAGGCGGTCCGCGGCCCCGGAGTGGACGGCCTCGTACCGCGTGTCGAAGACCACGAAGTCATGGTCCTTCCCCGCATCCCTGACCGCGTTCCGGACCAGGGTTCGGAAGCGGAAGGGGGTCCGGCCCCAGTGCGTGGGGGTGCCGATTATCCACAGCCCCACGCCGATGAAGTCCTCCTCCCCGGAGACGGATTGACGGCGGCAGGAGACCTCGTGGCCCAGGGCGGCCAGCTCCCCGGCCACCAGCTGGGCGATGCGTTCGGTGTTGCCGCGGAAGGTGTCGTAGATGACCAAGAGGCGCATGGTGCTCCCCAGGACATCCCTCACCGCCCTTACATTAGTTGCGCCCTCCGCTCAGGGCGCTGGGCAAATGTTGAAATAATCTCATCCTAGTCCTAGGTCGGCCAACGGGTCCGATCATAGCTCAGGCGGAAAGGTCCGTTCGGATCGGGGAAGGGGGATGGACCACGGGTAGGATGAGCATTGGCACGAAGGTTAGGTTGGGCATATCCATCGCCCTCATCATACTTGTAGTGCTGGCCTCCAACCCCAAGGAGGTCTGGGAGGCCTTCGAGGACCTGAACCTCAGCCTCATCGCCATCGTGGTGCTGCTGTACCTGGTCAACCTGGTCTTCAAGGCCTACCGGTGGGGGGTGCTGATGCGCCACGCCGGCCACGACGTTTCCTTCCGCACCATCTTCGCCGCGTTCTCCCTCTCCCAGGCCATCAACAACCTCATACCCGGGAGGGTGGTGGGCGAGACCTCCCGCATCATCGAGCTCAAGACCAAGGAGGGGGTGGCGGTCGGAAAGGGGTTGGCGGCGGTGGTCACCGAGCGCATCATGGACTTCGCCGTGCTGACCATCCTGACCGTCACCAGCCTGTTCCTGCTCATCGCCTACATCGTGGATGATTTCCGCGGCTACCTGGAGTTCCTGGTGCTGCTCATGGTGGTGGCCAACATACTCTTCATCTACGTGCTGGCCAAACCCTCCCTGACCAACCGCGTAGGCCGTTTTGGGGCCAGGGTCATCGCCAGGGTCTTCAAGGGCGAGAAGGGGGCCGAGTACTCGGAGAAGGTCATGGGCACGGTGCACTCGTTCAACGAGGCCCTGGAGTTCAGGGGGAACTGGAAGCTTCTGATCTGGCCCTCCGTGCTCACCGCGGTCATATGGGCCAATGAGATATTCCGCCTGCAGCTGATCATCCAGGCCCTGGGGGCCGACGTGTCGCTGGTGGCGGTCATCGCCACGGCCAGCCTGGCCTCGTTGAGCCAGGTGGTGCTCACCGCCGGAAGCGGCAACGTGCTCATGTCCACCGCGGTGTTCCAGGCCTGCGGGCTCAATCCGCATCTCGCGGCCACCGCAGGGCTTTTAAGCGCGATAACCTCTATCTGGCTGTCCGTCCCCGTGGCCCTGGCGGCCATGTTCGCGGACCGGCGCCTGCACCCCTCCAAGGTCAAAGGGGCCGAGGGCGCCAAGAAGGAATAGGGATCACAGATGAAGTGCACCACCGTACTGATGCTTAAGAACGAGGAGGGCAACGTGGGACCGTTGACCGAGGACATCCTTTCCGTGTACGAGGACCGGAAGATCGACGGGGAGGTCCTCCTGGTGGACGATGGCAGCACCGACCGCTCCGGGGAGATATGCGATCAGCTGGCCAAGGACCATCCCAATGTGAGGGCGGTGCACCACGAGAAGAACCTGGGCAGGTCGTACGCCATCCGCACCGGCTTCCAGCAGGCCAAAGGGGACATCGTCATTATCATGGACGCCGACCGGCAGTACGAGCCCAAGCAGATCCCGCTCTTCCTGTCCAAGATGGACGAGGGCTTCGACGTGGTCACCGGATGGCGCAAGGAGCGCACGGACACCTTCATCCGCCGCTTCATCTCCCGCACCTACAACCGCTTCATCATCCGCCGCAAGTTCAAACTGCAGATCAAGGACCAGAACAGCGGGTTCAAGGCCTTCCGCAGGGAGAAGGCCGTGGCCATGGGCTTCGATCCCGAGGGATATCAGGGACTGCACCGCTTCATCCTGCCGCTGGCGGCGCTCAAGGGCCTGAAGATCGCCGAGGTGCCCATCGTGCACTACGACCGGCCCTCCGGCAGATCATATATCAAGTTCTACACCGTCCCCTTCATCACCCTGAAGGATTTCCGCAAGTTCAAGAAGGACCATGCTGAGGAGATCAGGGCGCTCAGGAAGTGAGCGGTGGCGGGCAGATGATGGCCAAATGGCGTGATTGGTGGTCCGGGATGATGGGGCGCATCGCCCCAATGGACGCATGGCGCAAGCTGGCCATCTACGCTGTGCTGACCCTGGTGATATACGGGTCCATGATATTGGTCGACGAGGCGCTCCTGGTGAGCGCCATCGACCCGGACCTGACCCATCCCGACCTGGACGTGTACCGCGAGCGCACACAGGTCATCCTGGACGGTGGGCTGCTCTACCGGGACACGCTCAATCCCACTCAGACCCCCCCGATCATCAATCTCCTGCTGGTTCCTCCCATGCTCTTCGGCGGAGCGGAGCTGGATTGGGTCTGGAGCGTCTACTTCTCCATGTTCGCCTTCCTGCTGGCCGCCCTGATGTACCTCACATTGAGGCACATGGACGAGATGAAGGCCTTCCTGGCCGGCGGCGTGGTGCTGCTGTCGCCCTACACCATCGTCGAATCGGGGACCGCCCAGGACGAATCCGTGGTGGCCTTCGTCTTCATGCTGGCGGTGGTGCTCATGTTCTTGAAGAGGCGCGATGCGTCCAGCGCAGCGATAGGCGTGGGCATATGGACCAAGATGTTCCCCATACTTCTGGCGCCCATACACATCCTGCATCAACGGGAATGGAGGGGCCGGTTCCGTTCCCTGCTGATCATCGGGGCGGTGACCGCACTTATCACCCTGCCCTTCATCATCCTCTGCTGGGACGATTTTTCGTTCTTCCTCAACTTCTACTTCCTGGGCGAGGACGAGCGCCCTACCGGGGGGCACAGCATCTGGCACTTCCTGCGCATGGGGGGCTATGTGCTTCCCAGCTACCTGCAGACAGCTCTGCTGGGGGGAGCGCTGGCCTTCGCCTACCTGTACCCGTATCACCGCCGCCTTCCTGTCTGGCAGAGCGTCATAATCATGCTCATGGCCTTCTTCATCTTCTACCCCAAGATACACGGCGGCTACTGGATAATGCTGGTGGCCATGCTCTCCATCTGGGCCGCGCAGGACGTTCGCATCTGGGCCCGCATAACCTTCGCCTTCCTGCCCATGATACTGGCCACGCTGTTCGCGGAAGGGGAGGGGACCGCCCCGCCCATGGAGTTCTACGGCAGCTGGCTGCTGGGCTTCTTCCTGGCCTTGGTGGGCCTGCTCATGTTCGTCGACGCCTTCCGCCTGGCGCTGAGGCAGCCGCAGGCGCTCTCGCCGGTCAAGGTCTGCGACTGACCTAGAGCAGCCTCTTGCCGGCTTCCGCCCCGGAGCGGCAGTCGTAGACCTCGGTGACCTTCATGATGAGCAATCCCCTGCACTCCAGGTTGGGCTTCCTCTCCTTGACCATCCTGTACATCTTCTCGTAGTCCGGCCCGGACTCCATCAGGGTGATGTCCCCCTTCACCTTAAGGCATCCCGGCGTCCCAGCGGTCCAGACCTGCTGGGCCACCCGCGGGTTCTCCCGGACGTTCGTCAGGGTCTGCCTGAAGAACTGGTTCCCGATCCAGATGGTCTCGGGGTCCATCAGTATGGCCATTCCTATGGGGACCACGTTCGGGTCCCCCTGCTTGGATGCGGTGGCCAAAGCGAAGTACTTGGTTGACTTGAAGAGCTCCTGCATCTCCGGTGTGAGCGCGACCATGCCCCTGCATGGCCCTCATCCATAATAATCAGTGCGCAGGGCTCAGGCGGACACGATGGTCTCCACGTTCTTGACCCTGGTGAGCATCTGGAACTTGGATACCCCTTTGGGAATGACCAGCCGCTCCACGTTCTCGATGGACTGGACCCTCTCCTTGATCAGGGGCCAATCCACGTCCGGCTCGAACACCAGGTTCTCGATGTTGCAGATGACCACCAACCCATCGATGCTCTCCAGGTCGTTCCTGCTCACAACCAGGTTCTCAATGTTCCAGATGCGGTACACTGGCCCCTTGTTCTGGTCCAGGAACGCGCGCATGGCCTGGGTGGTCAGGTCCCCGATGGACGTGCCCCTCAAGGTGGCCTCGGCGGAAAATTGTACGTAGGTCTCATCGTCTATGCCTCGGATCGTCACGTTGGTCATCTCTTTATCTCTCCTCAGCTTCCAAACCCCCTATGTCCCAGGGAGGAGATAAAAATGATTTCCCCCCCGAGCACCGCTCCCAGCGATATGGCCGGTAGGTAGCTGTCTATCCCGGCGGCCAACAGCACCATGGCCCCGCAGGCCTGCAGCCCCAAACCCAGGGTCCACCATCCACGGCGCTCCGTGAGCTGGATTCGGCTGAGAAGCGTTCTTCTCAGCCTCCCCCAACTCCAACTCTCATGATATCCTTTCTGCCCATCGACCCTGAGCATTGGGCTGGTCCCAATGCTCCGGTTGCACCTCTCGTCCGTTAACCAGCAGTACTCCGCGTCCCATTTTGATGGTGTGATTCTCACTATTATCACCAATATCACCATATGCATACATGTATTATTTGTATGTTATGTTGCGCAGGTACCGACCATCGGCGAACCGCTTATATCCCTCACAAGGACCTAGTCGTTCCCGATCGATAGGAGCTCTGTCCACATGGCCGCCCATCACCGATATTCAATCCTTTCCATGGTTCTCGTTGCCCTGCTGCTGTCCACGACTCTGCTGCTCCTCATGCCCGGGAACGCCGTGGCCCTGCAGGATGGGGACTTCGAGTACGAACTGGTCGGCGATCCGGCGGTGGCGGCGGTGACCAGGTACACAGGGGCCGGAGGTGCGGTTAGCGTGCCCTCCACATTGGGCGGTTACCCCACCGCGATCATCAGCCATGACGCGTTCAACAACATGCAAGGGGACCTGATGACATCCGTCCTGCTTCCCAGCAGCGTGCTCTCCGTGGAGAACTACGCCTTCGCCAACTGCGACCTGCTGTCCGCGGTCTCCATAAGCAGCGGGGTAACCTTCATTGGAGATCAGGTGTTCCACAACTGCCATTCGCTGGAATATGTCAACGTGAAGGACTCGAACACCAGGTACAGCAGCATCGATGGGGTGCTGTACGACAAGGACCAGACCACGCTGATAAAATGCCCGGCGGCCAAGACGGGCGAGGTGGTGGTCCCGAACAGCGTCACCTCGATGGTATGGCGCGCCTTCGACCATTGCTGGTCCCTGCAGCACCTCACCATAGGCAGCGGGATCGCCTCTCTTGACAGCTACGTTCTCTACGAGTGCAAAGCCCTGGAGACCCTGACCTTCGTCCCGGGCGGCCACCTCGGCTCCATAGGGGCCCAGGCCTTCGCTCGCTGCGCCTCACTGCAGGCGGTGGAACTGCCGGAAGGCCTTCGCACCATAGGCGACAGCGCCTTCATCGATTGCGTCTCCCTTTACATATTGGAGATCTCCGAGGGGGTCGAGATCATAGGGCGGAGCGCCTTCCAAGGGTGTGTCTCCCTGACCAACGTAAGCATACCGGCCAGTGTCACCTCCATCGCCAGCGACGCCTTCTACCGCTGCACCAACCTGGCCGCATTGGAGGTGTCGGAGGGGAACACAAATTACTCGAGCATCGATGGCGTTCTGTACAACAAGAACGCCAGCCTGTTGATCCAATGCCCGGCGGGCAGGTCCGGCGCCTTCGCAGTGCCATCGAGCGTCATGGAGATAGGGGAGAACGCCTTCGCCATGAACCAGGGTCTCACGGAGGTTACCATGGGGGCCGGCGTGAGGGTGGTGGGCGAGCACTCCTTCATGGAGTGCACCAATCTGACGGAGATAACTCTGGGCCCCGGGGTCGTGACCATCGGAGCCATGGCCTTCGCCAACTGCGCATCGCTAGCTTACATTGTTATTCCGGCAGCGGTCGACGAGGTCGGTTCCCTGGCGTTCTTCGGATGCCAATCCCTGACCAACATCACGTTCCTGGGCCTCAGGTCCCCGGAGCTGGTCGGGTACGATTGGGTGGGCAGCACCAATCCCATGCTTCGCGGCCACGCCGACTCCGATTCCGACTTCCCGGTTCCGGGAAGCACGTTCTACGGGTTGACGATGGGGCCCAACGTGGAGACCGCCGAAGCAGGGGCCACCGAAGATGGTTTCGATAACACCACATTGCTTCTGCTGGGAATCGCGGCACTATTGGCGATGATCGTTTCGTTGTTAGTGATCATGATCCGATGGAAGCGCAGGGGACCATGAGCATGGGATGAGAGAATAAGT
>JAXGRO010000003.1:0-141144 GCA_040765825.1 Methanomassiliicoccales archaeon
GGGAAAGGATCCATTGAATCGTCCCCTTGGTACGAATGGCCAGAGATATCAGCGGGTTGGATATGGACGTGCACCCTTCGCCAAGATTTAAGTAATAAGTTAAATATCAAGCGGCAAGCCACGCTCCCGTAGTGTAGTCCGGCCAATCATTCCGCCCTTTCGACATCGCTGCAAAGCGGTGGAAGGTAGGCGAAGACCCGGGTTCGAATCCCGGCGGGAGCACTTTTCTCCGCCCATGTAGCCTGTAGAACAGGCGTTTATGATCTTGGCAGCGCCTCTGCGAACTCCCTGGCCTTCTTCAGGTCCTCCTCGTTCGGCCTTCCCTTGTTTATGCCCCCGGTGAGCTTGAACGGTCCATAGGTATCCCAGGCCTTGCAGGAGAATCCTTCGAGCACCTCCAATCCCTTGCTCTGCAGCCTCTCCTTAAGCTGCGGATGCTGCTTCTGATCACCCTTCCCTCCGGTAGAGATTATGAAGGCCCTGGCTTTCAACTGGGGAAGGTCATCTACAAGCTGGAGCAATGCGGGATGGAATTTTCCGTGGAATATGCCCGAGCCGAAGCCAATGATATCATATTCTGAGATAGTGTTCGGATCGACATCCTCTGCCTTCTTGGCCTCTGCCCCGATCGCCTCGGCCATCGCCTTGGCCACCTTTTCAGTGTTCCCGTGCTCGACCGAGACATAAACGATGAGCGCCTTCATTGGATGGTCGAACCCATTCCAACTTGATAAGCTCTGACCTGCTAGCATGGACAACCCGATCTGACGAACGCCTCCAGACCCCCTTGAGGCCTTACGAGATGCTCCACGATATCCCATAGAACATGTGGAGTGGAAAAATCAAACAGGTTGAACGCCATACGGCCGGTGAGGGTTCAAGGCATGGCCGAACTGGTTATTGAAACGGACCGACTGACTAGGAAGTTCGGTGAGGTGGTGGCGGTCGATGGCGTCTCGTTCTCAGTGAACAAAGGCGAGATATTCGGCCTCCTGGGACCCAACGGCGCGGGCAAGAGCACCCTGTTGAAGCTCCTGACCGGGCAGCTCGACGCCACGACCGGATCGTGCATGGTGCTCGGAGCAGACCCGTCCGTGGATCCCCTGGCGGTCAAGAGGGGCATAGGTATCGTTCCAGAGATCGAATCGCCACCTTCCTTTCTAACTGGCAGGGAATACCTGCACTTCATCGGATTGGTTCGCGATATCAAGGACATCAAGGCGAGGACGGAGGAGTGGATAGAGCGCATGGACATGAAGGAGGTGGCGGCGGTTCCCTGCAAGGACCTCTCCAAGGGGACGAGGCAGAAGCTGATGGTCGCCGCTGCGCTCATCCACGAGCCCCCGCTGGTGTTCCTGGACGAGCCGTTCTCCGGCCTGGACCCCCGCTACCAGAAGCTGGTGCGGGAGTACCTCGTGGGGTATTTGGAACGGGGAGGCACGGTGTTCATGTGCACCCATATCCTGGAGATAGCCGAGAAGATGTGCTCCCGCCTGGCCATAATCGATCGGGGCAGGATCGTGGCCATGGGAGAGCCGGGTGCCATCGGCGATACAGGAGAATCCCTGGACCAAGCGTTCATCAGGCTGACCGAGAGAGCCGTGGAAAAGGAGTGAGATGATGGGACTGTCGCGCCATCTGCGCCTGGTGCGCATATTCATGTCCGAGGAGCGCCGGCTGAACGCCTCCATGATCGGCGGGGTGCAGTTCCTGATGTTCCCCGTGGTCATCCTGTTCATGTCCCTGGTGCTCGGACTGGCATCAGAACAGCTGCTGCGGAACCTGCCCCTGGACCAGGCCTACCTCATGCTGCACGCCGTGATGGTGATCTACGGGCTGGGCGTTGGCGGCCTGGCCACCTTCGGGGACCGCATAGCCGAGCGGCGCTTCGGCTCCATCTCCATGGTGCTACAGACCCCCTCCACCCAGCCCATCTCGTATCGCGAGCTGTTCACCGCCTTCTACGTCAAGGAGATCATCTACTACTTCCTGTACTCGGTGCTGCCTTTGATCGGAGGGATCGCGTTAACTATCCCCCTAACCGGTTTCCAGGTGACGAGCGTGCTCTTCCTGCTGCTGACCGCGACGCTGTCCTTCCTGTTCGGCCTTTCGCTCTCCTTCTTCCTCTCGGCCGTCTACGTGCGCTCGAGGGCGGGCCTGGCCGCGGTCGTCGGCGCTATCGGCCTCATCATCCTTGCGGTATCGATCACCGGCGCTTTCGACCTGGCGAACCTGATCCCCTCGATCGCCTTGCAGCGCACCCACGACCTGGTCCACCTTTTCACTTCGCTTTTGCTCTTCCTGCTTTTCTCGGCGGTGGCCCTGATGACCGTCAAGGTCACCCCGGGAAAGCGCAGCGAGAGGTACGAGGCCGAGATGCTGGAGACGGCCAAGCGCTTATCGTTCGTCGGCGCGGACTCCAGTCTGATGGGCAAGGATTGGATAGACATGGTGCGATCCCGGACCCTGGTCCCGGTGATCGGGGCCTACGTCGGACCGCTGGCTGTCCTGGCGGCCCTGTTCTGGTTCCTGGGCAGCGTGCTCACCGTGCGCCTGGACCTCAACATGGTCTTCTACGCCTCCATGATCGGCTTCTTCTCCGTTTCCATATACAGCTGGCTGAACCTGCTGGACAACAACGCCTTCATGCAGGTCCTGCCCATCACCGTCACCCAGGTCATCCGGAGCAAGCTGCTACTGCTGTCCATGGTCGCCTTGCTGACATCCACCGCGTTCCTGACCGTTCTAAGCCTGCTGCTGGGCCAGCTGAGCACGCTCCCGCTGGGCCTGGCGGTCGCATACGTCACCACCGCATATACGGTGACCGCGACGGCCTATCTCACCGGGCTGCGGACTAACAGCTACCTATTCGACCCCCGGGTCCTGGGCAAGTTCAGCGGGCTGAACATTCCACCGCTGTGCCTGCTGGTGATCCTCTCACTCAGCTACTCGAGCGATTCGTACCTCGTTTCGGGTCTGATACTCGCGGTATGCGGCCTCATGGCCCTGGCGGCCCTGGTCATGTACAGGAGGATAGGGAGGCGTTGGGACCGGGCGGCCTTTGAGTCCTGACCGCCCGTATGCCAAGCCTTGTCATTCCATAACTTAAATCCGTGGCAGTCGTTCCTGGAACGTTCGATTTCGTGGAGTTGTTCCCTTGAGCAGAAAGACCATGGTTTTGGGCGCCACAGGCCAGATCGGTTCAGAGTTAATTCTGGAACTGAGGAGGAGGTACGGCGGGGAGAACGTGATCGGGGTGGGGCACAGCCGATCTCCGTCCCCCGAAGCGTTGACATCGGGGCCCTACGAGATCGGGAACGTGCTCGAGCCATCACGTATCGAAGAGCTCTGCCAGAAGCACGACGTGGGCACCATATACCATCTGGCCGCGGTGTTGTCCGGCGTAGGCGAAAAGGACCCCCAGTTCGCCTGGGACCTCAACATGAACGGACTCATCAACGTCCTGGAGATCGCCCGGAAGCATGACATCAAGGTCTTCTGGCCCTCCTCCATCGCCGTCTTCGGCAACAACTGCCCCAGGACGAACACGCCGCAGGACACCGTGCTGCAGCCCACCACCATGTATGGGGTCACAAAGGTCGCCGGCGAGCTGCTGTGCGACTACTATCACCGCAAATACGGCGTGGACGTGCGTTCCGTGCGCTACGCGGGCATAATCAGCGCGGAGACGTTGCCGGGCGGCGGTACCACCGATTACGCCGTGGCCATATTCTACGAGGCCGTACGCAACAACCATTACACCTGCTTCGTGAACGAGGGGACGGTGCTGCCGATGATGTACATGCCCGACTGCATCAACGCCGCCATCGGGATCATGGAGGCGCCTTTGGAACGCATAAGCACCCGGATGGGCTACAACCTCAACGGGCATTCCTTCTCCGCGGCCCAGCTGGCGGAGATCGTCCGGGAGCGCAGCCCGGGCTTCACCATCGCCTACCAACCTGACTTCCGCCAGGCCATAGCGAACTCCTGGCCCGACTCCCTGGACGACTCCAGGGCCGCCGAGGACTGGGGCTGGAAGGCGGAATGGAGCCTTGAGCGCATGGCCGACGACATGTTCGCCAAGCTGCGGAAGAGGAAGGAGGCCGGCGCCCTCTGAAACTACTTGAGCCCGTGCTCGTGCGGGACCGCTCTACCGTCGTCCATATGCCTAAGCGCGTGGGCGTCGCCTAGCGACGGTACCACCAGCGGAACGCCGTCGTGATTGATGACCTTGGCCTCCATGCCGTAGACCTCCCGGATGAGCTTGGCGTCGATGATCGATGGGGGGCCGCGGGCGAAGATGCGCCCGCCCTTCATGAAAAGCAGCTCGTCGGAGCAGTACGCGGCCAGGTTGATGTCGTGCATGGTCATTATGGTGCATATCCTGCGCTCGCGCACGGTGTCCACCAGCAGCCTCATGACCATGTGCTGGTTGGCCACGTCCAGGCTGCTGGTCGGCTCGTCCAGGACCAGCACCTTGGCCTCCTGTACCATGGCCCGGGCGATCTGGACCTTCTGGAACTCACCCCCGCTGATCTCGTCCACGTTGCGCATGGCCAGGTCGCCTAGCCCCACGGCTCGGATCACGTCCCTGGTGACGGCCATGTCCTTCTTGGTGAGGCTCCAGCTCATGTGCGGACGGCGGCCGATGAGCACCGAGTCGAAAACCGTGGTACGGGTGGCCGAGGAGCGCTGCGGCACGTAGCTTATGCGCCTGGCCACCTCTATGCGGCTCAGTGCCCTGACCTCCTCGTCGTCCACGGAGACCGTGCCCGAGTCCGGCCTAAGTATTCCGCACATGCACTTTAGCAGGGTGGTCTTGCCCACCCCGTTGGGGCCCAGGATGGAGATGATACGGTCGTCCCTGCCCTCGAAGGAGACCCCGTCCAGGACCTTCCGGCCGTTGTAGGCGAAGGACAGGTCCTCAACCCTGATCGACGTTGCGATACCCCCTGATGAGTATGTAGATGAACAGCGGGCCTCCGATGAAGGAGGTGATTATTCCAACAGGCACGATGAAGCTGGGATAGCCGGAACCGAACATCCAGTTGAGCAGGTCGCCCATGTTGCGGCCCACGGTGTCCGATATCAGCAGCACCAGCGCGCCCAGCAGCGCGGAGCCGGGGACCAGGAAGCGGTGGTCCCCGCCGATGATGCGGCGGACGATGTGCGGGGCCAGCAGCCCCACGAACCCGATGATGCCCACGAAGGACACCGCCACGGCGGTGAGCAATGAGGCCAGGACCATGCTTGTTATGCGTATCCAGTCCGTGTTCACGCCCAGCCCCTTGGCCACCTCGTCCCCGGTGTCCAGGGCGTTGTAGTCCCAGCGCTTCCAGATGAAGAAGGCCATGATGAGCAGCACGGTTATCGCCATGATGGTGTTCTGCTCCCAGTTTATCTTGCCCAGGTCCCCGAACTGCCAGTAGACTATGTTGGCCAGGGCGCTGTCGTTGGAGAAGTACTGCAGGGCTGCCAGCCCTGCACCGAATATCGAGCTGATGGCCACCCCGGTGAGCACCATGGCCTCCGGGGACACCTTGGTGACCTTGACCAGGACTATGATTATCATGGTGGCCACCATGGAGGCGGCGAAGGCGCTGCCGGTGACCAGGTAGGGATCGTCTATGTACGTGGTGGTGACCGATTGCCCCAGCACCGTTCCTCCGCCCAGCAGGATTATGCCCACCGCGGCCCCGAAGGCCGCGGCGTTGGAGATGCCCAGGGTGAACGGCGAGCCGAGCGGGTTGCGCAACACGCACTGCATTATCGTGCCCGAGGCGCCCAGGGCGGCCCCCACCAGGACCGCGGCGACGATGCGCGGGAGGCGCAGGTTCCAGATGATGCGGTCCACGGTGCTTCCCTGGTAGTTGAAGACGGAGCCCATGGCCTCCCAGAAGGTTATGTGGTATGGGCCAACGGTAGAGGCGTAGACGGCGATGAGCAATATGGCCGCGGCAAGGCCGATCAGGAACAGCAGCTTCAGGCTGATGTGCCTGAGGTACCTGGTGAGCTCGTCACCCTCTATGGCCTTCACGTCTTCGTCCGTTCAATCCACCTCCGTCGGTTCCATGTCCGTGGGAATCGCGCAGCGCTCCACTAGGATGGCAAGGTAGAATAACATTTCCTAGAGATTCTTATGCAGTGGCGTTCCTTTGCCTTATGATCATGATTGAAAGGGGACCGGGGGCGGCCAATTCCGCCCCGGGTCGTTGAGGAGGATAGAGCGTTTCAACCTGATACCACGCCGGCCTGCCCGGTGATGTTCGTGCTGCGGTTCCCCAGGAACCAGGCGTCCATCTCTGCGAAGCAGTCATAGCCCACAAAGGCCCCGAATATCTCCGCGGCCTTGTCCTCCAGGACCACGTCGTCGAAGGCATCCGGATACAGCACCGATCCGATGTAGTAAGCTCCCAGCAGCACGTTGTCGAAGTTCACCCCGTACCAGATGAAGGGCACGGTCATGAACACGTTCCCCTCCTGGAAGGCGGTCATGGCGTTCAGCACGGAGCTGGAACGGGCCGAGGAGCCGTTGTTCCAGTCCGCCAGGAAGGTCTTGTATCCGGTGGGGTCCAGGAACACGTACTCGGGCTGCATCTCGATGATGCTCTCCATGTTGATCTGGTACACCACGCTGGAACCGCCAGTTATGGTGTTGTTCACCCCCAGCAGCGCGAACGGGTCGTACCAGGAGGAGGAGTAGTCGAAGCCCTTTGCTCCGGCGTAGGACAGGCAGCCGATGTAGGCGCTGACCTCCCGGTCGGCAGCGCTGACCGTTGACATGCGGGATCGCAGATCGGAGATTGTGTCGTTCATGAAGGACAGCAATTCAGAGGCCTTGGCGGTCTTGTTCAGAACGTTGCCCATGAGCATGGTCTGGTTGACGAAGACCTCGCTCAGGCCGTCCGAGGCCTCATTGAGCATGGTGTCCAGCTCCAGGATCACCACCACCTTCATGCCCAGCAGCTCGGCGTTGGAGATGTAGTTCTGCTGCTCGGCGGTGAGCGTCCGGGAGGGGACGCTGTATATGATGACCTGCGGGGTGTCCTGCAGCATCAGCAGCTGCTCAGGGTATTCGATAAGTCCGTCGGCCCCGCTGCCGATGGAGCGGTTGAAATTGGATTTGTTGTCGTACTCGAAGGCGTACATGTAGGACTTGGCGTTGTAGGCCGGTCCCTCCCGAGCCTCCACGGCCACGACCTTGTCGGAACAGTTGAGGTAGGACACGAAGCGCAGCGCCCCCACCCCGGAGGCCACCAGATGGTCGATCTCCATCTCCACCACCGCGGTGACGTTCCTGCCGGCCATGTCGTAGTACAGGGCCGGGCCGTCGCCCTGATCTTCCTCTTCCCCACCCAGCATCACGAATATCGCGGCGCCGATGATTATCACGACCACGGCCACCGCCAGGACCTTGATGAGACCGCTCTTGTTCATCGGGCGGGAATCCCATTCCAAATATTTAGTGTTATCATTTTTAAAAAAGTGTTACGAAGTTGGATTTCCTCGAAAAGGAGTTTATCTAAGCGATCTGAGGGAGAAGGAGTGGGCTGGCACCATCCCTATTTATGGGCAGGCATGGATTGGGGAGCGCATGACCGATTGGGAGGAAGAATGGAGGGCCGCCCACCAGCGTTCTCCGGTCAGGACCACCCCTCAGAACCAGGGGCGCTGGAAGGACTTCTGGAGCCAGGATTCCGACTATTACCTTCAGGAATCCAAGGCCGAGGCCGAGTTCCACGAGAAGGTGGTGGAGCGCATGACCGAGACGGGTTGGCTGCGCCCCAACGACGCCGTGCTGGACGTGGGATGCGGCCCGGGGACCCTGGCCCTGCCCATGGCCCGCAGGGTGCGCGAGGTCCATGCCTTGGATGAGGCGGAGGGCATGCTGGAGACCCTGCGGCAGGAGTGCGGACGCCAGGGCATCGTCAACATCATCACCCTTCTCAGCCCCTGGAAGGAGCTTTCCGCCCCCGGGACCTACGACCTGGTGTTCGCTTCCCTGAGCCCGGCCATAAGGAGCGGGGAGGACCTGATGGCCATGGAGCGGGCCTCCCGGGACCGCTGCTGCCTGATCGTGCCCTGCCCCAGCGACACCATGGCCACCAGGAACGAGCTGTGGGAGTTGGTGGTTGGGGAGTTCCGTCCCAGCGATGCCTACAGTTCCAAGTATCCCTTGAACGTGCTCCGGGAAAGGGGGCGCGATCCCGTTTCCCACCGGGTCACCGGAGAGGTGGAATACCGTCGTCCCACGGAGGACGTGATAGACCATTACCTTCGTTACTTCCGCATATTCACCGAGATGACCCCTGAGAAGGAGGAGAGGGTCAGGAGGCATTTCCTCCACCGTTCCGTGGACGGGTTCGATATCGGTCGTAGCGGTAAGTGTCTGGAACTGATCTGCTGGAAGGTTTGATCGCCCGCCGCCTCATCGGAAAGGTTATTCGAGGCCCGGACCATTCCGTGGGACGTAGTGATCATTATGAGAGACCCCACCTCGTTCCTCAAGGAAGAGTATCAGGCCCTGGTCGACCAATCCCTGGACTGGAGGATAGCCAAGCTGCAGGGCGCCAGCACCCCCTGGTGCAATGTGGACGGGAAGAGGGTGCTGATGTTCTGCTCGAACAACTACCTCAGCCTTAGCAACCACCCTCACATGAAGGAGCTGGCCAAGAGGGCCGTCGACTCACACGGCGTGGGCTCCGGTTCCGTGAGGCCCATCGCCGGAACCATGGACCTGCACCTGGAGCTGGAGGAGCGGCTGGCCCGGTTCAAGCGCCGGCCGGCATCCCTGGTCTACCAGACCGGCTTCGCGGCCAACTCCGGCCTCATACCGCAGCTGGTTGGCAGGGGCGACCTCATAATCTCCGACGAGCTGAACCACGGCAGCATCATCGACGGGGTGAGGCTGACCTCTGCGGACAGGGCCATCTACAGGCACTGCGACGTGGACGATCTGGCTTTGAAGCTGGAGGAGGCGGAGCGGAAGCAGCCGCCGTACCGGCGCATCCTGATAATCACCGACGGGGTGTTCTCCATGGACGGGGACATGGCCCCCCTGGACCGGATAGCCGAGCTGGCCAAGGAGCATGGTGCCATGCTCTACGTGGACGACGCCCATGGCGAGGGTGTGCTGGGAGAGGGGGGAAGGGGCATCGTCTCCCACTTCGGCCTGGACCATAACAGCGTGCAGGTGGAGATGGGCACCTTCTCCAAGGCCTTCGGGGTGGTCGGCGGGCACGTGTCCGGTTCCCAGGACCTGCGCGACTTCGCCCTGAACCGCTCGCGCACCTGGCTGCTGAGCGGTTCGCACCCTCCGGCGGTGGCCGCGGCCTGCATAGGGGCCATCGATGTATTGGAGAAAGAACCGCAGCATGTCCGGAACCTGTGGAAGCGCACTGATTACTTCCGCAAGGCCATGAATGACCTGGGGTTCGACACCGGCGCCTCGGTCACCCCCATAATCCCGGTCATGGTGGGGGAAAGCGCCAAAGCCAAACGGCTAAGCGAACGGCTGTACCAGGAGGGGGTCTTCGCCCTGCCCATCGTGTTCCCCATGGTGTCCAAGGACAAGGCGCGGATACGCACGATAATGAACGCCGCCCTGAGCGAGGAGGATCTGGACTTCGCCATTGGCAAGTTCGAGATCATCGGCAAGGAGCTGGGGATCATCTGATCCCCTGCGCTCTCGGGACCTTCCGGACCTCCGGGCTGCGCATGGCTTCTCCCTGCAGGGTCGTCCGGTCCAGAAGATGATGTCCCGCGAAGGCCCTGAACGTCCCGTCCTCCGACTCCATCATCCTAGGGATGGGGTCCGTGCGAAGGCAGGTGTTCGGCATATGCGTTCATTGTTCCTGTGGAAAATAATGCCTCCGCTCACCGTCCGATGACCTTGATCGAGAACCGCCCCGGGACGGGACCGGCTGTAACGCCTGGCAGGGTGCCAGCAGGCCTCGGCAGCCGGGGTTATTTTATACAAATATATCTTATATAATAGTCATTTTTACGCCATATGACATAGGTTATTAAAAATTCTTAGAAATTCATCTAATAAATTCCTTTAAAAACAACAATCGTCTATCAGAGCCGCTTTAAAGGGCAGGATGGCCGCGAAGCCCGTTGGTTGTGCGAGAGGCCTTCCCTGCCGGGGAGAGATCGCAATGGAATCCAATGTCGATGGTCGAGCCGAAGGGCTGGACCATTTCAACGCCAAGATAGAGAGGGCCAGCGGACTTGCTGGTGAAATGGAAGCTCAGCGCATACCTGACCTGAGAGTGGTCTGCGGGGAGGGAGAGCTGGAGCTGTATCGCAGGGACCAGGCCGACGTCCCGCAGCTCCTGAAGGATGTGCTTATCGATCACCGTCCGGACGCGGTCGTGCAGCCCATGACCAGCGAGGCCGCGGTGGCGGTCCTGGAGTTCGCCAAGGCCCGCGGCCTGGCGGTGGTTCCCCGCGGCTCGGGCTCCTCGCCCTTCGGAGGTTCCGTGCCGGTGAACGGCGGAATAGTGCTGGACGCCGGGAACCTGGACCAGGTGCTGGAGGTGGATGCCGCAGGCAAGCTCGTGCGCGTGCAGGGGGGATGCCGCTGGGCGGACGTGGACCAAGCCCTGTCACCGCACGGCCTTCGCATTATTTCCTGCCCTTCCAGCCGGTTCTCCACCGTCGCCGGATGGATAAGCGGCGGCGGGTACGGCGTGGGCTCCCTGGGAGGTGGGCACCTGAGCGATGTCGTCACCTCCATAGTCATGGCCACCCCGGGAGGCCTGATCACCCTGCGGCCGCCCCAGGAGGAGTTCCAGGCGGTGTTCGGCAGCGAAGGGCAGCTTGGCGTAATCGTCGAGGCGACCTTCAGGGTGAAGGACATAGACCGATCGTCCAGACCGCACCTGCTTCTATTTCGGGAAATGGACGAGGCCGTGGAGATGGCAGAGAGGCTGCGCCGCCTTTCGCCACTGCCAGAGGACCTAATCTACTTCTCCCCGGCCAAGCTGCGCTATGCCAACAGGCTGCTGCACGGCGATCATTTCGGGGAGGGGCATGCCCTCCTGGTCACCTCGGCCGACCCCGCCTCCGAGAAGGGGGTGAATGAGCTGCTGTCCTCCAGCGGGACCAGGGAGCAGCCGGAATACCAGGCCCGGCTACTGTGGCACGAGCGCTACTTCCCCATGAAGCTGCGCCGTCTGGGACCGGGCATGATGGGCACGGAGGTGCTGGCGCCCGTTTCCAACCTCAAGGCCATACTGCATCGGGCCGAGGAACTCTTCCAGGAGTTCGACCTGGACCCCCTCTCGGAGGTGCATTTCCTGCAGGGAAGGGAGGCCTTGCTCCTTTGCTACTACGTCACCGACCAGGTGAACCAATCGGTCTACACCCTGGACGCGGCCAAGTCCATGATAGCCACCTCCTCGCTGATCGGCCTGGGGGCCAGGCCCTACTCCCTGGGGGTGTGGAACAACTCCTTCGCCGACCATTGGCCGGAGGAGGAGCGGGAACGGCTAAGGAGGGCCAAGGAACGGCTGGACCCCAGCGGGGTCATGAACCCGGGGAAGTATTTCGGTCTCAGGGGGCGCATGTTCGGATTGGCCGGCATGGCCTTCAGTCCCATGGGATCCGGGAACGCCTTCAAGATCATGTCCCAGCTGCATGCGCCTTTGGGAGTGGCGCTGCGTTCACTCTCCTCCGTGTCCCGCAAGGTCATGGGACCGAAGGTGCGGGACCAGCTGGTGGTCATGGCCAACCAGTGCGCCATGTGCGGGGCCTGCGTCAGCGTCTGCCCCGCCTATGCGTTGACGAACGATGAAAGGGTCACCGCCCGCGGCAAACTGCTGGCGGCCAAGGCCCTTAGCGAGGGGAAGGAGATCACCCGGGAGCATGCCCACCGGGCCTTCCTCTGCATGCGGTGCAGGGCCTGCGAGCAGGTATGCCAGTCCAAACTGGACCTCATACCGGCATACGAGGAGCTGGAGGCTCGGCTGGAGAGGATACACGGCAGGGACGAGTGGGAGATAGAGCACTTCGTACGCATGGCGGAGGTCAGCCCGCGCTACGAGGAGATGGTCTCCCGCGGCCTGGTGCTGGGCGCCCCGAGGAACTCCATGGGGGTCGAGCGCCGTGTATGAACGATATCACATTCATACCGCACCGACGCCGGGGAGGCATCGCCCGGTCCCCAAGTTCCTGGTGGACCGTGCGGACAACTGCATGAACTGCGGCAGGTGCGAGAGGGCCTGCGTCTATGGTGCGCACAAGCGTGATCCGCAGGACCCCCGGAAGATGGCCGAGCCGGACAGCACCCTGTGCAAGAACTGCTTCCGCTGCGTGGTGGAGTGCCCGCAGCGGGCGCTCTCCATCAAGGTGAACGAGGAGTACAGGGCGCTGGGTCACGGCGTATGGACACCGGTGAGGGTGACCACCATCTGGAACGAGGCGGAGAACGCCAAGATACCGGTGCTGGGCGCGGGATACCGTGGCAATTTCTCCGGACCGGGCTTCGACGCCATGTGGACGGACATGTCCGAGATCGTGCGGCCGACCAGGGACGGCATCCATGGTCGTGAGTTCATCTCCACCTCGGTGGACCTTGGGCGCAAGCCGTCCCATCTCTCCTTCGATGCACGTGGGGGGATGACAACGATCATGCCGCCCATCATCGACCTGCCGGTACCCTTCATCCTGGACCTCTCCCGTTTAGAGGTCGACGATGAGCGGGCGAGGGGGGTGGCCATGGCGGCCTCTGATCTGCGCACGCTGCTGGTGATCCCCAAGGACCTCCTCCCCAAGGTGACGGATCGCATCGCCCCGGAGCTGCTCGTTCCGGTCATCCGCGGACCTCGGGACCTGGAGGGGCTGCCATCCGGAGTGAGGATGGTGGAGATGGACGTCCATGAGGGATGGGAACGCGAACTTCGGGAGATCAGATCTGTTCGGCCAGGAACCCTGGTGGCGCTGAGGGTCCCCTCGTCGGCCGAACTTGCATCGACCGTGGACGACATGGCCAGGGAGGCGGACGTCCTGCATGTGCTATTCGACGAGGAGGGGAGGGACCGCTCCGGGGTCCACGCCCGGGACGCGCTGCGCCGGCTGCACCGGTACCTGGTGGCCGCAGGGCTCCGGGATGGGGTCACGGTGATCTCCTCGGGAGGGCTGGCCGCGGCAGAGATGGTGCCCAAGAGCGTCATCTGCGGGGCGGACGCGGTGACCCTGGAGAGGGTCTTGCTGGTGGCCGTGGGATGCCGGGCCTGCTCGGTTTGCGGGGAAGAATGCCCTTCCGGCCTGGCGAACGTGTCCGAGGAGTTCGTGCGGGGAAGGATCACCAACATGGGCAGCGCCTGGAGGGACCAGATGCTGGAGATGTTGGGGGCCATGGGGATCAAGGAGGTCCGGCGGCTCAGGGGCGAGACCGGCCGGGCCATATTCGAGGAGGACGCGCATCGGGACGCCTTCTCCAACATCACTGGAGGTGTCAGGATTGACTGAGGGATGCGATAATGTTCCGGAGGCCTCATGGGTGCCGTCGGAGAGGCTCAAGTTCGTCAACCGGTACATGGTGGAGCGCGGGGACTCCTGCATATCCTGCGGCCTGTGCGGGACGCTATGCCCATACGGGGTGCACAAGCGGGTGGAGGGTCACGCGAAGGTGCTCCCTCCCTACAGCCAGAGATGCATAGGGCCGGTATGCCGGAATAACGACTTCCATTGCGTGACCCGCTGTCCCACAGGCTCCCTGACCGTACGGCCCAGCGAGACATTCGATGCCCTGGGGGATGTGCGCTGGACCACAGACATGATATTGGCCACCTGGCAGATGGCGGAGACCGGCGACCCGATCCCGCTGGACCATGTGGGCAACACCGGCCGCTCCGGAGGAGGCTTCGACCGCCTCAGCTTCAAGCTGGGAGAGGTGCCGGAGAATATCGATTACCGGGAATTCAACACCTCCATCGACCTCAACCGCCGGGGCGGCGAGCGGAGAAGGATCGCCATACCCCTTTACGGAGGGGGCATGTCCTACGGATCGGTGTCCCTGCACACCATGGTGGCCAGGGCCAAGGCCATGCGGGCCTGGGGGACCTACACCTGCACCGGAGAGGGTGGATACCCTGCCGAGCTGGTGCCTTACAGTGAAAATGTCATCACCCAGATAGCCACGGGGCTGTTCGGGGTGCGGGAGGAGACCGTCAAGCGGGCCCCGATCATCGAGTTCAAGTACGCCCAGGGCGCCAAACCCGGGCTGGGGGGACACCTGCTGGGGGACAAGAACACCCCCCTGGTGGCCAGGATGAGGGAGGCGGTGCCGGGCACCTCGCTGTTCTCACCGTTCCCGTTCCACAGCGTATACTCGGTGGAGGACCACAAGAAGCACCTGGATTGGATATCGTCCATCAATCCCCGGGCCCTGCTGTCTGTGAAGGTGTCCACTCCCAACGACGTGGAGATGGTGGCCATCGGCTCGTACTACGCCGGCGCGCACATCGTGCATCTGGACGGCGGGTATGGCGGCACGGGCGCGGCCCCAGAGATCGCCAAGAAGAACATAGCCATGCCCATCGAGTTCGCCATACCAAAGGTGCATCGCTTCCTGACCAACGAGGGGGTGCGGGAGAGCGTCACCCTCATCGCCAGCGGGGGCATACGCACGGCCATGGACGTGGCCAAGGCCATAGCCCTGGGCGCGGACGGCGTGGTGGTGGGCACCGCGGAGATGGTGGCCCTGGGATGCGTGCGCTGCGGCAACTGCGAGTCGGGGAAGGGTTGCCCCAGGGGCATAGCCACCACTGACCCGGTGCTGTACCTGCAGATGGACACGGACTGGGGAGCCCAGCGGCTGATCAACCTCTTCTCGGCCTGGCGCAAGCAGTGGTGCCAGCTGCTGGCCGCCTTGGGCATGAAGGACATCACCGAGCTGAGAGGGCGGACGGACCTGCTGCGCTACGAACCGGACAGGGAGGTGGACGAATGAGCTTAGACCCGGAGATATTGACCAGGGCCAGGGACTGGATGCCGGCATGTCGCCCCAAGGTGAGCAGGCTGGAGATGGAGGCCGAGGGCGGGTGCGGGGTGGTCGGATTGGCCGCCTCCGTGGGCCTGCCGGGTAGGCATTTCTTCGACCCCCTGATGCAGATGCACAACCGGGGCAACGGCAAGGGCGGCGGCATCGCCGCCGTGGGCCTGGACCCGGCCCAGATGCGCGTGCCCAGGGAGGTCCTGGAGGACCACTACCTGGTCCAGGTGGCCTACCTGGACCCATCCTGCCGCGAGGAGCTGGAGTCCGCGTTCATCGATAAGCGTTACGACGTGCACACCAGATACCAGGTGGAGGAGAGCGACGACCCCCGGGTCCTGTCGGACCTGCCGGTGAGGCCCCCCCAGATATGGAGGTACTTCTGCCGGGCCAAGCCCGCTGTGCTGGCCGGTTTCGTGGAGGAGAGGGGGCTGCAGGGGCTGGAAGCCCGCAGGGCCGAGGACGAGTTCGTCAATCAGACCAGCTTCGCGGTCAACCACCTCTTCTACGTGGAGAGGGGGATGAAGGCCTTCGTGATGTCCCAGGGACGGGACATGATCATTATGAAGGTGGTGGGGTACGCGGAGGACGTCATCCGATTCTACCGCCTGGAGGAAATGACCGCCCACGTCTGGATCGGGCATCAGAGGTACCCCACCAAGGGCAAGGTGTGGCATCCCGGCGGGGCCCATCCGTTCATGGGGCTGGACGAGGGGCTGGTCCACAACGGGGACTTCGCCAACTACCACTCGGTCAGCGAGTATCTGGCCCAGAAGAACGTGACCCCGCTGTTCTTAACGGACACCGAGGTTTCCGTCCTGCTGTTCGACCTGCTGAACAGGACCTACCGCTACCCGCTGGAGTACGTCATCGAGGCTTTGGCACCCACCACCGAGAGGGACTTCCACAGCCTGCCAGAGGACAAGAAGGAGATATATCAGGCCATACAGCGCACGCATATCCACGCCTCCCCGGACGGCCCCTGGTTCTTCATCATCGCCCGCAACTGCTTCTACGACGATGGCAAATACCAGCTGATAGGAATCACCGACACGGCCATGCTCAGGCCGCAGGTCTTCGCCCTGGTGGAGGGGGAGGTGCAGATCGGCCTCATAGGTTCGGAGAAGCAGGCCATCGATTCCGCGCTGCGCTCCATCGCCGAGGACCACCCCTCAGTGCCCAGGCAGGCGGACGTATACTGGAACGCCCGGGGCGGAAGCCACACCGACGGCGGGGCCTTCGTGTTCACCCTGGAGAAGGGGGACGGGAGGAGATGGTTGAGCTGCAGCAACAAGTTCGGGGCGCCGGTGAGCCTGGACCTGACCTATGATCGGCAGGGCGACCTTTCGCTAGCGGAACCGCTGAGCGCCGGTGGCGACGATGCCATGATGCAAGGCAGCGGCGACGAGGCCTTCCAACGGTTCTTATCAGCCCTGGATTCCATGGACGCGGGGTCCTTCCGGGAGATGATGCGTTCCGCGGTGGCCCGGGCCTCGAAGGGGGAGGCGGACCTCCGGGAGATGCTCCGGCTCATGACCCTGATCATCGACCGCAGGTACGCCAGCGGGAGGCTGCGCAGGAGCCGCATCACCGAGAAGGCCCTGGAGGCGGTTAACCTCATGCTGCGCTCGGTGCCGCGCGCTCCGGCCGTGGCCGGAGGGTTCACCCGCATGGGCGTCGTCAACCGGGAGGAGGTCCCCGCGGCTGGCGAGGGCCGGACCCTGGTCCTGGACTGCAGGGGGTTCCCCATGGAGGGCGAGGATGGGGCATCCTTCGTCATCAGGTCGGCCTATGAGAAGGGATGGAGGCACGTGGTGGCCATCGACGCCCATGGCCAGAGGTTCTTCGGCTGCGGGCTGGGGCAGTCCTCCGAGGGCATGCTGCTGGAGGTCTTTGGAACTCCCGGGGATTACCTGGCCTCAGGACTGGCCGGCGCCGAGGTGGTCGTGCACGGGAACGCCCAGGACCAGCTGGGGCAGATATTCGCCTCCGGCAGGCTGGTGGTGCACGGGGACGTGGGTCAGACCTTCATGTACGGGGCCAAGGGAGGAACGGCCTATGTCATGGGCAACGCCGCCGGCCGGCCGCTGATCAACGCCGTAGGGAGGCCCAGGGTCATCATCAACGGGACCTGCCTGGATTACCTGGCCGAATCGTTCATGGCCGGGGACCCGCTCAACGGAGGGGGGTTCGTGATCCTGAACGGAATGACCTTCAACAGCAGCGGGGTTGCGGAGGACCTGCCCACCCCCTACCCGGGGGGGAACCTGTTCTCCCTGGCCTCCGGAGGGGCCATATACGTAAGGGATCCCCATCGCCAGGTGACCGCGGACCAGCTGAACGGGGGCTGCTTCGGACGGATGACCGAGGAGGACTGGCGGATGATCCATCCCTATCTGGAGGAGAACGAGACGCTGTTCGGTGTGCCGGTGGAGGGATTCCTGCTCAGGGTCGATGGAAGAGAGCTGCCGCCCACAAAGGTCTACCGAAAGATCCAACCGGCCTCGGCCAAGGCGCCGACGGAGGAGCCCCTGGACGACGACATATGAGCAGGGGACGCACCTCCCCTAGAGGCGGTGACCGCCGGCCCGGGAGATGACTCGCCGGCATAGCGCAGGGGCTACTGGGCGGTCCATGCTGGCCGTTATCCAGGGATTGTGGGACGGATGACAAGTTATTTGTGCGCGTACGCCAAAGTGTAATCGAGGCGAGCAAAATGTTCGACCACAATCTCCTGGTGACCTTCCACGGCCATCAGAAAGGACATTCGGAGATGGAGGTCCGGGACCGCCTGAAGGACCTGGGGGCGCAGGTGGAGAGGCTGGAGACCTGCGAGGTGGAGGGGGTGTTCCTGCTGAAGGTGGCCGGGGACCCCAAGGTGATGGTCTCCCAGCTGATCCGCATGTGCCATGAGGACCCGGTGGGGTTCCAGTACTCCCATCACTGGGTGCCCATCGAGAGATGGGTGTCTTCGGGGAAGGAGGAGATCCGCCGGGCGGCGGAGGACCTGGGGAGAGGGATCGGGGAGAACGAATCATGGATGATGCACCTGCACAAGAGGCACTTCCAGGAGCATTATGACGATCTCATCGCCTACCTCACCGATCCCCTGAACCGGGGACGGGTGGACCTCACCGAGCCAGACAAGATATTGGCCGTGGAGATACTGGGGCAGAACACCGGGCTCTCGCTGCTCACCCGCCTGGAGCTGCTGGACGTCAACAAGGTCCGGGTGGCATCCGGGGCGGGCAAGGTCTGAGGGCCTGAGGTGTTACCTTATGGGGCAACAGCGTAAGCGATTTACTCAACACCATCGAGCATTTGAGCTTGAAAATTGGGTGTTCCGAGACATTTGCCTATAACGGTTTTTCAGCATTAGACGAAGTGAGCGTCAACTTAGCCACATGATTTGATGATAATTTAAGATAATATTATTGAGGGGACCGCAATCTATAATAAATGGAAAAAAATCTCCCGGCCTTCATGGTATCCCCACAGGTAGAGAAACTGTTCACCGCCCTGGTCAGGGCCGGAGCGACCACCGAGGACAAGGCCGTCAGCGCCGAGAAGGCCACTTCCCTGTCCAAGCTGCCCAAGGCCCAGTGCATGAACGCCATCCAGGAGCTCAAGAAGGCCGGCGCCCTGAAGGAAAAGAAGAAGAACAACACCGTGGACTACTACCTGGTCAAAACTTCGCTGTGAGCGTCCCCGGGGATGCCTGGCATCCCTCGGGATGCCCCCGGAAAACCCTTGTTTCGCATCCGGCCCGCGATCTGTTCTAGTTGAATTCCGCTTCAATGTGACGAAAGGTTCATGATTCCCGTTGACATGCCATGCATCGTCATGGACGCTGTCGAGAGGGCCGCAAAGGGCGCCAAGGAGGCCTCGTACCGCCTGCAGAGCCTGACCCATGCGGTCAGGAACGAGGCGCTGCAGGAGATGGCCGCGGCGCTGCAGGACCACGCGGGGGAGATCGTCAAGGCCAACCAGGCCGATATCAGGGAGGCTGAGAGGGCCGGCCTGCCCAAGCCCCTGATCAAGCGCCTGCGCTACGACGAGCAGAAGATGGAGGAGTCCATCGAGTCCCTGCGCTCCCTGGTGCGCCAGGAGGACCCCATCGGAAGGGTGGTCTCGCGAACCGAGCTGGACGATGGGCTGGTATTGGAGAAGGTCACCTGCCCCATCGGGGTCATCGGGGTGATATTCGAATCCAGGCCGGACGCGCTGGTGCAGATATCCGCCCTGTGCCTGAAGTCGGGGAACGCGGTCATGCTAAAGGGAGGTTCGGAGGCCCACCGCACCAACGAGGCCATCGCCAAGGCCATCGCCAAGGCCGTGGAGGACCTGGACGAGAGGTTCACCGGCGCGGTGCAATTGCTATCCACCCGCGAGGAGATCAACCGCCTGCTGGACATGGACCAGTTCGTGGACCTCATCATCCCCCGGGGCTCCAACCAGCTGGTCAGGTTCATCAAGGAGCATACCAAGATACCGGTGCTCGGTCATGCCGACGGCATATGCCACACCTATGTTGACGCGGCTGCCGACCTGGAGATGGCTGTTGGGGTCTGCTACGATGCCAAGCTGCAGTATCCCGCGGTGTGCAACGCCATGGAGACCCTGCTGGTGCATCAGGATGTGGCTTTGGGATTCCTGCCGGTCATGGCCGAGAAGTTCCATCAGGCCGGGGTGCAGCTCCGCGGCGACGAGGGCGCCCGGGCCCTGGCGGAGATGGATGAGGCCACCGAGGAGGACTGGTGCACGGAGTACAACGACCTCATCCTGTCCGTGAAGATAGTGTCCTCGCTGGAGGAGGCCATCGCCCATATCAACCGCTTCGGCTCGCATCATACCGACGCCATAGTTACCGGGGACGAGAGGGCCGCCCAGCGGTTCATGGAGGAGGTCGATTCGTCCTCGGTCATGTGGAACTGCTCCACACGCTTCGCGGACGGCTACCGCTACGGCCTGGGGGCGGAGGTGGGGATCAGCACCAACAAGACCCACGCCCGCGGCCCTGTAGGGCTGGAGGGACTTTCCATCTACAAGTACCGGCTGTTCGGCGCCGGACATGTGGTGGCCGACTACAGCGGGGAGAACGCCCGCAGGTTCACCCACAGGAAGATGCTATGAGGGACATCAGCGTCACGCGCGTGGTCATCAAGATCGGCACCAACACCATATGCGGGGACGACGGGAAGGTCGACTCCGCGTACCTGGACAGCATCGCCCGCCAGGTCATAGAGCTGGAGAGGATGGGCGTGCAGTCCATCATCGTCACCTCCGGGGCCATCGGCTCCGGCAGCAGCGAGCTCGGCCTGGACGACCTGCAGAAGGACATCCCGCACAAGCAGGCCTGCGCCGCGGTGGGCCAGGCCGCCCTGATGCTCACCTACCGCGAGGTGTTCCAGAGGCACGGACGTTCCGTGGGGCAGCTGCTCCTGACCTACAACGCCTTCTCGGACCGCAAGGTGTACCTGAACCTCCGGAAGACCGTGGACGCGCTCTTCGAGCTGGGGGTCATTCCCATCGTCAACGAGAACGACGTGATCTCCACGGACGAGATAGGGGACACCTTCGGGGACAACGACAAGCTCTCGGCGCTGGTCGCCAGCAAGGTCGACGCCGACCTGCTCATACTGCTGACGGACGTGGACGGGCTGTACGACCGCAACCCGGAGACGGACAGGGACGCCCGATTCATCGACACCGTGGACGAGATAACCAAGGACATCGAGCTGATGGCCGGGGACGGCCGCTCCGGACGTTCCAAGGGAGGAATGAAGTCCAAGATCAACGCCGCGCGCATCGCCATGGGCTCGGGCTGCAACGCGGTCATCGCCAACGGTCGGACGGAGGATATCATCCTGCGCATCGTGCGCGGGGAGAGCGTGGGCACGCTGTTCTCCGCGAAGGCGCTGTACACAAACCGGGAGCGCTGGATACTCTATGCGTCGCCAAGGGGCAAGATCACCGTGGACGCCGGGGCGGAGGAGGCCCTCAAGGACGAGGGGAGCCTGCTGCCCTGCGGCATCACCGCAGTGGAAGGGAGATTCAAGGCCGGGGACGTGGTGCGCCTGGGGGCCTTCGCCAAGGGAGTGGTGAACTTCGCCTCCGGGGAGATCATGCAGCTCAAGGCGGAGTGCGAGAGGGATAAGAGGAAGGGGAACGGCAAGGTCCACAACGATTCGGTCGTGGTGGACCACTGCAACATCGTGTTCCACGAGTGAACCAGGGAGCGCCTAGCTGGGTCTGTCCCCCGCCGCCTTCTAGGCCTCAGCACGTGTGCATAGATGCGACGAGGGAAAAATTGGGGAAGAGGTTTAGGGTAGCGTTTCAGAGGCCCAGACCCTTGCGCTTGGCCTCGATGTGCTGGTGTATGCCATCCGCGGCCTTCACCGCGTCCGGCTCCACGTTCAGCAGCCCGCCGGTGACGTTCTTGATGTCCTCGGTCAGCAGCTTCACCAGGTTCGGCGCGCCGGTCACCGGCGGCACCGGGTTCACGTAGGTGTACAGCCCGTACGCCAGGGCGAATATGGCGTCGATGGTGGCCTTCTGCTCCATGTACTCCGGGGCGCAGGCGGCCATCGGCAGGTCCGGGATGGGGACTCCGCCGAGGGCCTCGCTCACCGCGAATATGAGGTCCGCGAGCCTGCCGGTGTCGGTGCAGGTGCCGAAGCTGAGCACCGGTGGCGTTCCCAGGGCCTTGCACACCGCCTGAAGGCCCGGACCGGCCTTAGACACGGCATCGGACGAGCACAGCCCGGCCACCTGCAATGCGGCGTTGCCGCAGCCCAGGGAGAGCACCAGGATGTCCCTCTTGATCAGCTCCTCGGCCACCCTGACCGTGTGCACGTCCTGTCCGTGGTCCCGCAGGGTGGTGCAGGAGACCAGGCCTACCACGCCGCGTATGGCCCCGGATTTTATGGCGTCGAGCAGCGGGGTGAGGGTGCCGCCGAGAGCGGCCAGAATGCTCTCCGGGGAGAAGCCCACCACGGCCTCGTTCATCGGGAGGCCGCGTACGGCCTCCACCTTCCCGTGGCGCTCCTTGAAGTTGACCAGGGCCATCTCCAGCAGCTGGGCGGCCTGCCTCTCGGCCAGCTCGGCCCTGTAGTTGATGCGCTCGGTGACGCCCTCGATGGCCACCAGCTGGGACACCGGCACGATCTTGAACTTGTACCTTTCGGCATACTTGGCGTCCGCGGGCAGGGAGCAGTTCATGTCCGCCACGAAGACGTCCACCGCACCGGTGGCCAGGATGGCCTCCTGCATGATCCAGTTGCCGGTGTACCCGTAGAACGCGTCGTCCATGGTCCAGCGCTGGACCATCTCCTGCCCGGTCTCGATGTTGGCCACGACGCGCAATCCCTTGGCGCCTGCGGCCTTGGCCCGGTCCTGCCACTCCTTCTTGCGGGCCAACTGAACCAGGGCGAACCCCAGGAAGGGCTCGTGCCCGTTCGGCAGCACGTTCACGTAATCGGGGTCGAGAACGCCGAGGTCCACCCTCATGGGGTGAGGTTTGGGAATGCCGAACAGAACGTCCTGCAGGTACTCGTTCACGATCTGGGACTGGTAGGCCATGGCTATGCTCAGCCTCAGGGCCTTCAGGGCCAGGGACACGTAGTAGCCGTCCACGTTGGTCAGGCAGGAGCCGGTGGACAGCTGCATCTCCGCGCGTATGCCTCCCGGGAAGATGTCCAGCTTCCTCCACAGGTCCTGGCGCTCCTTGGGGGCCAGCCTGGCCACGATCTCCGACGGCTCGTCCATGCGCCGGTTGAAGTCCTTCTCCACGAAGTCGCAGAGTCGCAGGGCCACCTCGGAGTCGCTGCCCGATGCGTCCACGCCCAAGCGCCCGGCGAAGGCCTTCAGCTTCTCCGGCTCGCTGATCTTGAATGGGGAGTCGCCCAGAGCGGTGGCCCTCAGGGTCTTGACCGTCTCGTCGGTGTGGTACTGGTATGTGGAGGACCCCAGGATGTTCCGCAGGAGCATCTGCCTCATGGCCATTCCATCGGCGGTGATGCCGCACACCCCGCGCTTGTCCTTGGCCGCGTCGGCGCGGCAGGGGCCGTTGGAGCACAGGTCGCAGCGGGTGCCACCGATGCAGAAGCTGCATCTCTTGTCCGGATCGCCGCCCAACCCCTGGGCCTCGTAGCGGTCCCAGACATTGGTCATCCCGTCCTTCTTCAGCCTCTCGTACATGGTCCTGACGGACTTGTGATAAGATATCCTGTCATCCAACATGGAGAACCTCCTTCGCTCAGGGCCGTCGTGCCCTGCTCCGTGCTCTCACCATCATTCTGATAAGTTATAAAATGTGTCACAATAGTTGATAATTAATTGATAATATTGACGAATAACTTATAGATGAAGAGCGTCATCGACCCCGAGCGTAACTATGAACCTCGATGAAAAGGACCGGCGGATCATAAGCATGTTCGCAGAGGAACCGGGCGTTTCCCAGGAGACCGTGGCCAGGGAGCTGGGCATCTCCCAGCCCTCGGTGGCCGTGCGGATCAGAAAGCTCCGGGAGCTGGGAGCCCTGGAGTCCCTCAACGGGATCAACCCGCTGAGGATGGGGCTTTACCTGGCCAAGGTGGACATATCATCGAACCGGCCGGCGGAGATCCTGGACATGTTCAAGGACTGCCCCTACTTCGCCCATGGCTTCACCATCTCCGGCCGGAACAACCTCTGCCTGTTCTTCGCCAGCGAGAACATCTCCACCCTGGAGGCCATCGTGAACGGCCATATTCGCTCCAACCAGTGGGTCACGGCCGTGGACTTCAACATCGTGATCGCCTCCGAGCGGCCGTTCATACTGCCCACCCGCCTGGTCATGCAGAAGGTGGATGGGTCCCCCTGCGGCCACCCCATCGGCTGCCGGAACTGCAAGGCCTTCAAGGACATGAAATGCATGGGGTGCCCGGCCACCGGGCAGTACCAGGGGCACTTCTTCGTCACCGTGGAGTGAGCTGGTCCATCAACGCCCGTCCCCATTGTCGGAGGATACGTTCTCCCCTATCCAATCCAGGTAGGGTCGGTGACCTTCGGCGATTGCGTATCGAACGATGCACGGCACCTCATAAGGATGCAGTTCCAGGACAGCCTCACTGAGGGCTTCGAATCCGGAGTCGGGAACCTTGAACAGCAGGGCCGTTTCCGCCTCTTGCATCAGATCCCCCTTCCATCGATAGATGGAGCTTATCGGCCACATGTTGACGCAGGCCGCCAGACCCCTTCCCACGATGTCCATCCCCAGCCGTTCCGCGGTCGCCTGGTCAGGGGCGGTCACTAAAACCGATGAGTACATGGTCCAAGGATGTTCGCAGAAAATAAAGGATGTTTGTCCCCGCTTGCGCGGGGATGAGCGGTTTAGTCCGAACCCTTGCTGTTCCTCTTGGCCCTGGCCCGCGCCCATATGACCAAGAAGGCCGGGAGCACGAACACCGAGGCCAGGAAGCTGTAGGTGATGGCGATGGCCGTGATCAGCCCGAACTCCTGTATCGGCGGCAGCAGGGAGAACCCGATGATGGCGAACCCGGCCACGGTGGTCAGGGCCGCGCCCAGCAGCGACACCCCGGTCCTGCCCACGGCGTTGTCCACGGCCATCTCGATGTTCTCGTGCTCGTGGATCTCCTCCACGAAGCGGTGGGTGACATGTATCCCGTAGGTCACGCCCATACCCACCGTCAGCGAGGCGATCATCAGGGTCATGACGTTCATGGGTATGCCCGCGGCGTACATGGTGCCCCACATCCACACCACGCAGAGGGCCACCGGTATGGTGGCCATGGCCCCCAAGGTCAGGGAGCGGCGCAGGGCGTACATCACGATGGTCAGGATGACCAGGGAGGCCACCAGGGTGGTGATCAGCGACTGGGACTGGCTGCTGTTCAGCTCCTCCGTGATCAGCTCGGTGAGCAGGGTGTCACCGGTGACCGTGACGCTCAGGCCGGCGTCCCTCATGGGCTCCGCTGCAGCGTCCAAGCCCTCGGCCAGGTCCAGTAGGTCGCCGCCCATAACGTTGGGGTCGATGTTGACCGTCAGCACCGCGGTGTAGCTGTCATCCACAGGCATCAGCACCTGGGCCATGGCCGCCGCCGAGCCTCCGTTCATGTAGAGCATGCCGACCAGCGCACCCATAGTGCTGGCGTTGGTGGTGTCGCGGATGTGCGCGGTGCCGCCGGCCCGCTCGAAGGCCATGTCGTACATGGAGGCGAAGGTGGCGTTGTAGTTGGGGTCGACGTACCCAGGCCCGGTGGAGTTGGTGGCGAAGTCGTACATCACCGACAGGAACGAACTGGAATCGGCCCGGTCCCCGCTGAGAAGTACCCCGTCCACCCCGGCGATGCCATCGATGGAATCCTCCATGGCCGAGACGGCCGCCGGATCGAGCACGTCGCCCTTTATCAGCATCTGGGCGGTGGAACCGCCGGTGATGTTGAACTCGGTGGAAAGGAAGGCTATGTTCTGGGCCACGTCAATCTCCTCCGGCAGGAAATCGTTCAGGTCGAAGGTGGTCTGCAGGCTCACCGCGCCGTAGCCGGCGATGGCGGTGACCACCAGGGCCGCGCCCACCACGGCCCAGGGGGCCTTGTGGTTCACCCGGCCGACGTAGGTGTTGAAGCGCCCGGCGCTGTACTTGCCGTGGGCCTTCTTCTGGTACAGCCTGTTCTCCTTGCCCTTGCGGGCGGCGCGCAGGTCGCGCAGCACCTTGTTGGCCGGGACCAGCAGTATCATGATGATGAAGCTGGAGATGATCCCCACTGCGGCCAGCACCCCGAACTGGGCTATGGCGCCCATGGACGAGGTGATGTTGGACAGGAAGGCGATGACCGTGGTGACGGTGGCCAGGACCAGCGCCTCTCCGACGGAGACGATGGTGTTGCGGGTGGCCGATTCAGGGGATTCGCCGTCGCCGCGCTCCTCCCGGTACCTCATGACCAGGTGGATGCTGTAATCGATACCCAGCCCCAGGATCAGGATGGGCACCACCAGGGTCATGGGGTTGAACGAGTAACCCATGGCCGCCCCGAAACCGTACATCCAGACGATGGCCAGGACCAGGCCGAGCAGCCCCAGCACGGTGTCGATGATGTCCCGGTAAATGATCAGCAGGATGACAATGATGGCCACGATGGCGATGGGGAACAGGTTCCCGATGTCGTCCATGGCCGCATCCATGATGCTCTGGCTGATGTAGGCCATGCCCATGACGTCGATCTCCGCGGCGCTGCCCCCGTCGCCCATCTCGGCGATGAGCATCCGTTCCAGCTCCAAGGACGGAACGGTCACGTCCACCGTGTCCTTGCTGAAGCTGTAGAGCACCAGGGCGCCCTTGGCCTCCGGAGCGGTGGAGGTGGGATCGAAGTCCGCGGTGAACATGCGGGGCAGGAAGGTCTTCACCTGCACGGGGGTGTAGGGGGAGGACATCAGCCCGTAAACCGCGGCCTTGAGCTGGAAGGTGGGGGTGACCTTGATCAGCCTTATCAGGTTATCGTACGTGGGCATCGCCGTCAGGTTGAGCATGTCCAGCTGGGTCTGGTTGAGGGACATCAGCATGGCCGATGAGATCATGTAGACCGGGCTGACCACGGAGCCGTAGGGATTGGCCGGCGTGCTCATGTAGGACACCAGGGTGGCGTTCTTGGTGACGTTATTTTCCGCCTCCAGCACATCCAGGAAGGCCTTCTGGGTTATCAGGTCCCCATCGACACCTTTCAGCAGAACGGTGACGCTGTAATCCATGGCGAACGTCTCGGCGATCTCATTGCTGGCCTTGGTCATCTCGTTGTCCGGCGTGAAGTCGGAGTTGGTGAAGCTGCTGTCGATGCCGTTCAAGGCCACGGAGAATATTGACAGCGCGGTGATCAGGAGGACGACCAGTATGGACAGCATTGGACGCTTGCCCACGAACCCTCCGACCATTCCTAAGGTCTTGCTCATTTTGATCCCTTCT
The DNA here is from genome assembly GCA_040765825.1 of Methanomassiliicoccales archaeon. Lineage (GTDB taxonomy): Archaea > Thermoplasmatota > Thermoplasmata > Methanomassiliicoccales > UBA472 > UBA472. Next base: position 26,964 of record JAXGRO010000003.1, read on the forward strand.
TTGAATTGAATGTCAGCCCATCATGTCGTTCAGGAGATCGTGCACCAACCAGACGTCCATAGGTCCCACCAATCCATCGTTCCTCTTGGGGCCCTCGGTGCCTAATGGCAGCCTCTGGCTCAATCCCCTCTGAGGGGGATCGGCCCGGATAAGGGAGCGGGTGACGCCCCCCAGCTGGTACTCCTCGAAGTAATAGTCCAGCAGCTCGGGCTCTGGGATGATGGCATCGCTAACGCCATGCCGCCTGGGGCGGAGGAGCCGGACTAGTTTGAAGGGCATGACCTCAGGCAGAATGACGTGCGTATTTTAACGTATCGTCCCCTGTATTATAACGGTAGGCCGGAGCAGCCTCCCCTTCAATCCAGCGGGGCTCCCCGCACCTTCGCCCTCATGCGGGAGCTTTCCTCCGCCAGGGCGGCCATGTTATCCTTGTCGATGCGCCGTACGGTCGGGAGCCCCCCTGGAAACAGGCGGGCGCATTCCCTGAGCAGATAATCATGGACCAGGCCGGAGCGCCTTAGTTCGTCCATGCCCCATTCCTCCACCATCTCCAGCACCGCCTCGCGCCCGCCGCGGTAGAAGACCTCGGCCAGCACCGAGGTGATTATGGTGTTATCGGAGATGACCGCCACGTCCGCCTCCCGGAGGGCGTGGACGTTGCCGTTGAACGCCAAGGACAGCCCTCCGCTCCTGCGTACCACCTGCAGCGCCCTGACGTCGGTCACCCCGTCGCCCACGTACATGCAATCCTCCAGGGGCACGCTCAGGCGCTTGCAGATCTCCACCACCGAGGTGGCCTTCTCGTCGCTGCCCACCGGGTTGACCTGGGAGATGAGCTGATAGGAGGAGAGGTCGGTCATCTCGCTCCAGAATATCTCCTCCATCCGCCGCACCAGGGGACGATCGTCCTGTCCCAGGTCCCTTACGTTCCGGGCGTTCTCCGGTACCTCTATGAGGGGCATGCGCGCGATCTCCTGCGCCAGGTTGCGCAGGGTCTGGGACTCCCAGTCCTCCAGGTCGTACATGTCCATGCTCAGCCTGGTGCAGAAGGCGTTCTCGAAAGGGAATCCTATCTCCTCGCAGGCCGCCCCCACGTAGTGCTCGTAGCTGGTGCTCACCAGGAAGCTGGACATGAACTCCTGGACGTAGCGCATGGTCTTCCCCGCGCCCGGGACCGTTCGCAATCCCTCCCGGGACATGCGCAATAGAGATGAATCGGTGGCCCCGTAGGCCTTCAGGAAGGGGAGTATGAGGCGGAGGGTGTCCCCGGCCTTGACCCCGTCCTTCCGGACTATGTTGGCCAGGACGCCCTCGTACCGGCTGACGGCCTGAAAGAACCTGTCGCCGTTCTCGACCAGGGCGGAGGTGAGCTCTCGGGCATTGTCATTGGCGGTGACCGGCCCCTGCAGGTCGGAAACGAACACCTTCCCCTCGAAGGGGAACGCCTCGTCCATGATGTCGAACTCCACCCTATCACGTCCAGAAATGCGGTGTTGGCATAAAGGAGGCTCCCCTTATCTAAATAACGCTTCACCGGCCCTTATCATATGTCGAACACCACCCTCACCGACGGACGCACGGGGTCCACCTCCATCATGTGGTAGGTGATCGCCTTGACCTCCTTCTTGGGCCTGTGGCGCCCGGGATCGAAGACCTCGCCCCGGGCCTGGCAGATGACCTTGTGTCCATGGAAGCGCACCGAGAGGTCCGAGAACAGGAGTCCGCTGACATCGAACACGAACAGCAGCTCGGAGAGGAAGTTGTACAGCATGGACTCGTGGTCATGCCCCTCGGCCAGGACCTCCCTGGTCTCGAGGGGGCGCACCTGGTCGGCATCCACCATCTGGTCGGTGAGGGCGTAGGCCGCGTTGGCGAAGCATTCCTCCAGGGATCCCCCCAAGGCCTCCACCATCACGTCCGCGGTGTGGTCCAGGGTGCGGTACCTCATGGATAGGCCATCGACGCCCATGTATATCATCCTCTTGACCCGCTCGTTTCATTTCATGCGAACCAGGTGCGCACATTATTATGTCAGGGTATCTTGATTGATACCGTCCATGCCCCCCTCGGCCACCAACAGACCGTTGGACGTGCTCATGGTTGATGACGAGCCGTCCATACTGGACATAAGCAAGCAGTTCCTCGAGACTTTCCACGGGATGAGGGTCACCGTCATGGAGGACAGTTCAAAGGTCATCGATGCCCTTGCCGAGGGGGACTTCCAGGCGGTGGTATCTGACTATCAGATGCCCGAATTGGACGGCCTCAGCCTGCTGAAGAAGGTGAGGTCCCTGGGGATGGATGTCCCGTTCATCCTCTTCACCGGCAGGGGCCGGGAGGAGGTGGCCATCGACGCCCTGAACAGCGGTGCCGACTTCTACGTGCAGAAGGGAGGGGACCCCAGATCCCAGTACTCCGACCTGGCCCACAAGGTGCGCAAGGCGGTGGAGGAGCGGGATAAGGAAAAACGGCTGAGAATGGAGAGGAAGAGGCTGGAGAGGCTGCTGAACCTCTACAAGATGAGCGATGCACCCGAGGAGAGGGTGTTCAGATACGCCCTGGAGTCCGCCCTGGACATGTGCGAGGCTCGCTTCGGATTCCTGGGGCGCATGATCGAGGGAGGAGATTGGATCTCCCTGCTGTGCACCATCGGTGCCGGAACTCCCATGGAGGACGATGCCAAGGCCAAGGAGGTGGAGATGGCCTCCGGGCCATGGATGGAGGCTGTCCGGAGGAGGGAGCCGGTGGTGCTGAACGATGCTTCTGCGGTGCAGGACATAACCGCGCATTGCCGTCAGTCCGGGTCCGTGAGAAACATGTTGATGGTCCCCCTGCTGGACGGCGATGAGGTGGTCATGGTCCTCGGCATAGGGAACTGCCCGGCGGGCTTCGATGATTCGGACGCCCAACAGGTCTCACTGCTCCTGAACGGGGCCTGGGAGATCGTTATGCGCAGGAGCAGCGAGGAGAAGCTGGTCCAGAGCAGGAAGGAGCTGGAATCCCACCAGGACCGGCTGCAGCAGGTGGAGATCAGGTTCCATACCCTGTTCGAGCGGGCGCAGGACGGCGTCATCCTCATGGGCGACCGGTTCATCGAGAGCAACTCCCGGTGGGGGGAGATGCTCGGCTATTCACCAGAGGAACTGGTGGGCAAGCGGCCATGGGAGGTGTCCCCCGCGAAGCAGCCGAACGGGAGGGACTCCCGGGAGATGGCCGAGGAGATGGTCCGGAAGGCCATGAAGGACATAATGGCCCACTTCGAGTGGACCCACCAGACCAAGGACGGCAGATTGCTGGAATGCGATGTGGTCCTGCAGAAGGTATCCTCGATGGGCGAGGACCTCATCCTGGCCTCGGTGCGCGACATCAGCAAGGAGAAGAAGGACGCCCGGGTGCGGGAGTTCATGTTCCGGGTTTCCGAGGCGGTACAGAAGAACGTGGACCGCCGGGGCCTCTTCGCCAGCATATACGATTCGCTTTCGCGCCTGTTCTCCATCGACAGCTACTACGTATCATTGCGGGAGGGAGAGGAGACCGCCTTCCCCCTGATCATCGACCATGGCGTTTGGAGGGAGCCGACCGTGAGGTCGGGGGTCTCTGGCATCACGGAGCACCTGATCGGGGAGGGCCGCCCGCTGCTGCTTGACCGAGAGGGCATCGATCGTCTTGTGGCCTCCGGGAAGATAGTGCCCTTCGGCGAACGTCCCGAGGAGTACATGGGCGTGCCCTTGAAGGTGAGGGGAAGGACGGTGGGGATGATGGTGGTCCAGAACTATGACGGAGAACGGCGTTTCCGCAACGAGGACCTCGACCTGCTGACCTTCCTATCGGAACAGGTCTCCCTTGCCCTGGAGAAGATCGAGGCCAATGAGGAGATGAAGACCGTCAATTCCCTGCTCAGGGGAACCATAGATTCCACTCCCATCGGGATATTGGTCATCGACGAGCGGAACAGGGTGCAGATGGCCAACCGGCCCATGATGGACATGCTGAGGGCAACTGACATGGCCATCGAGGGGCTTGATGGCATGGAGAACCTCGCCCTCCTGGTCGGATCGGCCGCGGACGATGGATGGAGGGTTCTGGTCGACGCGCATCTGCGTGGGGATGAGGGCACCGTCAACGTGACCCTGAGCACCACTGATGGACGTATCTTCGATACCACCCGGTCCCCCTACACGGTTGAGGGACGGCCCGCCGGAAGCATATTCACGGTGAAGGACGTGACCGAGGTCAGACGGATGGAGGGTGTGCTCAAAGAGAGCGAGGCCCGGCTCAGGGCCATATTCACCGCCGCCCCGGTGGGCATATGCGTGGTCAAGGACCGCCGTTTCGTCCGGTCCAACGACCGCCTGCTGAAGATCATTGGATATCAGAAGGAGGAGCTGATAGGCGAGAGCACCCGGATGCTCTACGAGGACCAGAGCGAGTACGAGCGGGTGGGGCGGGAGGTGTACGGGCCCCTGCTGGTGAACGGGGTCAACTGGACCAAGACCCGCTGGAAGAGAAAGGACGGAGAGGTCATCGATCTGCTGATGAGCGTCTCCTCCTTCATCTCCGGAGAGCCGGAGAAGGGATACGTGGTCACCCTGACCGATCTAACGGAGATAGAGGAGGCCCGTCGCCTCCTGCAGGACCGGCTGGACTTCGAGGCCACCCTGGTCTCGGTGTCCAGGATGTTCTCGGAGATGGACAGCGGAGGCCACCTCCATATCCTGGAGAGGGCCATGGCGGTGATCGGCGCCCAGCAGCGTGCCGATCGCGCATATCTCTTCGAGATGGATCATAAACGCGGGGTGTGCAGCAACACCGTGGAGTGGGTGGCCGAGGGCGTCCCTCCGTTCAAGGACATGCTGCAGGACATCCCCCTGGACAGCATCCCCTGGTGGATGAGCATGCTGCGCGAGCACGGGGCGATATCCGTCCCGGACGTGTCCCGGATGCCTCCGGAGGCCAGCAACGAGAAGGCCCTCCTGGAGGAGCAGGGGATAAGGAGCGTGGCCATCACCGGGATCTTCATAGGCAAGGATCTGACGGGCTTCCTGGGAATCGATTTCTCCCGCCCTGACTACCGGCCGACGGCCCAGGAGTTCGATCTGCTGAGGTTCATCGGCGAGATGTTCTCCAATGTACTGTCCAGATGGAGCAAGGAAAAGGAGGCCATGCAGGAGCATGAGAAATTGGTGAACATCCTGAACGGGGCCCCCATGGGATCGCTGGTGTTCTTCAAAAATGGGGACCACCTCTGCCTGACCTACTTCAACGAGGAGGGCAGGTCCGTGCTGGGCGAGTACGCGGAGGGCTTCCTGGGCTGCCTCCCGCATGAGGCGCTGCCCTTCCTGGATGAGGGGCTGATCAACGACCTCCTTGAGGAGGCCAGAGAGGGAGAGTGGGTCCCATGCGACCGGGAGCTGCAAGATCGGCGCTCTGGCGAACTTTACCAGATGTGGGCCTCATCCTTGGACAGGGAGCATGTGGCGGTCTTCCTGCTGAACGTGACCGCCATCAAGGACCTGGACCAGCGCCTGCTTCTGGCCAACAAGAAGCTGACCCTCCTGACCAGGCTGGCCACCCATGACGTCCGGAACAAGGCCCTGATTGTGAGCGCCAACCTGGAGATGCTGTGCCTCAGGTTGAGGGATGAGTGGGCCAGGAAGTACGCGGAGAACGCCAACAAGGGGCTGAGGGACCTCCAGGAGGTCACCGACCACCTGCACAACTACCTCTCCATAGGGAGCGGGTCCCTGGGATGGACGGACCTTCTGTCCGCGGCGGAGATGGCCCTGGGCCAACTGGACCAGGTGGACCAGCCTAGACCGTCGATTGAGATCGGACAGGGGATCGGGGGCTACCAGGTCAAGGCCGACCATCTGATGTCCACGGTGCTGTACAACCTTATCAGCAACTCCATAAAGCACGGGGGCGGGGTGACCCGCATCCGATTGGGGGCGGAGCGCAGGGAGGGGGAGCTCATCCTCTTTGTGGAGGACGATGGAAAGGGTATACCGGCGGACCTGCGCGGATGCCTGTTCGAATTCTCCATGGACGGACGCCGCCAGGGCCATGGCCTCAATTTCATCAAGGAGACCTTGGACATGTACGGGATGAGGATAGAGCTCGATGAGGAGTACGATCGCGGAGCGAGGTTCGTGATCAGGGTCCCTGCTGGACAGTTCCGCTTGAGCGCCGCGGCATAGCTGGCGTCGTAGCAGCCCAACGGTTATATTATTGTTCGCCGTTTCTCACGGCGATGCGACTCCTCATCATCGGCAGCGGGGCCATCGGCACCACCCTGGCACAGGCCATCCAGGAAATGGAAGAGTTCGATATATTCTACATCACCGATAAGAACGAGGACCGGGCCAGGAAGATAGCCAAGGAGTGCAGGAAGGCCAAGTTCATCTCCCCCACCGACGAGAGCATCAAGGCCCACCTGAAGAACGTGGACCTGGTGGTGGAGGCCGCCTCCCAGGAGGCCGTTCAGCATTACGTGCCCATAGTCCTGGGCATGGGCGTGGACGTGCTGGTGATGAGCGTGGGGGCCTTCGCTGACGACGACACCCGGGAGCGCTGCTTCAACGTGGCCAAGCGCAAGGGCGGCAAGCTGTTCGTCCCCTCTGGAGCCATCTGCGGCACGGACGGGCTGCACTCAGCCTCCGCGGACGTCATCGAAAGCGTGGAGCTGACCTCCACCAAGGGACCGAAGAGCTTCCAGGACAACGAGTACCTGCAATCCAAGGGCGTGGACGTCAACACCCTGAAGAAGAGGACCGTGCTGTTCGAGGGACCGGCCCGGGAGGCCGTGGCCTACTTCCCCAAGAACGTCAACGTCTCCGCGACCATATCCCTGATAGGCATAGGACTGGACAAGACCAGGGTGAAGCTGGTTTGCGACCCGCTCTGCGACTGCAACACCCATCATCTGGAGGTCAAGGGGGCCTTCGGGCACATCGTCTGCGAGACGGACAACCTGCCATTCCCCTCCAACCCGGCCACCAGCTACCTGGCCGCCCTCTCGGCCATCGCGGCCATAAAGCGCATAGCTGGCAACGTTTGGATAGGCATCTGAGGTATTGATTAATACCGCCGAAGCCCTTCCGGCCCCTGTGATAGGGATGAAGGACCGAGTCAGATGGATATTCTCCAATTGCCCTGAGGACCTGGACGCCGTGGTGATCATGAACGGGGAGGAACCTCTCCTCGACGTGGCCTTCCCCTACGTCACCGGGACCAAGGCCGGGCTGTTCGAGGGCTGCCTGGGAATCATAACCCCGGACGGCCGCTCCACGGTGATCACCTCCGCATTGGAGGAGACCTCCGCCAGGGAGGGGAAGGCGGAGGTGATGACATTCCGCACCAGCAAGGAGCGGGAAGAGCTCGCCGTGGACCTTCTGAAGGGTTTGCGCAAGGTGGGGGTGAACGGCCTGGGGATTATCCATGCCAACTACCTGCACGTGAGGAGGTGGGCGGGAAACGCCGAACTTGTGGACGTCAGCACGGGGCTGGAGGCGTCCCGTCTGATAAAGGATGGGGAGGAGGTGGAGCGGATGCGCAGGGCCTGCCGCATCGCCTCCCAGGTGGCCGACGAGATCCCGGGGATGCTCAGAATGGGAATGAAGGAGTACGAGATGGCCGCGGAGCTGAACTACCGCATGATGAGGCTCGGCTCATCCGGTCCGGCCTTCGGCACCAACGCCTCCTTCGGGGCCAGTTCGGCCGAGCCCCATCACGAGGCGGAGGACATCGCCCTCAAGGACGGCGACACCGCCCTCTTCGACTTCGGCTGCAAGGTGGAGGGCTACTGCTCGGACATCACCCGCACCTTCTTCGTGGGCGAGGTCAAGGAATGGCAGAGGCGCATGTACGAGGTGGTCAGCCAGGCGCAGCAGGCGGCCCTTAAGGTGATCAGGGCAGGGGTGAACGGTAGGGACGTGGACGCCGCGGCCCGGGCGGTCATCGACGCCTCGGAGTTCAAGGGACTGATGGTGCACTCCACCGGCCACGGGCTGGGGCTCTCGGTGCATGACGGGGGGCGCATGGCCCCCAACCACGACTTTCCGCTGAAGGCCGGCATGGTCCTCACCGTAGAGCCGGGGGTATACATACGAGGGCAGGGAGGGGTGAGGATAGAGGACGATGTGCTCATAACCGAGGACGGATACGAGATGCTCACCAGCGCGGACAAGAGGATGAGGGTGATTCAATGATGGACGATCTGGCGAAGGCGGTGGAGAGAATGCAGGCTGAGGGTGCGGACTTCTGCGATGCCCGATACCAGGTGATCACCTCCAACGGGATAGCCGTTGTCGACGGAGCGGTGCGACGGATCTCCGAGGACAAGGTCAGGGGGGCCTGCCTCCGCGCCCGCAAGAAGGGCTCGTGGGGATACGCCACCACCGTGGACGTGTCCAAGGATGTGCTGCTGGAGGCGGCGGTCAAGGCCGCCAGGAACGCCCTGGCCGGGAATTCCCCTGGGAAGCCGATCCCGGATACCGGGGAGCTGCGCCAGGACCTCAAGGCCCAAGTGGGCATCCACCCCGTCAAGGTGGGCATGGACGAGAAGGTCCTGGCCGTGCTGGATATGGACCGGGCTCAGAAGGTGGACCCGCGCATCGTGAACACCAACTCCCTGCTGAGGGAGGAGGTTCGGGAGAACATGCTGGTCAACAGCCACGACCGCCGGCTGAGCTGGGAGGAGGTGCGCTCCACCATCATGGTCGAGGCGGTGGCCTCCGAAGCCGGGCGCACCGAGTTCTTCTACGACATCAGGGGAGGGGCCAAGGGGTATGAGGTGGTCAAAGGGACGGACCTGGAGGCCTTCGGACGCGAGGCCGGCAAGGAGGCCCTGAAGATGCTGGGGGCGGAGAAGGCCCCCTCGGGGCTGCTCACATGCATCACCTCGCCCAGCATCTCTGGCCTGCTGGCGCACGAGGTGATGGGACATGCCTCCGAGGCGGACGAGATCGTCAAGCGCCGCTCCTTCCTTACGGACATGACGGGCAAGAAGGTCGGCTCACCGCTGATAACCATGGTCGACGACGGCACCGTGGCCGGGGCACGTGGATCCATTCCATTCGACGACGAGGGCACGCCCTCCTCGCGCACGGTCATCATCAGGGACGGGGTGTACCAGGGGTACATGCAGTCCCTGGAGACCGCGGCGGAGATGGGTGTGCGGCCGACCGGCAACGGCCGCGCCCAGAGCTATGACCGCCGGGTGTGGGTGCGCATGACCAATACCTTCTTCGAGAAGGGGGACCAGAACCTGGAGGAGATGATCGCCGATGTCAAGTTCGGGGTGCTCACCGACCGCATGATCAGCGGCATGGAGGACCCGGTGGGGGGCGGCTTCGAGGCCAAGGCCCTGCGCGGGCATCTCATTGAGAACGGGAGGGTGACCAAGCTGCTGAGGTCATTCACCCTCACCGGCAACGCCCTGGAGATCCTGGGCACCGCGGACGCTGTGGGCGACCAGGTGGAACTGGACGGGGGCTCCTGCGGGAAAGGCATCGAGGACTGGGTGCCGGTCTCCTCCGGAGGGCCGTACTGCCGCTTCAAGATCGTGCTGGGAGGTGACTGAATGGACCTGGAGAGGCTTTCCAAGAAGTCGGTGCACAAGGTCCTGGAGGAGGGGGCCAAGGAGGCCGAGGCCTACCTGGTGCGGGTGCGCTCCCTGTCGGCCTACATCGACGACGACCGCATCAAGAACCTGGAGGACAAGCTGGACCAGGGCGTCTCCGTGCGGGTGCTGCTGAATGGGAAGATGGGGCAGTCCAGCTCCACGCTGTACGCCTCCAGGGACCTGGAGGAGTGCGGGGCCAAGGCCGTATCGCTGGCCAGGCTTTCCCGCCCCGATCCCTACTTCAAGAGGTTCGCCGGCTTCCAGCAGCCCTCCGGGCATGTGGACGCCCGCTCCGAGGACATGGCCTCCGCCAGCACCCAGGACCTGGGGTCCCTGGTGCAGGATATCGTGAAGGCGGCCGGCCAGGACGTCAAGGTGCCCCGGGGGCTCCTGCGCGTGGCCCTGGTGGAGAGGGCGCTGTGCAGCAGCAACGGCGCGACCTTCCATGAGGTGAGCACCATGGCCTACGCCCATTTCACGACCATGACCAAGGGGCCGGAGCCCGGGGAGGGCTGCGAGTGCTATTACTCATCCGGCCTTGCCGCATTGGACGCCGAGGCTATGGGCGAACGCTTGAGGCGCAAGGCCATGAACGCCAGGGACGCCGAGCATTTCAAGGGCAAGATCACCTGTCCGGTGGTCCTTCCGCCGGAAGAGCTGGCGGAGATGCTGCTGGCCTCGGTGGGCTACGCCCTGGACGGGGAGAACGCCCTGCGCCGCCGCTCCCCCTGGGGGGAGATGGTCGGAAAGGAGGTGGGCAACGGCCTGGTGGATATCAGGGACCAGCCCTGGGACGCCCGCTCCGCGCTCTCCGGCAGGTACGACGACGAGGGCACCCCCACCAAGGAGAAGCCCCTGGTGGAGAGGGGGGTGCTGAAGACCCTGCTCTACGACGGATACCACGCCCAGATGGGCAATGTGGCGCCCACGGGCAACTGCCTCCGACGGGACCCATCGGACGCCTTGAACCTGTACCGGCGGGGAGGGGTAACCCTCCCGGTGAACCTTGCCTGGAAGCCTGGCAAGGGGAGCGTGGAGGACATGATCTCGGGGATGAAGGAGGGGATGGTCATAGAGAAGCTGGCCGCTCCGGACGTCAACTCCATCACCGGAGGCTTCGCCCTGGAGGTGCGCAGCGCCAAGCTGGTGCGCGACGGGGCGGTGGCCGGTCATGTGGACCAGTGCCTGCTGGTCGGCAACTTCTACCAGGCGCTCAAGCGGGTGGGGGCGGTCGCTGACGATCCGACGGTGCACCGGAACTGCATCGTACCCTCGGTGATGTTCGAGGACCTGGAGATCGTGGGCAGCGGGTGATCAGTCCAGCGGTTCCAGGGTCACCCTGGTGCGGTCAGGCAGGTCCACCAGGGCCTCCAGGTTGCCCAGCACCCGCCCCACCGGGGTGACCGGCCTGATGGCCTCCGGCCGGGAGGTGGTGGAGCAGGGCGTCCTGCCGAAGAAAACACAGAAGGCGTTGCCCTCGGGCCAGAAGGCCACCTCACCCTCCTCCAGTATCTTCCGCCCGTTCTCCAGCTCGGAATCCACCGGCACCGGGAAGAATATCTCTCCGCCCCAGGCGTTGATCTCCCGCTCCAAAGGCAGGGCCTGGTAGATCTTGTAGGCGGTGATCGAATCGTTGAGCTCTATCTCCCAGCGCTCGTACCGGCTGCGCATCAGAATACGTTCCATGCCCTCTCCCGGAAAGGGAAAGGGTGGAAGGGTGAAAAGGGTTTCGTCACTTCTTGCTCTCGAAGAGGGCCCGGATCTCCGTGCCCACCTTCTCGATCTGGCTGTCGCCCTCGGCCTTCTCCAGGGACCTCATGCGGGGCATCCCGGCCTTGGCGTCGGCCAGCCATTCCTTCGCGAACTCCCCGGAACAGATGCGGTCCAGCATCCTCTCCATGGCCGCCTTGCTCTCCTCGTTGATGACCAGGTCGCGGGTGGTCAGGCCGCCGAACTCCGCGGTGTTGGAGACGCTCCTCCACATGTTCATCATGCCGCCGGAGTAGATCAGGTCCACGATCAGCTTGACCTCGTGCAGGCACTCGAAGTAGGCGATCTCGGGCTGGTATCCGCGCTTGACCAGGGTCTGGAACCCGGCATTGATGAGGGCGGTCACGCCCCCGCAGAGCACGGCCTGCTCCCCGAACAGGTCGGAGGTGGCCTCCTCGCGGAAGTTGGTCTCCAGCACTCCGGCCTTGGTGGACCCCAGGCCCTTGGCCAAGGCCAGGGCGATGGCCTTGGCGTTGCCGGTGAAGTCCTGCTCCACGGCTATGAGGGCGGGGACTCCGAAGCCCTCCAGGTACACCTTCCGCTCCATGGGGCCAGGCGCCTTCGGCGCCATCATGATCACGTCCACGGTCTTGGGCGGCTTGATGGTCCCGAAGGTTATGGCGAACCCGTGGGCGAACTCCAGGGCCGCGCCCTCCTTCAGGTTGGGCTCTATCTCGGCCCTGTAAACGTCCCCCTGGACCTCGTCGGGTATGAGCACCATGACCACGTCGGCGCCCTTCACGGCGCCGGCCACGGTGTCCACCTTCAGGCCGTTCTTCTTGGCCTCCACCCAGGACTTGCCGTCCTTGCGGACGCCCACGGTGACGTCCAATCCGCTGTCGTGCAGGCACAGGGCCTGGGCCCTGCCCTGGCTCCCGAAGCCGATGACCGCGACCTTCTTGCCCTTCAGGACGCCCAGGTCGGCGTCCGACTCGTGATATATCTTAGCCATTTGATCACCGTTAGATGCGTTGAGGCATTTTTTCCTCATTATTTACAATGTTCTACCCTAACACCCGGCTTGGTTCCACCGGCATCGACTGCGTATGGTCCCGTCCTTGCTAGCCACGCCGCCAGGCAGCATGGGCAGCATGTCCTCCTCGGGGTCGATGCGGATGTCAACCACGAAGGGCACGTCGGAGCTGAAGGCCTCCTTGAAGGCGTCCGGCAGCTCGCTGGACCTGGTGACGGTCACCCCGCCGGCCCCGTAGGCCTCCGCCAGCTTCACGAAGTTGGGGTTGTTGCGCAGCTCGGTGCTGCTGTAGCGGCGGTCCCACTGCAGCTTCTGCCACTGCTTCACCATGCCCAGCCAGCCGTTGTTCAGCAGGCACACCACCACCGGGAGCTCCTCGGTCATGGCGGTGGCCAGTTCCTGGAACACCATCTGGAAGCTTCCGTCCCCGGCCATGTCCACCACCTGCTTGTCCCGGTGGGCGTACTTCACGCCGATGGACGCGGGGAAGCCGAAGCCCATGGTGCCCATGCCCCCGGAGGTCACGAAGTGCGTGGGGTCCTGCAGGCGCATGAAGTGCGCGGCCCACATCTGGTTCTGTCCGACCTCGGTGACCACGTATGCATCGGGCGCCAGCACCTTCCTTAGCTCGTGCAGCACCTTCTGCGGCTTGATCTGCCCCTCATCGATGTCTATGTTGCACACGCAGATGTCCGCAAGCTCCTTCACCCTCCGGCTCCAGGCGCTCTCGCCCTTGGACCGCCCCAGGGCCTTGATGATCATCTGCAGCCCCCTCTTGGCGTCCCCGACCAGCCGGGCCTTGGTCCGGTAGTTCTTTCCGGCCTCCATGGGGTCTATGTCCAGATGAACCACCTTGGTGTCCTTGGAGACCTCGCTGTCGTAGCCTATGGTGCGGTCGGAGAACCGGGCGCCGATGACGAACACCACATCCGCCTCCAGGATGGCTTTCCTGGAGCACTCCCGACCGTGCATACCGAGTATGCCCAGGGATAGGGGGTGGTCCTCGGGGATGATGGCTTTGGCCATGATGGTGGTTATCACCGGGGCCATGAGCATCTCGGCAAGCTTGAGTATCTCGCCGGAGGCGTTGGACCATCTGGCCCCTCCGCCCACCAGCAGTGCCGGCCTCTCGGCGTCCCGCAGTATCTTCACCGCGTCCAGCAGCTGGGAGAAGTCCTCGAAGGGAGCGGGCACCGGGAAGTTCTCGTTCAGCAGGGCCGGGTCTATCTCCCCCCGCTGCACGTCCACCGGCAGGTCGATGTGCACAGGACCCTTGCGACCGGTGTTGGCTATGGTCATACCCCGCTTGATGGCCTCCGGAAGGTCGTTGGGCTTCAGCACACGGTAGTTGTGCTTGGTGATGGGCATCATCAGGCTGAAGATGTCCGCCTCCTGGAAGGCGTTGTTGCCTATGGCCGAGGTGGCCACCTGGCCGGTGAGGACCATCATCGGGGACGAATCAGCATAAGCGGTGGCCACCCCTGTCACCAGGTTGGTGGCTCCCGGACCGGAGGTGGCGATGCAAACCCCGGTCTTGCTGGTGGTGCGGGAGTATCCATCGGCCATGTGGGCCGCGCACTGCTCGTGGCGGACCAGGACGTGGTGGATGTCGGAGTTCAACAGCTCATCATATATCGGAATGGTCACCCCGCCGGGGTAACCGAACATCACGTCCACGCCCTGCCCTTCAAGCAGTTCCAGAACAGCCTTGGCACCTTTCATACACTGATCCCTCATTTCTCCAATCCTCGAGGACGTTGGAAATAACGTCCCCTGTCACAAGACGACAATAACAGTGAGCGATGGCAAAAGCGAATACGTTCTCTCACCCATGTTGTCCCTTGACACGGGTAAACTTCATGCGGAGCATGATATTTAAGAATATCTGATTCATGGAGGGGAGATATGAACGCTGGGGAGGGTGATGATGGCAGCGGACCAGGGGACCAGGACTCGGTGGCTCTGGTGGACCACGACCCGAGCTGGACAGCGGCCTTCGAGAGGGAGAGGTCGGCCTTGCTCCTTCACCTGGGGGCATCGGCGCTCAGCGTGGAGCATGTGGGCAGCACCGCCGTGCCCGGGCTGAGGGCCAAACCGGTGCTGGACATCATGGTGGGGGTGAGGGAGCTCGCCCTTCCGGCATTCAAGGCCCCGCTGGAGGGGCTGGGGTACGTGCATGTGCCCATCGGGTGCCGGGAAAGGCTGTTCTTCCGCAAGGGCATGCCCCGCACCCACCACCTGCACTTGGTGCTGGAAGGGGGAGAGGAGCAGCGGAGGCATCTCGCCTTCCGGGACTGGCTGAGAGGTCATCCGGAGGACGCCCGGGAGTACCAGGACCTGAAGGAGGGGCTGGCCGAGCGCTTCGCCCGTGACCGGGATTCGTACACCGAGGGCAAGGCGGGATTCATCAGAGGGATCCTGGCCAAGGCAATGGACGAGTAGCCCGCTGGCCAAAACGATATAATGCCAGTATCCCCATTCCCTCAGGTCAGGAGCGTATCCCCACGAACGCCAACGAGATCATGGAGAGAGGAGCCCAGAGCCAGCTTTTGAAGGACCCCTACGTGAGGCGGGTGTGGGACCTGATCAATGGCGAACCGCTCTTCAGCAAGAGCGCGGACGAGCTGGCCTCATTGAGGGAATCGCTGCGCCGGGAATCGCTGCAGTTCTTCGCCCGGCACAGCCCCTACTATGTCGACCTCTTCGACCGCCTGGAGATAGACCCGGCCAAGGCCACCCTGCAGGACGTGGCCAAGCTGGCCATCCCCTCGGACATGCTGCGGGGGGACGGCCAGAAGCGCTTCCTGATCCAGGACCTGGAGGAGGGAGGGGAGACCTTCTCATCCAGTGGCACCACCGGCAAGGACCCCGTGCGCGTCTACCGATCGCCGGTGGACCTGGCCATCATGCTGAAGGCCAACACCGACCTGTTCGAGCATGTCTACGGGGACCTGCTGAAGGATGGCGAGGGCGTGGCCCTGTTCATGGCCGCGCCGGAGCTGCGCTCCAAGCTCAGCTTCGTGGCCTTCGTGGACCTGACCCTGGACAAGAAGGGAATCGAACTGCTGTACGGCATGGACCTGGAGGACAAGTCCCAGGCCGGAACGCCCTGGCAGAAGCTGACCACCAACAAGGAGAACCTGCTCAAGTTCCTGAAGTCCAAGAAGGAGCCGAAGCTGTTCTTCACCGCCCCCGCCGGGGTGCACATCCTGGGGCAGAAGTTCGAGGGCATGGGGCTGGGGCAGAGGATGGCCTACAAGCTGGCCTCGGGCGCCCCGCCCATCCGTCTAGGGAAGGGAGGCGTTGTGGTCACCGGCGGTGGCTCCAAGGGCTTCGCCGATCTGCCGGAGTACCCGCAGCTGGTGGCCAACGCCCAGAAGCACTTCGTGAGCCACGACCGCTCCGGGAAGCAGGTGGAAACGCCATTCATGGACGTCCTGGGGATGACGGAGACGCTGACCGCGCTCATCGACCGCCACGGGGTGATGGACAAGGTGCCGCACCCCCTGTCCGAGGCGTTCCTGCTGGATCCCATGACCTTCGAGCTGGTGGAGGAGGAGGGGCGGGAGGGCATACTGGGGATATTCAACCCCTTCACCACCTCCTGGCTGGAGGTGTTCTACCCCGGCGACATCATGACCTGGCATTCCTCGAAGGGCTTCTACGGCAAGGAGTTCGTGTACAAGCGCCGCCTGAGCGTGAAGGAGGGGTGGGACCTGCAGCGGGCCTGCGGAGGCACCCTGGAAGAGATGATGACCAAGCAGTAGCCACATCATTAAAAGCGCCGATGGCGTTCCCCATCCCATGTCCTCAACCGTAGAGCCGCTGCTGTTCGATCGAGCCCTTGAGACGGCCCCGAGCGCCGGCAACCCTGACGTTCTGGAACTGTCCCCGGCAGCCCTCGGGCAGCTCATGGAGGCCGCTCCGGCCGTGCAGGCGGAGCTGTCCTCGATCCCCATCGACGACCGGCTGCAGGTCATTGAGCACATGGCCAGACTCTGGAAGGACCGCCTGGACCGTGGTGATTACGATCGACTGAAGGAGGATATGTCCGCCTCCACCGGCTATTCCCCCGCGCTCATGGAGACCGAACTGTCCTTCGTGCCCGCGGTGCTCGGCGCGGCCAACATCCGCAAGAACCTGGAGGCCTCGGTGCAGGGGGGCGCCGAGGCCCTGCACCGCTTCGTGGAGATGGACGAGACGGAGATGTTCCGCCATGTGCCGGTCGGCCCGGTGCTCATCATCAGCTCCGGGAACTCCATCGTGCCCACGCTCATACCCACGGTGGTCTCCCTGGTGACCGGGAACCTGACCGTGCTCAAGCCCTCCATATCCAACTACCGGGGGGTGACCGAGGTCTTCAGGCTTCTGGCCGAGGTCCCGGACTCCAGGGCCGCCCGGGCCATGCGCTCCGCGCTGGCGGTCTCCTACTTCGGCCATGACTCCCCCGCCCTGAAGGCCGCACTGGAGGAGATGCCTCTGGGCATGGTGAACTTCTGGGGGGCGGAGCCGGCCCGCAGCATCGTGGCCGGGATGGTCGGGAAGAACGCCAACCATCCGCGCTTCTTCGTGAACGGGCCCTTCACCGGCATGGCCATAATCGAGGACGGCGTGGACCACCTGCAGGCCGCCGACGACCTGGCCCTGGACGTGGTGCTCTACGACCAGCAGCTGTGCTCCTCGCCCACCACCGCGGTGTTCATCGGCCCCTACGAGAGGGCCAGGGAATTCCTGAGGACGGCGGGGGAACGATTGGACGCCACGGGCATGGAGTTCCCCCTGTCCCCGGACCAGGACCGCACTTTCATACTGCAGGGCGCCCGGCGCTTCATCCAGACAGACGGGGGACTGGTGCTGTCGTCCAAGGTCCCGGAGAACCCCTGGACCCTGGTGCTGTCCAGGGAACGCAGCTCCCTGGAGGGGCTGGCCAGGCAGTTCCCCACCTTCAACCTCTTCGCCCGCCGGCGCTTCCTGGAGGTCGTGGCGGTCCCGGACGCCGGCAGGGCGATGGAGCTTCTCCGCTCGCTGCCGCGGCACCCGGCCTTCCGGGGCATCGACGGGGTGCAGAGCATCGGACTGGCGATCACCGACGCCTCCATGCCGGCGATCGTGGACGGCCTGGTGAGGGCCGGGGTGCATCGCATACTGCCCCTGGGGGACATGTTCATGCGCGGGGCGGTGGAACCCTACGACGGGGTACCCATGACCTCCCTGTTCACCCGCATAGTGTACTGGAGGATGAGGAACGATGGACTGGAGGGGCAGCTTTGAGGGTGCTGGTCACCGGGGCCACCGGGTTCCTGGGAGGACATATGGTCAGCAAGATGGCCGGAGGGCCGCACGTCCCGGTGTGCGCCCATCGCCAGGGCAGCGACACCTCCAGGATAGACGCGCTGGGCCTGGAGAAGACCGTCCTCGACCTCACCGATCCCGCATCGATGAGGAACGCGCTGCGGGGGGTGGACGCGGTGTTGCACCTGGCGGCCTACTACACCTTCACCGGGAAGAAGGAGATGTACGAGAAGGTCAACGTCAAGGGCACAGGGGACCTTCTGGAGGCGTGCAGGGAGGCAGGCGTGCGGCGCTTCGTCTACTGCAGCAGCACCGAGGCCATGGGACCCATAGCGTCCCCGCCGGGGGACGAGGATTCCCCGCTCAACCCGCAGTATGAGTACGGACGATCGAAGGCCAGGGCGGAGGAGCTGGTGAGAGCGTCCGGCCTGGATTGGACCATACTGCGCCCCTCGGGCATATACGGCCCGAGCAACGTGGACGATGTGGCCTATTACTTCATAACCTCCTTCAAGGGGTTCGCCTCCAAGTTCATAATCGGTTCGGGAAGGAACTACATCCAGTTCGTGCATGTGCAGGACGTGGTGCAGGCCTTCCTCAAGGCACTGGACGCTCCGGCGTCGATTTGCGGGACGTACATTATCACCCAGGCCAGGCCGTACACCTACGAGGAGGTGTACCGCGTCCTGGCCAACATATTCCAGCAGCCCGAGCCGCGCTGGCGCCTGCGCAAGGGCCTGGCCAAGCTGATGATGCTGCCCATAGAGTCCTTCAACGCCCTGATCGGGCGGGAGAACTTCCTGTACCGCAGGGAGACGGTGGAGAGCGTGACCAGCGACCGGGCCTTCAGCATCGAGCGGGCCCGCAAGGACCTGGGGTACGAACCGGAGTACGATCTGCCGGAGGGAATGGCCGAGACGGTGGCCTGGTACCGGGAGAACGGCCACCTGTGAGCAACGGTTATATCCGCTATCGGTTTTTACCGTCCCGGTGATCGGACGGAGAAGACGCTGTACCGCACATTGCTGAACATGCTTAGGATCAGCTATACCCTACCTTTCGTCATGGCCTCGGTCACCGGGGCGGCGTTCGCGCTCACGGTGGGCGACGAATGGCTCCTGGCGGTCCTGATACCGCTGGACGTCTTCTTCTTCGCCCTGTTCGCCAACCTCAGCAACGATTACTTCGATCACAAGAGCGGCACCGACGCCACCCGCTTCGACTTCATGACCGACGAGCGCAAGGAGGCCATCAAGGAGCTGTACGACGAAAGGGTGTACTGGGACGGCAACATCTTTGACAAGGGGGACGTCAGCGAGCGGATCGGGAAGATGGTTCTGGCGACCATACTGGCCATGGCCCTGCTGACCGCCATCCCCATCGTATCGTACGGCGGCTGGCTGGTGATCGTCCTGGGGGCCATAGGCCTGTTCCTGGCCTACTTCTACACCGCTCCCCCGCTGAACCTTGGCGCCCGGGGGCTGGGAGAGCTGGACGTGGGGGCCTCCTTCTTCATGATGTCCTTCTTCACCTACTACGTCATCAGGCCCGAGTGGTCATGGCAGATGTTCCTGATCGGACTGATAGTGGGAACGTCGGTGATGCTCATGCGCTTCGTGGACCAGATGTCCGGATACGAGGCGCACGTCAAGGGAGGGGAGAAGGACTGGTGCGTGCGCCTGGGCCTGGAGAGGGCGGTGGGCGCCGTTGGCGTCATTCTGCTAGGGATACACATCATGCACCTGGGGCTGGTCTATTTCCACCCGGTGTTCCTGATCCTGCTGCTCACTGTGCCCATGGGCCGGAGGATGATGCAGGGGCTCCGCGACAGGGACGACGACCTGCGTTTCATCAGGCCGGCGCCGCAGATCGTCAAGATGGTCATCTTCAGCGAGATGCTCATCATCATTTCGTTGATAGTGCAAAACGCCCTGCCATGGACATTATGGTAGAGGGGCTTCCCCTGGTGACCAGGGAGTACTCGCGCACCGCGTTGAACCCGCACCTCTTGCACGACTCGCCGCGCATCGGGCAGCCGTAATGCTTGCTGCGGTCGGGCATGACGAACTCCGAGGCCCAGTACGGACATCTGTTGGTGTAGTCCTCGATGAGCAGCTCCTTCAGGGCCTTCCTGGAGTTGAGGATGGGGAACCCCTCCTTCTTGAGCGCGATGACCTCCTCCACCACCTTCCTCTTCTCCTCCAGGGTGAGGGTCTTCGAATCCGGCGGGGGGGTAAGGAAGTTGATCATCAGTCCGTTGATCCTCTTGCTGTCCTTCACGATCTGGGCCGTCTCCCTGATGAGGTGCCTGTTCTCGGGCATCACCACCATGTTGGCGAACACGTTGGGATGCTCCACCCTGTCCAGGTTGGCCATGAGCTTGTCGAAGGTCCCCGGGCAGCGTATGGCGTCATGCACCTCCCGGGGGCCGTCCAGGGATACCGAGACCACGTCGCTCTCCAGATAGAAGATGTTGGTGCCGTTGGTGGTGTATCCGGTGACGTAGTATCCGATCTCCCTGCCGGCCTTGATCAGGTCCAGCAGGTTCCGGTCCCCGTCGCTCCAATGGGTGGGCTCTCCGCCCTCGAAGAACAGCACCCGGGCCCCCCGGTCGAAGGAGGCCTTCATCTCCTGAACCGCGTCGTCGTAGGATATCTTATGAGGCGGGGGGATCAGCGGAAGGTTCTCGGCGATATGGCAGTGCTGACATTTCAAGTTGCACTGGTACGTGATTATCATGGTGTTCACCAGGGGCCTCTTGAACCCCAGCAGCCCCTTAAGGAACCACACGCCGTAGTAGGCCGTCTGTCCCGCAGACCTCATCAAGCCCATGTCCACCCCATCCCCGCCCGGATATTTCAATTGTGTCCGCCCGGCGGTCGTTCGGGCCTTGAGTTGGACGAATGGACCATCCCTGAAAAAAATATCCCTGGGACAAGCATTAAATACTGGCCACCTGATTTTTTATTAACATTTTTCCAGGAGGACGAGACACTTGAGCTTTAAAATGGAAGTTATCGAGAAGATAGCCGCTTTGATGACCGCAGCCTTCGGATTGGTCGCCGCCTTGGCCTGGAACGCTGCCATAATTGAGCTTGTTGCCCAATTCCTGGACACTGGCGATGCCCTTATGGGCTACGTCATATACGCGGTGATCGTGACCGTGATCGCCGTGCTGGCGACGATCATCATCGCCAGGGCCGCCAACAAGATCAAGGCGAAGGAAGAGGCCAAGGCCAAGAAGGAGTAGGCCCCTTCAAACCCCAAAACAACCCCTTTTTATTTTTTAACGCTCGGCCGATGGTCGCACCAAAATAATCATAATACGCCTTGATAATCTGGATGATGCAGAGGAGGCGCATCACATGAAGGTAAAGGTCGGGATAAACGGTTATGGCACCATCGGCAAGAGGGTGGCTTGGGCTGTGAACAGGCAGGACGACATGGAGATCGTGGGAGTGACCAAGACCCGGCCTTCCTACGAGGCCTCCACCGCCCTGCGGGAGAACTGTCCGCTGTACGCCGCGCACGCGGAGGACCTGGACAACTTCGAGAAGGCCGGGTTCAAGGTGCAGGGGACCCTGGACGACCTGCTCAAGAAGGTGGACGTGATGGTGGACTGCACGCCCGGCGGCGTGGGGGAGAAGAACAAGGCCATATACGACCAGGCCGGGGTCAGGTCCATTTACCAGGGAGGGGAGTCCCACGATCTGGCCGGCATCTCCTTCAACGCCCTGGCAAACTACCATGAGGCCTGGGGAGCGAACGCGGTGAGGGTGGTCTCCTGCAACACCACGGGATTGGTGAGGACGCTGTTCCCGCTGCAGCAGGCCTTCGGCATCCAGAAGGTCTTCGCCTCCCTGGTGCGCCGCGGGGCCGATCCCGCGGACAAGAAGGGGGCGGCCCTGAACGCCATCGAGCCCTCGTTGAAGCTGCCGACCCACCACGGGCCGGACGTCAAGACGGTGATGCACGGGCTGGACATCCAGACCATGGCCGTGGTCACCCCCACCACCCTAATGCACCTGCACTGCGTAGCGGTGGAGCTCAAGAGGAAGGTCACCGAGAAGGAGGTGCTGGACGTCTGGTCCTCCTCCCCCAGGGTGAGGCTGGTCTCCGGAAAGGAGGGGGTCAGGAACACCGGCCAGGTCATGGAGCTGGCCAAGGACCTGGGCCGGGCGCGGGGCGACCTCATGGACATCGCGGTCTGGAAGGACGGGGTGAAGGTGGTGGAGAACACCCTATACTACTATCAGGCCATACACCAGGAGAGCGACGTGGTCCCGGAGAACGTGGACTGCATCAGGGCCATGATGAAGCTGGAAAAGGACAATATGGCCTCTATAATGAAGACCAACGCGGCCATCGGGCTGTGAGAACCCCTTAGGGCCCCTCGCGACCCCATCCCTTTTTTTGGGTTCGCGACCAGTTCCATCATCCGGAATGGGGGGTCACAGGCCCTTCAGGGCCTTCCTCTTCAGTATGTGATTGGCGGCCAGCAGGAACACCACCGTGAAGGCCAGCAGGACAAGCATATCCAACGCCAGCGGTATCACGCCCTCATTTCCCAGGGCGTGGTTGAGGCCGTCCACCAGATAGGTCAGCGGGGACATCAGGGTCACCCCGCGGAAGGCCCCGCTCATCTCCGAAAGGGGCACGAATATACCGCTGATGAAGATGAGGGGGAAACGGACCAGCGATGACAGCATCATGATGTTGCTGGGCACCGGACCTGCCGGCGAGGATAGCAGTACGCCCATGGCCGCGAAGCACAGGTTGCCCAGGGCGAAGAGCAGGGGCAATGCCAGAAGACCCAGGAGTCCGATCTGGAACGGGGCAACCAGCGAGCCGAACAGGAACACGGTCACGCTGATGATCAGGCCGAAGCCCGCGCCCGCCAGGGTATCCCCCAGCACCAGCACGGGTATGTTCACCGGCAGGGTCAGCAGCCTCTCGAACGTCCCGGCCTGCTTCTCCCAGGGGATGATCAGCGGCCCGACCGAGGAGGCGGTGAAGAACAGGGCCATGGCCAGGAACCCCGGGAAGAAGGTGGCCAGGTCCAGCTGCCGTCCCATGAAGAAGGCGAAGAATAGGAAGGTGGGCAGGATCAGCCCGAAAATGAACACCGGAGGCTTCCGGTAGTAGATCTTGATGTCCTTGACCGCGGTGGAGAGCACCCCGCGGACCATTATCTTCAGGTTCATGCCTTCCCCTCCGTGAGCTTGACGAACACGTCCTCCAGGGAAGGCTCCAGGGTGTTGAGGGAGACTATGGTCAGCCCCATCTCGTCCCTCACCTCCATGATCCTGCGCACGGCCCCGTCCGGGTCGGAGGTGTAGAAGCGGAGCTTGTGGCCCTGGCCCTCGGCGCGGGTGATGCATTCGGAGGAGAACAGGCCGCATTCCACCGGGCGGTCGAAGGCCACCTCCACCGAGCGCGCTCCCTCGAAGGTGGCCCTCAGCCTCTCCGGGGTGTCCAGGGCGGCCACCTTTCCCCGGTTGATGATGCACACCCGGTCGCACAGGCGGCTGGCCTCCTCGATGTTGTGCGTGGTCAGGACCACCGTGGCCCCCGCGCGGTTCATCCTTCCCACCTTCTCCAGGATCAGACGCCGGCTCTGCACATCCAGGCCCTCGGTGGGCTCGTCCAGGAAGAGCAGGTCCGGCCCATGGATCATGGCGCAGCCGATGGACACCCTCTGCCGGAGCCCCTTGGAGAAGCGCTTGGCCTTCTCGTCCTCCCTTCCCCCCAGGCCCAGCTCCTCCAGCAGGGCGGCGGCCCTTTCCCGGCGCACCTGCCCGGAGAGACCGTAGAACCTGCCGAACAGCTCCAGGTTCTCGCGGGCGGTGAGGTCCGGGTAGACGTTGCCGACCTCCGGGATGACCCCCAGCCTCTGCTTGGCCCCCAGGGGGTCCCTGGCCATGTCCGTGCCGAGTATGCTCACCGACCCGCCATCGGGGCGCAGGACCCCGGTCATCATGCGTATGGTGGTGGTCTTTCCCGCGCCGTTGGGGCCCAGTAGGCCGAAGAACTGCCCCTCGGGCACCTCGAAGCTCACCCCGTCCACGGCCATGAAGTCCCCGAACCTCTTGACCAGGCCCTCTGCTCTTATGGCGGACATGTGCAATATCGAGGACAGCACATGCTCAGCAGGAATATAAACGGTGTTGGGCGTTCCTTCCAGACCATGGATATCCGCCTGACATGGCTGGCCTTTCCAGGCAAATCATTTTTTATTGCATCGCCATCCTGATGACGTAGAGATGCCACGGCCCCCTTTGACGGGGGACGCCTGGGGAATCGCCATGAAGGACCACTTCACCATAGACGACCTGGATGTAGAGGGGAGGACCGTCATTTACCGGGTGGACATCAACTGCCCGCTGCGGGAGGACACCTTGGACCTGGCCAACGACAACCGTATCAGGGAGGTCCTGCCCACCCTCAAGGAGCTGCTGGGCCGCAGGGCCAAGGTCATCATTCTGGCGCACCAGAGCCGTCCTGGGGAATGGGACTATATATCCTTGGAGAGGCATGCCAAACGTACCTCTGAACTTCTAGGACAGGAGGTCGCGTACGTCGATGACCTCTATGGGGAGGAGGCCTCCCGGGCCATTAAGGAGATGAGGCCAGGAACGGCGATCATGCTCCGCAACGTGAGGGACGAGCCGGGGGAGATGGACAAGAGGTCGATGGAGGAGCATTCCCGCTCGGCATTGGTGGAGCGGCTGTCCAGGCTGGCGGACTTCTATGTCAACGACGCCTTCGGCGCCGCCCATCGTTCCCAGTGCTCCCTGGTCGGGTTCCAGGCCATCATGCCTTCCGCCGCCGGCAGGCTGATGGAGAAGGAGCTCCATGCCCTGGAGACCGTTTTCAGCTCACCCTCCCACCCCTGCATTTTCGTTCTCGGGGGAGCCAAGTTCTCGGACGCCATCAAGGTGGTGGACCGCGTGCTGGGGAAGGGCATCGCCGACCGGGTGATCCTGGTCGGACTGGTGGCCAACGCCTTCCTGAAGGCCAAGGGAGTGGACCTGGGGGAGAGGAGCGAACGCAACCTGATGAAGGAGTTCAATGACGAGAACCTGAGGGAGGCGCACCGCTTGTTGGAGATGTACGGGGACCGCATACAGCTGCCCTTCGACGTGGCCCTGGAGGTCGATGGCGCCAGGATGGATGTGCCCATAGCAGATCTGCCTTCCGTTCATCCCATACACGACATCGGCATGGGGAGCGCCCGGGCCTTCGAGGAGATGCTCAGGGACGCCTGCACCGTCTTCATGTCCGGGCCCGCGGGCAAGATAGAGACCCCCGGCTTCGAGCTGGGCACCAAGATGCTCATGCAGGCGGCGGTCGTGGGCCACGCCTTCTCCGTGATCGGAGGAGGGCATACCGTCAGCGCCGCCCAGCGCTTCTGTTGCTGCGACCGCTTCTCCTATGTGAGCACCGGCGGGGGGGCCTTGGAGACGTATATCCTTGGCAAGCCCATGCCGGTGGTGGACGCCCTGAAGGCCGCCTATCGCCGGGAGACGCAAGGGCGGTGCTGAACCGCATCGGCCTGTTGGAAGATGCTTCTGTATCATTATTAATCCAGGATTTTTCCTTCCCGGCCCATGGACCCTTCGGACTACGACCAGCGCTGCCTGAGATGCGGCAAGTGCATCGAGGCCTGCCCGCAGTACTCGGACGTCGACATGATCGATTCCCTGATAGGTTACCTTAAGGGGGGCATGGAGACCGGGCATGACATCACCATGTGCCTGACCTGCGGGAAGTGCGAATCGGCGTGCCCGGAGAAGCTCAGCCTCAAGCTTCTGATCAAGGAGGCCAGGCTGAAGCGGGTGGCCAAAGCCGGCCTGTCGGACATCAACTTCATATGCGACCCCGACTACGAACGCAACATATTCAAGACCGCCGCGGAGGTGGAGGAGCCGCTGCACTTCGAGCCCCGTCCGGCCGAGGTGGTCTACTACCCCGGCTGCTACTCCAGCTACATCCACAAGACCATGGTCCTGGCCATCACCCGCCTGATGGAGAGGGCCGGGGTGGACTTCTCCGTGCTGAACGGCCTGGACTACTGCTGCGGCCTGGCCGCTGCTGGCACCGGGAATCCTTCGGTCATCAAGGCCAACGGACCCAAGGTGATCTCCAAACTGAGGGAGATGGGGGCCAGGAAGGTGGTGGTCTCCTGCCCGGGCTGCTTCATGGCCCTGTCCAAGGCCTACCCTGGCATGTTCGGGCCGCTGGGCTTCGAGGTGGTGCAGGCCTCCCAGTTCCTGGGCGATCTGATCGACCAGGGCAGGCTGGCGCCAGGGGACAAGGCCGGCGGAAGGGTCTACTACCACGACCCCTGCCATCTGACCAGGGGCGCGGGGATCTTCAAAGAGCCGAGGGAGCTGCTGAGGAAGGTCCCTGGAACGGAGCTCATGAACCCTGACCCGGAGGGCTCCAACTGCTGCGGCTTCGGCGGAGGGGTGCGCCTCAACCACCCCACCGCGTCCATAAGCGCCTCTTGCCAGGAGCATGTGCAGGTGGCCTCCGAGGGAGGGGATATCATAATCACCAACTGCGCCGGCTGCCGCCAGAACCTCATGGAGGGCCGTCCGGAGAATGGTCCCCAGGTCTACGACCTGGCGGAGTACATCCTGCTGTCCCTGGGCGAGGGGCTCCCTCGCGACGACGCCTCCCTCATAGAGGTGGTGAACAGGGCCTACGCCCGGGGCGTAAGGGGCTACAGCAGACCGTAGACCTGCTGGATCACTTCCGGGCGGCGATGACCACGAAAAGCCCCTGGCCGTGTCCCTCCAGGACCTCTTCCGGCCCTTCTCCGCCGAACACGGTCTGGCGAACGTCCGTGGCCTGCCAACCCGCGGCCTCCATCATTCCCAGGGCCTCGGCCACCGATAGGAACCTGGCGGTCCGGTAGAAGCGGCTTCCGGAGGCCTTCTCCCCGTAGACCTTTCCCAAAGGGCTGTCCCGGTCCAGCAGCCCGATGATCAGCCGTCCCCCCGGCCGCACCACCCGGAAGGCCTCCCTCAGCGAGGGCAAGGGGTCCGCGAAGCAGAGCACGGTTACCATGAGCACGAAGTCGAGGGCGCCGTCCCTGAAGGGCAGGGCCTCCGCCCTTCCCCGGACCGCCGCCAACCCCTTCTTCACGGCTGTATTGAGCATGGGCAGGGAGGGGTCCACGCCCGTGGATATCCCGAGCGGCAGGGCGAAGCGCCCCGTGCCCATCCCCACCTCCAGCCCCCGGCCCTGCGGTACGCAGGGGCGGAGGGCCGCCAGCTCCGCGCGGTATGCATGGCGGTTCCGCTCGAACCACAGGTCATACTCGTCGGCCAGCTGATCGAAGGGGTTCTCAGGCATCCGCCCTCAGAGCACCTTGGACATGCGCTCCAGGGCCTCCTCTATCCTCTCCACCGGCTGGGTGGTGGCCATGCGCACGTATCCCTCGCCGCCCTTGCCGAAGCCCACACCCGGAGTGACCACGATGCCAGCGGAGAGCATCCTCTCCGCGAACTTCAGGGAGGGCTGGTCGACCTTCATCCAGAGGTAGAAGGTGGCCTTGGGGGGATCGATCTTGAACCCCAGCTTGCGGAGTCCACCCACCAGCACGTCCCGCCGCTCCTGATAGACCGCGATGTTGTCCTTGACCATCTGCGGCTTCTCCCCCTTCACGTACGATCCCAGGGCCATGGTCACCGCCTTCTGCAGGAACTTCGGCGCGCCGGAATCGATCTGGGACTTCACCTTCTTCAGCCCGGCTATGAGGTCCGAATCGCCGACCGCGTACCCTATGCGGTACCCGGTCATGTTGAAGGTCTTGGACAGCGATCCGAACTCGATGGTCCCGTCCCCCTGGGCCACCTCCAGAGCGGAGGGGGCCACATAATCATCGAAGGTCATCTCCGAATAGGCGTTGTCGTAGCACAGGATGGTGTCGGTCTCCACGCACCACCTGGAGGCCTTGAGCAGGAACTCCGTGTCGCACACCGCCCCGGTGGGGTTGTTGGGGTAGTTCAGGTAGATCATCTTCGCGTCCGTGGGCAGGGAGTCCATGTCCGGAAGGAAGCCCTTCTCGGCAAGCAGGGGGAAGCGCACCGGATTGGAGTCGGTGAGCAGCGCCGCGCCCTGCGCGTACACCGGGTAGGCCGGGTCGGGGGACAGCACCTTCTCCCCGCAGTTCACGAAGGCCCGGCAGATGTTGGCCAGGCCCTCCTTGGAACCGATGAGTATGGCCACCTCCCCCTTGGGGTCCACGTCCACGTTGAAGCGGTCCTTGTACCACCGGGAGATGGCCTCCCTGGTGTCCGCCTCCCCGGCGCTGGAGGGGTAGCGATGGTTGTCCGGGTCGTCCAGCGCCTTCTTGATATGCTCCACGATGGGCTGGGGAGTGGGAAGGTCTGGGTCCCCGATCCCGAAATCGATTATGTCCATCCCTTCCTTCCGCTTCCTCTCCACCTTCTCCTCTATCTCCGCGAAGAGATAGGGAGGCAGCATCTTCAGCCTGTTAGCGTAATCGAATCCCATGTACACACCTCACATCTGACCTTCGAACACCAGCGCGGCCGGTCCGC
Source organism: Methanomassiliicoccales archaeon (assembly GCA_040765825.1). Taxonomy (GTDB): domain Archaea; phylum Thermoplasmatota; class Thermoplasmata; order Methanomassiliicoccales; family UBA472; genus UBA472. The sequence goes on from JAXGRO010000003.1 coordinate 55,195, forward strand.
GCATGGTCACCCTGGAGAGGTCCTTCCAGACCTTTATCCATAGGCTACCTCCGGGCAGGCGCACCTGCACCTCCTCGTCGAACCTGACCTTGCCCAGCAGGGCTGCGGCCACCACCGTGGCGCAGGCCCCGGTGCCGCAGGCCATGGTCCAGCCGGCGCCCCTCTCGAACACCCTGACCTCCAGTAACCCGTCCACCGATTTAACGAATTCCACATTGGTGCGCTTGGGGAACAGCTCGTGGGCGTGGATGATCGGACCCAGCCTTTCCTGCTCCCCTTCGGGAACCTGCTCGAACAGGATCAGGTGGGGGTTGCCCATGGACACCGCGGTGCCCCGGAACGTCCTGCCGTCCACCATCAGCTCCCGGTCCACGAACCGGCCGGGGCAGTTCATGGGGATGTCAGGGCAGTCCAGCCTTGGACGGCCCATGTCCACGGTGGCCGTTTCCGCCTTTCCGTCGCGCACGGTGAGGGTGATGGGCAGCACCCCGGCCAGGGTCTCGATGGTCATCTCCTCCCCCTTCAGGTGGCCCATGTCGTGGACATGCTTGGCCAGGCAGCGGATGCCGTTGCCGCACATCTCCGCCTCCGAGCCGTCCGAGTTCATGACCCGCATGGCGAAGTCGGCCCTGTCGCTGCGCTCCAGGTAGAGTATCCCGTCGGCCCCCACTCCGAAACGCCGGTGGCATACGGCCCTCACGAAATCGGGGTCCTTGCTCACGCCGCCGTCCAGGTTCTCCACGAGCACGAAGTCGTTCCCCAGGCCGTGGTACTTCCAGAACCTCATGGCTTCAGCCTCGCCGGTATCTTCTGGCGGCGGAAGAGGTCCCGCAGGTCCTCCCTCTCCCGGGTCAGGGACAGCTTGCGGTCCGCGACCAGCACCTCGGCGCAGCGCGGCCGGGAATTGTAATTGGAGGACATGGAGAAGCCGTAGGCGCCCACGTCATACACGCACAGCAGGTCCCCCGGCTCCACCTTGGGCAGGTACCTCTCCTTGGCCAGGTAGTCCCCGGTCTCGCACAGCGGTCCGGCCACATCGTACTTCAGCTCGGCCCTCTGCCCGAACCTGTTGGCCACCGCCACGTGATGGTATGAATCGTAGAAGGCCGGGCGGATCAGGGTGTTGAAGCCCGCGTCCACCAGTAGGTAGTCCTTCACCGGGGTGGACTTTACATCGTTCACCCTGGTCAGCAGGACGGTGGTGTCGGCCACGATGTAGCGGCCAGGCTCGATCACCAGCTGCCTGACGGAGCTGCCCTTGAGCTTGTCGGCGACCTCGGCGGCGATGGCGTCCAGGTCCGCGCTCAGCTCCTCTGGGCGGTAGGGGATGCCGATGCCCCCGCCGATGTCCAGGAACTCCAGGTCTATGCCCAGCTCCCCGCGCACCCTCTCGAATATCTCTACCAGCACCTCGGTGACCCGGCCGAACACCGTGGGGTCGCTGCCCCCGGAGCCGGTGTGGGCGTGCAGCCCCCGGGGATGGAAGCCCAGCCTCACCGCCTCGGAGAAGGCGGCCAGGATGCCCTCCTTGGGAATTCCGAACTTGGCCCCCTTGGTCCCGGTCACCACCTTCTGAGAATGGCCGGAACCCACGTCCGGGTTCACCCTCAGGGAGATGGGGTGATGGCCATCGATGGCCGCCAGTCGCCGCAGCTGCCCTATGGAGTCCACGTTGATGGGCACCTTCCTCTCCACCACCTGGCGCATCTCCTCGTCCGATACGCTCACCCCGGTGTACAGTATGCGGTCCGGGGAGAAGCCGGCCCTCAGGCAGGACTCCACCTCCCCGATCGACACGGCATCTATGCAGGAACCCTCCTGCTCCAGCACGCGGAGCAGGGCCAGGTTGGTGTTGGCCTTGCAGGCGTAGTTGATCCTTGTTGGGAACTTGTCGTTGAAGGCCCTGTGCAAGGCCCGGTAGTTCTCCCGCAGCGCCGCCTCGTCCGTGACCATGACCGGGGTGCCGAAGCGCCCGGCTATCCTCGTTGCGGGGACCCCGCCGATCAGCAGGGCGTCCTTCTTCCTCTGGAATTCTCTCATTCAAGCACCTATGTACAGTTCATGCAATCTCTTTACCACGTCGACGGCCTTCGACCCGCCGACCATGAAGTTGAGGGCGATGTCGGACGCCCCCTCGGATATCAGCTCCACGTTCGCGCCCACGTCGGCCACGGCGGCGAATATCTTGGCCGATACGCCGCAGCTCTCCAGCATCCCGTCGCCGACCGCGCATATGAGGGCGGCGTCCTCCTTCACCTTTACGGCCTCCACCTGGTCCCGGAACCCTCGGAGGCGCTCGCAGACCTCCTGTACGGATTCGGACGGCACGACCACCGCCAATGTGGAGAGGGATGTGGACACCGCGTATATGGTCACCCCGTTGGAGCTTATGGCCTCCAGTATGCGGGCCACCAGCTCGGGCTGGTAGACCAGCTCGGAGGAGTAGACCTTGACTATGGTCAGGCCGGTCTTCAGGGCCACGCTGCGCAGCAGGTCCCTGCCACTGCGGCTGAGACCGTGGATGCGGGTCCCCTGGCCCTGGGGATTGAAGGTGTTCTTCACAAGCACGGCGACCCCTTTACGCTTCGCAGGCTCGATGGTCCGGGGGTGCAGCACCTTGGCCCCGAAGTACGCCAGCTCCGCCGCCTCGCCGTAGTCCATCTCCCGGATGGTGCGGGCGGACTTGACCACCCTGGGATCGGCGGACATGAAGCCGTCCACGTCCGTCCAGATCTCCACCTCGTCGGCGTCCACACCGTGGCCGACCACCGCGGCCGAGTAATCGGAGCCGCCGCGGCCGAAGGTGAGCGGCCTGCCCCTGTGATCGCAGCCGTAGTACCCGGTCAGTATGGGCACCTTGCCCTCCTTGAGCAGCGGCACCAGGGTGCGCCGCAGGTTGGCCTCGGTTCCGGAGAGCTCGGCCCCTCCGTTTCCCGGCGGGCCGGTGGCCACGATGCCCACCTCCTCGGAGGTGAGGGCCATGGAATCCGTGCCCCGGCTGCGCAATATGAAGGACAGGGTGAGCGATGACAGCCTCTCGCCCCAGCTGGCCAGGGCGTCCTGGTACATTATGCGGTCCTCGTCCTGCCTGTAGAGATGGATGAGATGACCGAGCCCGGAGAGGCGGTGCTCCAGCTGCTCCAGGTACTCCGGCCTCAGCTCCTTGGATATGTTGTCCCTGGAGGCGTCCAGATGCTTCTGCCTCAGCCAGGAAAGGTACTCCGGCACCTCCCTGCCGGGATCGGCCATCATGTCCAGGAGCGAGTTGGTGACCCCGGACATGGCGGAGACCACCACCACCCTCTGGCAGTCGTAGGACATGATTATCCCGGCTGTGCGGTCCATGGCCTCTGCGGAGCCTACGCTGGTCCCCCCGAACTTCATGACCTTCCTCATATTCCGAGGGCCTCCTCCATGTCGTGCACCGCCCCGTCCTTGAGAGGGGCCACGTACCGTATGGCCGCCACGCACCCTTCGGCGAAGGCCATGCGGGAGTGGGCCCGGTGGGTCAGTTCGATCCTCTCCCGGTTGCCGGCGAAGATCACGGTGTGCTCCCCGACGATGTCCCCGGCGCGTATGGCGTGGATGCCGATCTCCCGGCCCCGGGCGCCCACCTGACCCTGGCGTCCATACACCATGCGGTCCACGCCGGTCTCCTGGGAGATGAGCTGGGCCGCCCGGACCGCTGTGCCCGAGGGAGCGTCCTTCTTCTTGTCATGGTGCAGCTCGAGTATCTCCACCTCGTAATCAGGAAGCGCCCTAGCCAGCGTCTGGCAGGCCTTCCAGAAGACGTTCACCCCGATGGAGAAGTTGGGGGTGACCAGGGCGGAGGTCCCCTTCTCCCGAACGGCGGAGCGCAGCCTCTCCATGAACTCGGGGGATATTCCGGTCGTCCCCACGATCACGTTGGCCCCGGCGGCCACCGCCAGGGGGACGTTCCTCTCCGCCGCGGAGGCACTGGTGACGTCCACCAGCACCGTGCATCGGCGGCACAGCTCCTCCAGGCCGTCGGGGCCCACCGCCATCACCCCGGGATAAAGCTCCCGTCCGGCCTTGCCGCCCTCGGCGGAGACCACGGCCCCCACCAGGCGCATGTCCTTCTGCTCCTGGACCAGGGAGCAGACCATGGAGCCAAGCTTGCCTGTGGCTCCTGCCACTGCCACATCGATCATCAGCATCATTCTCCGCGGTCACAGCAGCTTCATGTCCGCAAGCGTCTTCCTCAGGGTATCGGCCAGGGCCGGCTCCATGTCGCATAGCGGCAGGCGGAAAACGCCCGAGGGCCTCTTCAGCATCCTCATGGCCGTCTTGACCGGTATGGGATTGGTGTCCAGGAACAGGTCGTTGAACAGCGGCAGCAGGCGATAGTGCAGCTCCCGCGCCCTGCCCCATTCCCCCTCCAGGGCGGCGTGGGTCATCTGGGCCATGAGGTCCGGGACCACGTTGGAGGTGACGGATATCACTCCATGGGCCCCCAGGGCCATCATAGGGAAGGTCATCAGGTCATCCCCGGAGAGCACGCTGAAGCGCTTGGGCACCGAGGCCAGGATGGCGTTGATCTGGGACATGTTACCGCTTGCCTCCTTGACCGCCACGATGTTGGGCACCTCCGCCAGCCTCTTGATGGTGGCCGCGGCGATATTGGACCCGGTTCGGCTGGGCACGTTGTAAACCACTATGGGCACGTCCACCGCCTTGGCTATGGCCTCGTAGTGGCGGAAGATGCCCTTCTGGTTGGGCTTGTTGTAGTACGGGGATATCAGCAGCACCCCGTCCACGCCCAGGTCCCTGGCCCCCTTGGAGAGGTGTATGGCCTCGTGGGTGGCGTTGCTGCCTGCGCCGGCGATGACCTTGGCGCGCTTGGCCTCGTCCCTCACGATCCCGATCACCTTCAGGTGCTCCTTGTGCGACAGGGTGGCGGATTCGCCGGTGGTGCCGCATGGAACTATGGCGTCCACCCCGGCCGCCTCCTGCATGCGCACCAGTTCCCTCAATCCCTCTTCATCTATCTCCCCGTCCTCCCGGAAGGGGGTGATCAGCGCGGTGGCGCAACCCTTGAACATCTAATCAGCTCCGAAATGCTCTTTCAGTATGAGCCTGGTCCTTGTCGACTCCACGTTCTCGTACCTTCGTATGCGTTCGATGATCTCGTTAAGCTGGGGGGAGGAGGTCACGTCGATTATGGCCACTATGTCCTCCTCGCCGGTGACCTCGTACACCTCCGAAACGCCGTCAAAGCTGGCGATCTGGTCGGCGATCTCCGAGGTGTTGACGTTAACGTCTATCTTCACCTCCACCAGGGCCTTGACGTTCTTGCTGCTGGTCTTGATGGTGAAGGCCTGGATCACGCCCTCCTCGAAAAGCTTCTTGACCCTGGACCTTATGGTCCCCTCCGAAACCTCCAGTTCATTGGCTATCTCCACGAAAGCCTTCCGTGAGTCCTTCTTCAGTATCTCGATGATCTTGTCATCCAAGTGATCGATCAAATCCGTTGCCTCCTGGTTCGAATTTGCATAAATTCGTATTCAAACCACAGTTAATAGTAAAATATTATTAATATATTCCGAGAAAGCGCGCCATAATTATAAAGATACGCTGCAAAAGCTCATTTCCTGACCGCCCGGACCAGATCGAGCCACCGTTTCTCGTCGGCCACCCGGGCCATCAGAGCCCTGGCCTTCAGCTCGCGGTCCTCCTTTCCCAGGCTCCGCAGCTCGTCCACGGCGCGCAGCAGACCCAGCGCCTCGTGCATCATGCCGTAGGCCCTCTCCCTCTCCAGGCTTCGGACCTTGAGGTCCCCCTGCAGGGACCTGGCCTTGGCCTCCAGGGCCCTGGCCAGCTCCATGGCCTGCGCCACCGTGTCCTCATCAGGGTATTGCTGGGTGATGAAACGGAACACCACTTCCTTCAGCGGGACCTCCCTGCCGTCCAGCACCTCCATCTCCGGTATGTTCTCCCCCACCCAGAACAGCAGGGAGTGGAACCTTGAGAGTATCTTGCCCCGCTCCTCCGGGGTCAGGCAGTCACTGTGGCATTCCTCCCCGTTCATGCCTCCCCCTTGGCCTTCGCCGCCAGCCGATGCGCCAATAACATGGGGTCCTCGGGAAGCTCCGAGATCAGGCTGCATACCGAATCCAGCGAGGCCCGGTGTCCGACGGAGGCGAAGTAGGTGCGGCCGGAGGAGGCGATGGCCAGCCTGCCCGCCTCCTCGCCGTCGATGATCAGCGAATCGCCCTTCATGGCCCCGGCCAGTATGGTCTTGGCCATCCCCGCGGAGGCCAGGCCGTTGACCACGCCGAACTGGCAGGCGATGCCCGCCCGCCTGGGATGGGCCATCCCGTGGCCGTCGAGCAGGAACAGCGTTCCGTCCGTGCGGCCGTCGAGCAGCGCGCAGTAGGGGGCCATCTCCCGATAACCCAGGTATCCTGGCACGTACGGGAAGTTAACCTTCCGGCGGACGGTGCGCTCCTCCAGCACCCGGCCCCTGCGGTCCAGCACAACCATGGCCGCGAAGGCCTCGTCCCCCCGGTAGGCGATGTCCAGCCCGGCCACCCGTTCGAAGGAGCAGGCGTCGCCCTCCTTGCAGACCATCGATGCCATCTCGATCTGCTGGGCGGCCATCATGGAGAGCAGGGGCTCCCCCTTGAAGTCCCGGAACAGCACCGCATCCAGGTCCTGCACCCTGCCGTCCTGCACCTGAACCCCTTCGGAGCGAAGCATCCCGGCCTTGCGTTCCGTTCCCCTCCCCATGCCCTGGTACCAGCCGACCCGGCCGTCCGAGTAGACCACCCGATGGCAGGGGACCGGGAAGGGGCGCGAACGATCGGCTGCCATGATCAAGCCCACGGCGCGCGATGCGGCCACGTCCCCCAGCGCGCGGGCGATGGCCCCGTAGGTGCTCACCCTCCCCGGGGGTATCTGCGCCGCCATCTCGAATGCGCGCAGGTACAGGTCGTGGTCCTGCAGGTTGAACCCGCGGTCGATCATAGCCGGTCGCGGTTCCCGTAGCGGTCCCAGCTGAACAGCTCGTCCGGCCCCTTGCGGCCGCGGGCGGCCGGGTTCTCGTCCGGGTATCCCAGGGCCATGCACACCGTGACCTCCCGGCCCTTGGGGATGCCCAGGAAATCGGCCATGCGCTCCCTGTCGAATGCCCCTATCCAGCAGGTCCCCAGCCCCTCCTCCACCGCGGCCAGGGACAGGTGGTCAAGGGCTATGGTCAGGTCCACCTTGGCCCACTTCTGCTGGGGATCGTCCACCCCCACCAGGAAGGCCGAGCAGTCCGCGATGAAGGATTGGTCCTTGCATATTGGCACCAGGCCCTTCAGGCGCTGGCGGTCGGTCACCACCACCATCTCCCAGGGTTGGCGGTTCGCGCCTGACGGCGCCGTCCGGGCCATCTCCAACAGATGGACCAGGGTCTCGTTGGGAAGCTCCCTGTACCTGTACTTACGAACGCTCCTGCGGGCCTTTATCGCTCCTCTCACTTCCATCTTCTCACCGGTATGAGATTGACGGGGGAGGGCATATGCCTTTTGACCGCCTACTGTTCCTCGGCCTTGCTCAGGTCCTTCAGCCACACCACGGACTGGGGGAAGGGGATCTCGATCTTGGCCTCGTTGAACCTCCTGAGCAGCTCGGTGCGGTAGTCGGACGCCACCTTGAACTGCAGGTCAAGGTCCTTGACCCATATGAAGGCGGTGAAGTTCAAGGACGAGTCGGCGAAATCGCTGAAGCGCACCGCGGTCTGGTGCCTGTCGTCCGTTATCACCTCGGGCAGGGAGGCCGCCGCCTCCTGCATGATCCTTATGACCTGGGCCACATCGCTCCCGTAGGCCACTCCCACGCCCACGGCGATCTTCAGCTTGCGGTCCGGCAGCACCATGTTGACTATCTTCTTGTTGGCGATGTCGTTGTTGGGCACCATGACCAACTCGTGGGTGAAGGTGTTGTACAGGGTGGTGGAGCGCATGCCGATCTTGCGCACCTCGCATATGTCCCCGTTGTCCAGCCTCAGCAGGTCCTTTATCTTGAAGGGGCGGTCGAACATCATCTGCAGGCCGGCGAAGAAGTTGGCCAGGGTGGCCTGCGCGGCGTAACCGATGACTATGCCCATGAACCCCAGCCCGGCCAGCACCACCGTCAGGTTGTAGCCGAATATGCTCAGTATGACCGCGAAGGCCACGGTGGGGATGATTATCATGCCCAGCTTCTCCAGCAGGGGGACCAGCACGTCGTCCACCTCGGAGTCGGTCTTCTCGGCCAGCTTGTGCCCGTAATAGACGATGACCCCGTCATAGATCCGGTAGATGAGCCAGGCCATGACCAGCACGAACCCCACGGAATAGGTCAGCTCCAGGTTCACGATGACCTCGCGGCTAAGGTTCAGGATCTCCAGGGAGCTGATCGCCCCGTAGAGGACCATGAGCAGGAGCACCGGCCCCTTGACCACCTTCAACAGGATGTCATCCAGCTCCGTGGCGGTCTTGGAGGTCATGGAATGCACGATGGGCCCCGCGATCAGTATTATGAAGAGCGCCACCAGGGCCCAGATGCCAACGCTCACCGCGAAGGCCCCGACATTGCCGTCCAGGGGAGAGGGCATGTTGTTGTCCCAGATGCCCAGTATCTTGTTGTCCCCGGCCGTGGCCCCGAACACCGCCAGGACCTTGAGCTGAACGGTGTCGTTCAGGGTGAACACGTTCCCCTGGGCGTTCATCTGGACGATGGTGAAGGTCACCTGGAAAGAGAGCGTGCGGGCATCCATCTCCCGGACCGTGGATACGATCATCAGTATGGGTTTGGACTCCCCGGGAAAGAGGGTGATGGAGCTTTGCTCGAAGGAAACCGAATATTCTCCGTTGGCCATGGGGTCACAGGAGGGGGTGATGACGAAGGGCGCGCTGTCGTTGTTGTACAGAATCCATTCGAACGTGGCCGGCTCACCGGCGCTTGTCTCCAACAGATCGCCGCCCACCGAGAAGGCGTTGACGGGGCCGGCCGAGGCGCTAGGCACTAGCGCTGTCGCCAATACCATGAGGCATATGAGCAACAGGGCGATTCGTCCCGCAGGCCGGATACCGGTCGACATGTCCTCTTCCCGGGCGGGCGAGAAACTTCGTCCTATTTAGGATTTCTTGAAAGGCAGTGGCAAACCATTAATCGTCATTCGTCCATGCGCGAGGCATGGAAGAGCTGACCTGGGCCAGGTTAATATTGGCCTTCGCGGTGATGATGGCCGCCTCCATCTCCGATTGGCGTACCCGCACTGCCGGGGACGGTCATTGGTACCTTCTGGGCATCGGTGGGTCGCTGCTGATGGGCGTTCAGCTCTGGCAGGAGGGCGCCCCCTGGATCTATATGGCATGCCTGGGGCTCATCACCCTGGTCTTCCTGGACCTGCTTTGGGACCGGCCGGGCATTTTCGAGGACGGCATCAACCCTATGCCCCTGGCTCTGTACGCGGCGACCGTGGCCGGGTATGCCTACCTCAGCCTGGAGCATTTCGGTGAGGGGCGCTACTGGACCATGGTCAGCGTTCCCCTGCTCATCCTGCTGTTCTTCATACTGTACCAGCTGGACGTGATAAAGGGAGGGGCGGACGCCAAGGCCCTGATCGCCCTCTCCCTGGTGTTCCCGTTGTACCCGTCGCTGCCGGGACTGCCCCTGCTGTCCCTTAACGACCCGGCGGCGCTGACCGTGCTGCCCTTCCCGGTGCTGGTGCTCTTCAACGGGGCCATACTGACCCTGTTGGTGCCCCTGGGCATGCTCATCCTGAACCTGGGACGCAGGGACCTGCGGTTCCCCCTCATGCTCTTCGGGGTGCGCATGGACCTGGAGGAGGCCCGGGGGAAGCACGTTTGGCCCATGGAGAGGGTGGATGACGGGCGGTTGAGGACCTCCCTGTTCCCTCGCTCGGACGATGAGACGGACTGGGAGGGGCTGAAGGCCGCTGGCGTGCTGCGCCCCTGGGTCACCCCCAAGGTGCCCTTCCTGATCCCCCTGACCCTGGCCCTGCCATTCTCCTTGCTGGCCGGGAACCTGCTGCTCTACCTCATGGGCGCGTGACCGATCACCAGATGATGCCGGGGTCCCGTCCGCACTTCGAGCATCTCCCGTCGAGCACCCCTGCCATTTCGGCCTGGAAGCCCGAGCGGCGGATGAGCAGGGAACCGCATCCGGGACAGTAGGTGTTCTCCCCCCTCTCCGTGGATATGTTCCCCACGTACACGTGCTCCAGCCCGTTGGCCTTCCCCTCCCGATAGGCCATGTCCATGGTGGATCGGGGGGTGGCCGGGACATCCTCCATGCGGTAGTCGGGATGGAAGCGCGAGAAGTGCACCGGAGTGTCGACGCCCAGGCTGTCCCGCACCCATCGGCAGAAGGCGGCGACCTCCTCCTGACCGTCGTTGTGCGTGGGAATTATCAGGTAGGTCAGCTCCACGTGTATACCCAGCTCCTTGGCCAGCTCGCAGGCCCGTAGAACAGGGGCCAGCCGGCCCTTGCACACCTCTCCGTAGAATCTCTCCGAGAAGCCCTTCACGTCGATGTTCATGGCGTCGATGACCCCCTTCATGGTGCGCAGCGGGGCCTCCTGGATATAGCCGTTGGTCACGCTCACGGTGAAAAGCCCCTCGGCCTTGCACAGGCGGCTGGCGTCCATCATGTACTCGTACCATATGGTCGGCTCGTTGTAGGTCCAGGCCACTCCCCCGGAGCCGGAGCGCCGGCACAGAGCGGGCACCTCCTCCGGCCGGACGTCGCGGACGGGGAACTCCTCCGGGCCGACCTGGGCGATGCCGAAGTTCTGGCAGTGCTGGCAGCGAAGGTTGCAGCTGGCCCCTCCGATGGAGAGCACCGGCCTTCCCGGCTTGAAGTGGAACAGCGGCTTCTTCTCCATTGGATCCAGGTGCACGGAGGTGACCTTGCCGTAGCTCAGCGCGTACATTCGACCGCCGATGTTGCCGCGCACGCGGCATATCCCCCTCTTGCCCTCCCCGACCAGACAGGAATGGGGGCACAGGGAGCAGCGTATCGCGTCCCCCTCCCTCTCCCAGAATGATGCTTCCTTGAGATCAGCGCCGGAAGTGCTCATATCCCTTCGGCTCCAGTATCTCATCCCCTCCGTCCCGCTTAAGGGTATTGCCTGTTCCGGGCACGCAGGTCCCGATGACCGCGGCATCAGCGCCCAGCAGCGCAAGCACTGTTTCCAGGCCCTCGGGGCGGACGGTGAACAGCAGCTGGTAGTCGCCTCCGCCGTGCAAGGCGATATCCATAGGGTCCGTTCCGGCCAACGAGGCTATGCGCTCGACCTCCGGGTCCAAGGGGACCGCCTCGACCCTGAAGCCGACCCCGCCAGCCTGGCCCAGCTCGTGCAATGACATCGAAAGTCCGTCGGAGGTGTCCATGCAGGAGGTCACCGCCCCGATGGAGGAGAGCAGCGTTCCTTCCTTCACCCGGGGCCGGGGCTCGAAGAGGGCTGCCGTCGCCGCGGGGCTCTCGATCTCCTTCTCCAGGGCCAGAAGGCCGGCGGCGGCAAGCCCGGCGGTCCCGGTCATCATCAGCAGGTCCCCGGGCCGGGCGCCCTTGCGGCGCAGAAGACCATCCAGGGGAGCCAGGCCCAGCGAGGTGCCGGTGAGCACCAGCTGTGAGCATTCCTTGGTGTCCCCGCCCAGATATTCGGTGCCGTGAACGTCGCAGCAGTCCGCGGCCCCCTGCACCATATCCCTGACCTGGTCCATCTCCAGCTCCGGGGACAGCCCCATGGCCAGCAGCAGCCCTATCGGCTGAGCACCCATGGCCGCCATGTCGCTGAGGTTCACCGCCGCGGCCATCCACCCCTTCTGCCACCAGCTCATCCGGGGATGGAAGTGCGTGCCCTCCCAGAGCATGTCCGTGCTGGCCACCAGGAAGCGGTCCCCCAGGCGCACCGCCGCGGCATCGTCCCCGGGGCCCAGGGCGGCGGATGGGCTGATCATGCCCGTGATCTCCCGCACCGCGAGCTTCTCCCCCGTGTCCCTCAGCCGGACCATGGGTGGTAGAGGGAGGGAAGGGCGAATAACCCTTTCCATGGGTACCTACTTCTTCTTCAGGAAGAAATAGGCCGCCACGCCCACCGCGGCCAGCGCGATGATGGCTATGACCGCGTACAGCATGATGCCGCCGTCTCCGCCCGCCTCATCCTCATCCGCCTCCAAGGTGGAGGGGCCCAGGTCGTTCGTGGCACCCTGGGTGAATGTCAGGTTGCCCAGGACCAGGTCCAGGTAGCCGTCCTTCTCCAGGGTTATGGTGAACGTTCCGGAGACGTTCCCGGCGAAGCCGAATGTGAACCTGCCGTCGGTCCCGGTGAGCTGGGATTCGGACACCGTCCCGTTGCTGATGGTCACCCTTACCCCCTGCAGGTTGTTCCCCTCGGCGCTCCTCACCCTGCCGGTGAAGGTGGTGTAGTCCTCGGTGGTGAAGCTCCAGCTGAGCTCTATGGGATTTCCGGCCAGGTCCGTGCCGGTGACGTTCACCGTGTACGTGCGCCCGTACATCAGCGGTGCGAGGTGCCGGAAGGTGGCCGTGGTCCCGTTCCAGGCCACCGAGCCGGTGATGCCCACTATGGCCAGGTCCACCGAGCTGAGGTTCATCTGCTCGGAGAAGGTCACCACCACCAAGGCGTCCGCCTTCACCCAGACCCCCGTGGGGGAGACCGAGGCCGTGGGGGCCACGCTGTCCACGGTGAAGTTGACGGTCACGGTGATGGAATTCCCGGCCAGGTCGGTGGCCCGCACGTGGAAGGTCGCCGGACCCTCGTCCAGGACGGGAGTGGTATATACGTCGCTCCAGGCGGTGGTCCAGTTGACCCCGTCCAGGCTGACCTGCACCAGGCCGATGCCGGAACCGGCATCCTCGGCCATCCATTCGATCAAGGTGGTGTTGCTGGTGGAGTACGATCCCTCCACCGGGGAGATTATGTGCGATCACCGGTGCCACGGTGTCCACGGTGAAGTTGACCGCGGACCAGGCGGAGTTGCCCAGCACGTCCACGGCGGTGATGTTGACCGAGTGCGGGCCGTCGGCGGTGCGCCGCTCTACCAGCACACTGGTGGCGTTGGCCGGCAGTTGGGTCGGGCTTCCCCGTCCACACTGACGCTGATGCGGGAGATGCCGGCGCCCGCGTCATCCACCTGCCAGGTCACGGTGACGTTCCAGTCCCCCAGGGCCTGGCCTTCGGAGGGTGCCTCCACAGAGACCTCGGGCGGGATGTCCACGGTCACGTTAACCGATGCGCTGCCGCGGTTTCCGGCAAGGTCGTAGCCGGTCACGTTGACGATGTGCATGCCGTCCTGCAGTCCTGTGAATGTATGGGTCAGGCCGGTGAGGTTCACCGGCGTTCCTCCATCGACGCTCACATGATAGTAGGCCATGCCGGACAGGTCGCTTCCAGACCATTCCACGGTCACGTTGCCGGACCCCATCAGCGCCCCGCTCGGCGGGGTGAGGATGATGACGGCCGGGAGTGGTGTCCAGCACCACGGTGACGTTGTCCTGGCGGACGAAGCCCAGCGAATCACCATGGTCACGGTTATCAGGTTGCTCTGCTGACCAGAGGCACGGAGCAGTTCCAGGACGATGTTCCGTAGCATCCGCCTGGCTCCGTTCGCGGCGGCGTTGTGCCACGACAGGAGGAAAGGGCCCATGGCGAAGTAGGCGGAGCCGGACACCATGGCGATGGAACCGTTCGTGTAGCTGACCGAGGACGGGACCCTGATGACCACGCTCACGGCGATCGGCAGTTCATCCGCGAGCCGCCGTCGATGGCGTAAGGAACGTCGACCGTCCCGTCGCCGTCCGTGTCGGGGGAGGTCCAATCGCCCCACAGGTTCCTGATGAGGTCGGGTTCATCTGGTTGGTCCTGGCGTCGTAGGCCTGAACGCGGGAGGCGTTGTGGACCGAGGTGGCGCCGTTGTTCTCCATCAGGGCATTTTCGAACACCGTGTTGTCGGAGAACTCCGAGTCCTGAACGCATCCCGTGTCCGGTGTTCCCGGCTATGGTGTTCCTCTGATGACGCACAGAACGCTCGACTGGAGGTAGATGCCGTAGATGCTGTTCCTCTGGAACAGCTGTTGCCATCCACGATGCTCCGGGAGCGCGAGCCAGCATCACCCCGTACTGGAGGTTCCCGTCGCAGGTGTTGTTCAGAATGATGGTATCGTTGGAATCGAGAACGACCAGACCGCGATGGTTGCCGTTCATGGCATTGCCGGCCACGCAGCGGTGTTGTTCTCGCAGTACAGGTAAGGTTCAGGTAGACGCCTTCGGCGGGGTTGTCGTTGCACTCGTTGTCGATGACCGAGTTCCAGTCGCAGTACCTCCAGAGGTAAACCCTGCCCTTTGAGGTTGCCGCTGAGGTTGTTGCCCCCTATGGTTGTTCTCGCAGAAGCTCTGGAGAAGGACGCCGTACCTGCTGTCGTGGCATTCGTTATCGATGATGACGTTCCAGCTGGAGAAGGACAGCGTATGGCCCTTGCAGCCCAGGGGGTTATGCTCGCAGGTGTTGCCGGCCAGTACGTTCCGGTCGGAGAATGGAGACGATGCCCCGGATATTGCTATTACTGCTGGCGATGTTGCCGCTTATGTTGGTTACATGGAATACAGCAGGGATATCCCATCCTCGCTGTAGCTGTATCTGTTCCCTGCGATGGTGTTGTTGTTCGAATAGGAGAGAGCTATCCCGTTGTAGTCGTTGTCATCGCAGTCGTTGCCGATTATCTCGTTCCTGTCCGAGCCATCCAGATAAACACCGAAATCCTGGCTCTGGCATTCATTGTCCAGGATGCGGCTGGCCGGGGAGGATGCCAGCATAATGCCGTACTCGATGTTGTCCAGGAACACGTCTGCAGAGATGGTGTTCCCCGGTGGAGCCGAAAGGCATATCCCGGTCAGGCACTCCTCGCAGAATTCCCCAGCGAATGCTGTTGTTGTCAGCGTTGAGCAAGGATATTCCGCAGGCACGTTGTTGGCCAGGTTCTCTTCAAGGGTGTTGTTGCTTGCATCTTCCAGCAGGATGCTGATGACGTTGTTCGAGCAGTCGTTGTCCAAGAGCACGTTGAGGTCCGACCCGTCCAGCTTGACCCCGGTATCGCATTGGGTGAAGATGTTGCTCGATGTCGCTGTTCGTGGAACCTTGGACCAGCAGGCCCACGGGGGACTGCCGGCATTCGTTACCGGCCAGGGAGCTGACCGCGCATCAATGAGCAGTATGCCGTTCCCGGTCTGCCCCCGGCATTGGTTGTACGCCAGAAGCGGTCTGGCTAAATGCTCACCTGTATGCCGTTCACCCCGCCCAGGCATACGTTGTAGGAGGATCCAATTCACCTCGGAATCGCGGATGTGCGGGCGCCGTTCTGGACGGTGTGAGCCGCAGTTGTTGCGGGTTCACATATCCGTTATAGCACGAATCCACGAAAATTCCCGGAGTTCGAGTTGCCGGTAATTGTTATGTTGACGGCGTACCCGTCCGAGGCATCCAGCATTATTCCGTACCGGATGTTCTGGCAGACGCGTACTCGATGTTGAACGGGGAGCTTTCAAGGTGGATGCTGATGTCGTTCAGGGAGGCGTTGTTACGATCGACCATGTTATCGCGGGATCCGCCGAGGAGATAGCAGCCGAACATGTCGTTATCCGTCATCTGGTTCCCGGTTGCGGCGGTTCCGTTGGACTCATCGATGACCAAACCGAACTGCGTGTTCCCGGTACAGCAGGTTGCCGATGACGTTGAGCCTTCGGACCTCTGCAGGTACATCCTGCTGTAATTGTTCCAGCATTCATTGTCGGTCAGGATGTTTCCGTCGGACATCAGGATGTATACAGTCGTGGTGATAATTCGTCGTAACAGCGGTTCTCGAAGAGCTCGTTACCGTTCGACATCTGGACGCTGATGCCTTGAATGCACCTGCTGAGGTCGTTGTTGGTGATATTGTTGTCATGGGACCCGCTGAGGAGGATGCCGCTCTGGTAAATTGCTGGGTAATCGTTGTTGAGGAGGGTGTTGTTGCTGAATGAATTGAACAGGTCTATGCCTTTGATCAGCCCTTCGAGCTCGTTGTTCTCGATGGAGTTGTTCTCAGCACCATAGAGGTACACCCTCGGTGTTGCCCGTTCCCCGGTTGCCCTGCACGATGTTCCAGGTGCAGCCGTCCAGGCATATGGAGATGGTGGTGCCGTCGCACCTGTTGTTGAACACGTAGTTGTATGATGAATTGGAGTCGGTGGAGCAGGTCACTCCGGAATGTCGTAGTTCGTGTTGAGGCCTAGAGTGTTTCCCGATATAGTTGTGATTGGAATTGAGCAGGGATACCCTCCTGCGCGTTCCCAGAACATCGTTGACGGATATCTCGCAATCATCGGTCGAATACAGGCGTATCCTGTAGCCGTTGTCCTGGAGCAGGTTCCCGGAGAGCACGGTTCCGTGGGCCGCGTACATGTGGACGCCACTGTACGAGTTGCCGGTGATGCTGTTGTTCAGCACCATGGCGTTCCGGGTAGGTTGCATAATGACAGACCGGTGCTGATGGGCAGCGGCCAATCTGACCCGTCAGCGTTGAAAAGGGAGCAGTTCTGACCTTGAAGTACGCGGTGGTGTTGCCGATGTAGATGGCGGCCCCATAGCCCAGGGCGTTGATCTCCAGGTTCTCTGATTATACGGGTCGCTGGCGGTCCCCTCGATCCTGATGCGGCGCGCCGCCAGTTCCTCGTCGCTGTTCACCCGGAACGGTTCCACCTTCTTCAGCTCGGTCCCGGGGAATATCCTTGGACGGGACATCTTCAACATCATCCGCGGCCGACACCGCGGATGCGGATAGTACGACGAAGAGCAATGCCACTGCAACCAGAAGTCCTCTGACCGCGATCCCCGCAAACGCCCTACCCCCAATGATGGGGAATCTACAACCTTGAGCGTTTATAAAACAGTGGCATGCCGTGAACGTCTTAATGTTGTTTGGAGAGAAAGGGAAAGTTAAGAGGTTTGGTCCGGTCCTACTTCCTCTTCAGGAGGAAGAACGCGGCGACGCCCCCACCGCAATCACGGCGACGATGGCTATGCATTAGCACAGCCGTGATCGAGCCGCCGTCGTCCTCTCCGCCCGTGGAAACAAGGGCTTAATCTCACCCAGGTCCGGGTGGGCCGTTTGATCCCACGGCAACATCCATGGAAAGCGGCTCATACCTCTTCCACATCCACGGTCAGCGTGTGTTCCCGACGATGACCTGGTCGAATGCGAAGTTGCCCTGGGAATCGGTGGTGGCGGTGTCCCCGTTGCTCAGATGGACCCAGCATCTCGCCAATGGGTCGCCGTCCCCATCGACCAGCACGCCCTGGATACTTCCGACCGACATGGTGCTGAACGTCCAAGATGCCGCCATGGCATTCCTGGCCAGGTCCTTACCGGTCACGGTGACGTGGTAGGTGGTGCCATACGCCAGCCTTCCAGACAAGGTCAGCGCGGCGCAGTTCCCTGGAGCCCAATCAACGCCGCCCTCCACTCCGTCCACCACTATCTCCACCGAGGTCTGGTTCATGGCCTCGAGAACCTCGACCACTACCAGCGGGCTCAGAGGTCCTGGTCCCCTGGTCGGGGGAAACGTTGGCAGTAGGTACCAATGTGTCCACGGTGATGTTGAGTGTGGCAGAAGCGGAGTTGCTGGCTGACGGTCGCCTTCTAATTGATGGCATGCTCCGCCCAGTCCAGTGGAATATTCCCAGCTGGTGTTGGGATCGATTCTATCCAGACGCCTCCATCAACCCCACGCTGGATACCGCTCCGTCCGTGGTCCATTCCACCATTCCGGTCGTGTTGTTGACGCGCGCCCTTCCTGCGGCGAAGTGAAGGCCACGGTCGGGGCGGGTGGTGTCGACCGTGAAATTGACCATCCCCTCCACGAAGCCGTTGGCGGCATCGGTCACCTTGATGTATGCGGTGTGATGGCCGTCAGTCAGGGCGCCGTCTTTACGAACTCATCCCCGGTGGCCATGGCCCAGGCCTGCCGTCGAACTTCACTCCGACCGTTCCAGGATTGGTGTCGGTGGTGTTCCAGGACACGGTCACCGATGAGGCGTTGAACAGCTGCCCTTCCGCCGGGGACCATCAGAGCGGGCGCAACGGTATCGACGGTGAAGGTCGCGGTCACGTCCCGGTAATTGCCCAGTTGGTCATAGGCGCTTACCAGCACCGTACGTTCCATCGGCCAGGTCGCTGTAGGTGCGCGAGGCGCCAGTGGTGTTGACGAATCCCAAGCCCTCGATGCTCACGATGAAATGAGCATCGACGCCGATTCCGCATCGAAGCTGGACCAGGTGACCGACGTCGCTGTTGGCCACGTAACCACCTTCGACTGGGTATGTGATGGTCAGGGACGGTGGTTGGTGTCCACTCGACCGTGACGGTGTCGGAGGACGATTGTCCTGCCTTGTCGTATACGACGACGGTCAGGACGCGAGCCGTCACCGAGCCCATTGAAGGTGTAGGTGTTCGCGCTGGGCAGCAATGTCACCGGGGTTCGCTCCTCCTCGTAGCCGACCTCGTAGCGGCCAACCCCGGAACTGACGTCGCTGCCGTTCCAGGTCACCGTGACACTATTTTCGGTGCTGAGGAAGTTGTCAACGGGGAATCGATGGTCACGATCGGAGAGACGGTATCAACGAATATATCGACCGCCACGTCCAGGTAATTTCCGGCGACATCATAGGCGGTCACCAAGACCGTCCAAGGTCCATCGGCCAGGTCGTTTATGATGCACGAGCTGCTGTTTGTGTCTTCAGGAAGAACTTCCTCTTACGCTGACGTTGTAGCCATCGATGCCGGAATCGGCGTCGCTGCCGTTCCAGAAGTCACCGTGAAACTGCTTCCGACGTATGCACCCTCCGCGGGAGATGCTATCACCAGGGACGGGGAATGACATCGATAACCACGGCGATCGAGGCGTTGGCCTCCGATCCGTGAAGCATCGACCATGGTCACCGTGATGACGTTGTCGCCATCCGCCAGTGGCACGGCCGTCCAAACGTCCAGGCTGATGCAATCACCGGACTTCGCCATTGGCGGCATTGTACCAGGTCAGATGGTCCACGCCGAAGTAGCTGACTGCGGTTCCGGAAATGTCAACGTTATTTTCGCCAGTGACGAACCCGTCGGCCGGGGAGGTTATAGTCACGCTCACGGCCAGGGGCAGATTTATCTTGCTGGTCCCGCCATCGATCAGGTACGCGTCGTCAACGATACCGTCCCCGCTGGCATCGGGAGAGATCCAGTCGGCCCACAGGCTACAGCCGTAACCGGTGGCGTTCCAGATGTTCACGCCGCTGTCCCAAGCCTGAACGTGAGCGGGCATCATACGCCGACGTTGCGCCGTTGCTGCCCATCAGCACGTTCGTACAGACGGTTGCCGGTTGCGGAGGTTATATTGATAGCCCTGCAGCCGGTTGCCTCGATGGTGTTGTTGGAGATGATGTTGTCATAGCAGCTGTCGTACTCTCCAGCGCCATCCATCGCCAGCCCGGCCCTGGCAAAGGCCATCCCATAGCCGCTAATCGACCGGCTGGTAGCCGTTGTTCCGGATGGTGTTGCTGGAATACCGTGGTTGTTGATGGCCCGTTTATCGAAGTACCCGCATCTGCTGTCCACGCAGGTGTTATTGAAAACCAGGAATCACTTAGCCAACGCAGATACATCCTGCAACTGCTGTTGCTGATGGTGTTGTTGGCTTATCACCAGTCTTTCGTGCGCAGAATTGTAAGCGCCTGGATTCCGACATTGTTGTAACTGAGGCTGTTCCCTTCGATGCGTATGTCGTTGCCTGGACCACCGATATCCCAACAGTGGAGCCTATAGGCATGTGTTGTTGGTTGCGTTGTTGTTCGACGAACCTATCTTAATGTTGGCCTTGGTGCCCATGAAATTGTTGTTGTGGCTCAGATTGTTTCCGGACACCGTGTTGTATTCGCCGCTATAGATGTGGAGGCCGTCGCTGTTGTTGTAACAGGTGTTGTTGATTATGTTGTTGTAATCCGACGACACCAGATATATGCCCGCGCTGTCCCCGGGTGTCCCATAGAAAATGTTGGGCGAAGCACAGGTGTTGTTGAGCAAGTTGTTGCGGTCAGAAATGGTCAGGCGGATCCCGTCCCCTGTGTTGTCCAGACACGTGCTGTTTGCTATGACATTATAAGAGGAATCATACACATAGATTCCGTGCTGTCCATTCTGGCTGCAGTTGTTGTTCGATAGGGTGTTGTGAGACGAGTAGTCCAGCCAGATGCCGTAATTGAAATCGGGGTTGGCGGTGTTAATGGAGCAGTTGTTGTTGGTAATGACATTGCCGTTCGAGTACGACAGGTAGATGCCGACACCGGCCTCGTTGAAGGTATTGTTCACGATGAAACCGTTATTGAAGGAGTCCCCCCTGAACCCCATATTGGCGTTACCCACGCAGGTGTTGTTGAACACGGTGGAACCAATGGAACTTATCATTTCGATGCCATTGACGCTGTTACCGATTATATTGTTGCCCACGATCACCAGGCCGTTGGAATAGTATGAATACAGCCCGGTCTGGCATGCGGTCATGCTGCTGTTGGTCACCACGGTGCCGTCCGCGTAGACTAGGTACAACCCATAGGATTGGCATCCGTTCAACACGGTGTTGTTGACCACGGTACCGCTGATGATCGAATTATGTTCGTCATTCACGATGATGCCGTAATCGCAGTTGGCGACGGTGTTCCCGTCGATGAGGTTCCCGGGCGATTGGGTCGATATATCGATTCCGCGATGGTTGGACATCAGTTTGTTGCCGCGGAGCACGTTGGCGGATGAATACGTCAGCCTGATGCCGTAGTAGTTGCCGTTGCAAGTGTTGTCGTAGACCAGGTCCTCCTGCGAGGCGTCGAGAATGATCCCGATGCCCCCGGAGCCCGGACCGTTATCGTTGCAGGTGTTGTTGGACACCATGCAGTCATAAGAATTGCTCAGGTAAATGCCGGCCTGGGAGTTCTCGGAGCAATTGTTGTTGTCGACGACGTTCCGATCGCTCTCGGTCATGAGCGTTATTCCGTAAGCGTTACCAATGCAGGTGTTGTTGGCGATCTTGCATTCGATGGAACCGGAGACATCTATGCCGTAAATGTTGTCATTGCAGGTGTTGTTGGTGATGATGGTATAACTGCAACTGGCCATAACGTAGATCCCATTGTTGATGTTCCCGTTGCAGGTGTTGTTGTGGATCACGTTCTCTGTGGAGAACGCGTCCGTCCGGGAATATAGCGCTATACCGACGTTGTTTCCATTGCAGGTGTTGTTCTGGAGCGTGTTCAGCGAGGAACAGTACAGGGATATGCCCACGTCCCCATCGTTCCCACTGCAGTTGTTGCTGGTGATCAGATTTTCGTTCGAGTATTCAAGGTAGATGCCGTCTATGACGCTATCGTTGCATTCATTGAAAGAGATTGAATTGTATGAGCTGTAATAGATATAAATCCCATAGTTATTCCCGTTAAGATCGTTTCTTTGCAGGACGTTGTTATCAGATGATTCGAGATAGATACCATTGAAGTTGCCACTCGCGACATTGAACTCCATTGTGCAACAATCGGACGCATCTAGCCAGATCCCAGAATCACCGTTGCCGGTGATGGTGTTGGACTCGATATGGTTCCACGACGAGGCACTGATATGAATGCCCGACCCTACGTTATCATTGACGGTGTTGGAGGAGATGGTGTTGTTCGGTGCGTTCAGGACCCAGATCCCATAGTAGTTACCGCTGAGCTCGTTGTTCGAGATGGTATTGTTCGACATATCATAGGTCGTTGAAGAGGAGAGGAATACTCCTGCACCCCACTCCGTGATCAAAGCGTTCCCGGAGCAGTTGTTGTTATCGATCACGTTTCCAGTGGTCACGGAGCTTGAAGATTGGAGCACGATACCCGCGATGTAATTGTTGCGGCAGATGTTCTCCGTGATCGTGTTATTCATCGAGGAATCGATGACCATCCCGCTCCCTTCTATGTCATCGCAGATGTTGGCGGACAGGGTGTTGAAGTGCGAGAAGAAGAGGTCGATACCGGCGTTGTTCCCGCTGCAGTTGTTCTCCTCCAGGCTGTTGTTTTCGGAATATCTCAGCTGGATGCCCACCCTTCCGGAGGGGCTTTCGATGTCCAGCACGCAGGTGTTGTTGAAAAGGAGGTTGTGATCGGAATCCTCGAGGAATATCCCGGTATTGTGGTTCACAAAGGTGTTGTTCCTAACGACATTGCTGTGGGAATTGAACAGTCCCACTCCAGCATAGCAATCGACCAGGGTGTTGTTCTCCACGGTCACGTTCTTGACGTTCTGGAGATGGATCGTTGCTGAAGGCCCGGAGGAATCGGATAGGTAACAGTTCAGTATCTTCACATGAAGGTCCGTATCGTAGATCGCTATCGCGCTACCACCTGCACCATCGATATCATAGTTCTGGATCAGGAACGGATCCGCCTCCGTCCCTGAACCGGGGAAACCAGAGGTGGTCAGGTCCGTATTGTCGAGGATGAGGATGGGGATGTGCGCATCATAGGCCTGCGCCGAACCGGACATGCCAGCGGTCAAAAGAACGATCGAGGTCAATAGCAATAGAGCTGATACAAGACACCTGCTGAACACCTTACGCAAACGAACGCCCCCCTTGGAAGGAATGATACCCTATGGTGGGACCGCCATAAATCATTTCGTAATTTTTCTAATGGCTGAACGACCTATATCCATCCAGCATATCATTGGGCCTCATCGAGCGAAGAATAGGGGAGGTTCAACCCCTACCGATATGACAATTCTTTAATAGTCAGTTAGCCAACGGTGGACCGGATGCTCATAAAGCTGCCATACGGCGAAGGCGGAGTGCTCAAGGCCAAGGTCCCGGAAAATCTGGCCGGTATCGTCGGGCCGCACGAGGTGCACTGCGCTCCGGACGAGATCGAAAGGGCGCTTTCCAAACCGTTCGGCCGCGCCCTCGATTCCTTTCTGAAGGACGCGGAGGACATCGTCTTCCTGGTGAACGATGGAACGAGGCCGACGCCCACAGCCAGGGTGCTGGATGTTCTGGCCGGCCATATGGACCTGGGCAAAGCGCGTTACCTCATAGCCACCGGCGCGCACCGCGGCCCTACCGAGGGCGAGCTGAAGTTCATCTTCGGCGATCATTTGAAGGACCTCCGGGAACGCATCGTCGTGCACGACGCCAAGCGTTCAAAGTGCGTTCATCTCGGCCAATCCAAGAACGGCACGGACATGGAGGTGAACGAGATAGCGGTGAACGCCGACCGCCTGATCATAATCACCAGCGTGGAGCCGCATTACTTCGCCGGCTACACCGGGGGAAGGAAGTCCTTCCTGCCCGGCGTGGCCTCCTTCCGCACCATCGAGCAGAACCACAGGCTGGCCATGCGGCCGGAGGCCAAGACCCTGGTCCTGGATGGCAACCCGGTGCATGAGGACATGATGGACGCCCTCTCCGTGGTCAAGAAGGACATCTTCTCCATCCAGGTGGTCCTGGACCGCCATCAGCGCATCTACAAGGCCGCGGCTGGCGACCTGCACAAGGCCTTCCGGCAGGCGGTGGAGTGGGCCGATGATGTCTTCTCCATCACCATCAGGCAGCGCTACGACGCGGTGATAACCGTAGCACCATATCCTATGGACGTGGACCTGTACCAATCGCAGAAGGCCATAGACAACGCCAAGTGGGCGCTCAGGGACGGTGGTACACTCATACTCGTCGCCAAGTGCCGTGAGGGCATGGGCGAGGAGACCTTCGCCAAACAGCTTTCGTTCTCGCCGGACAAGAGGCAGGTCCTCAGGAACCTGGATAAGGAGTACGAGCTCGGATTTCACAAGGCCGCCAAGATGGCCGATATCATGTGCCGATGCGATATTTGGGCGGTCACCGCCCTGGACCCTGCCATCCTGAAGGGCATGGGCATGGTCCCCTTCCGGGGGCTGCAGGAGGCTGTGGACGAGCTGCTGAGGCAAAAGCCCAAAGCGGAGGTGCTCGTTCTCCTGGACGGCAGCGTGACCGTTCCGAGGGTGCGTGAAGATGAGTGAGACCATAGAGGCCGAGAACCTCC
Organism: Methanomassiliicoccales archaeon; assembly: GCA_040765825.1. Taxonomy (GTDB): domain Archaea; phylum Thermoplasmatota; class Thermoplasmata; order Methanomassiliicoccales; family UBA472; genus UBA472. The sequence continues at coordinate 79,341 of JAXGRO010000003.1, forward strand.
GCAGGATGAGGAAGGAGCTGATGACCTGCACCTACTGCGGGTTCTGCAAGAGCGTGTGCCCCACCTTCCAGAGGGTGGGCTGGGACCCTTCGGTCGCCAGGGGGCGCATGGTGCTGGCCTACGGACTTCTGCAGAAGGAGATACCCGCCGACCCGTCCGTTCTTGAGTATCTGTACCAGTGCACCACCTGCAAGGACTGCGAGAGGAGGTGCCCCTCAAAGATATCGGTGGTGGACGTGGTGGAGAGCGCCCGGCGGGACCTGGTGGCCGCCGGACACATCCTTCCCCGGCACCGGGCCCTGGCGGACAAGGTGGCCGCCACCGGGAACCCCTATGAAGAGAGGAAGGGCGTTCCGGAGACCTTGGGGCTTGAACCGAAGAAGGCCAAGGTCGGCTACTTCATCGGCTGCACTGCCGCTTACCGCGACCGTGCCCTGGCGGACGCCACGTTATCGATACTGCGGAAGATCGGCGAGGATTTCACGCTCATCGAAGAGAGCTGCTGCGGTTCCGTGCTGCAGCGCATAGGCATCGCCGAGGAAGAGGTGGAAAAGCTCTGGGAGAGGAACGTTGAGAGCATCAGGGCCCTGGGGGTGGAGAAGGTCATCTTCTCCTGCGCCGGCTGCTACCGCATGTTCAAGGAGGAGTACCCCAAGAAGCTGGATCTGGGGTTCGAGGTGCAGCACGTCACGGAGTACCTCGCACATAAGGACCTGAAGCTGCGGCCATTCGAGGGCACCATCACCTATCACGATCCATGCCACCTGGGCCGCCATTGCCATGTGTACGACGCGCCCCGCGCGGTGTTGGCCAAGATACCGGGCGCCAAGTTCAAGGAGATGCCCCGGAGCCGGGAGACCGCCGCCTGCTGCGGCGGGGGCGGAGGCGTTCGGTCAGCATACCCGGAGCTCTCCAAGGAGATAGCCGGGCGCAGGGTGGACGAGGCTTCGTTCGCCGATATGCTGGTCACCACCTGCCCCTTCTGCGTGAACAACCTGCGGGCCGGGACCGAGGGAAGGAGGCCGCTGGAGATCGTGGACCTGGTCCAGCTGGTGGACCGTCTGCTGTGAGGTAACATGGCCAGAGTGCGGGTCTACGCGAGCTACACCGAGGCATGGGGGGAGTGGCGCAGGATGGGACTTCCGGAGCGCTCGCCCAGCCGCTTCGACCTGGGCTCCCGGCAGTTCTTCTATATCGATTCCATGAGCGCGGAGGAGAGGGGCGCGCTGCGCCAGGAGCTCGCGCCCCGCGGAGGCATGGTCTTTGATTGCCGGGGGGACCGGGCGCTGGTGAGCATCACCCTGCTGGCCCTGGAGAACCTGCTGATGTCCGGGGCGTCCAGCCGGGTTATGGAGATGGGCGAGGCCTTGCGGCACCGCTACGATCCCGAGCCCCCGGCCTTCGAATGGTCCGGGGGCCGCCTGGACCTCTCCCGGCCCCGGGTGATGGGCATACTGAACGTCACCCCTGATTCCTTTTCCGATGGCGGAAGGCACCTGGATGCGGAGATTGCGGTTCGGCGGGCCATGGAGATGAGGGAGGAAGGGGCAGACGTGATCGACGTCGGCGGGGAGTCCACCCGCCCCGGTTCGGTCCCGGTGTCCCCGGACCAGGAATGGGAGCGCATCTCGGAGGTGGTGCGCAGGGTCAGCGAGGAGGTCGGACTGCCCGTCTCCGTGGACACCCGCCGCGCTGGCGTGGCCAGGAAGGCCCTGCGGGCCGGAGCGGTCATGGTGAACGACGTCTCCGGCCTGAGGGATGATATGCGCCAGGTGGTGAGGGAGGAGGGCGCGGCGGCCATCATCATGCATATGAGGGGGGAGCCGTCAACCATGCAGCAGGACACCCGCTACCTGGACGTGGTCGGCGACACCTACGCCTTCCTGGAGAGGAGGGTTCATGAGGCGGTGGCCTCCGGCATCCCCCGGGAAAGGCTGTCCGTGGACCCCGGCCTGGGGTTCGGCAAGGACCTGCAGGGGAACATGGAGATACTTTCCCGCATGGATGAGTACCGGTGCATGGGAAGGCCGGTGATGCTCGGGGCCTCGCGGAAATCCTTCCTCGGGCATATCGCCGGCGGGGAACCCTCAGAAAGGCTGGAGGCCAGCCTGGCGGCGGCGGCCGTGGCCTGCTGGCAGGGTGTTCACCTGTTCCGCGTGCACGATGTGAAGGAGACGGCCAGGACCCTGCGGGCGGTGCAGGCCATGAAAGCGGGACGCTAGCCCAGGGTCACCAGGGTGATTACCAGCAGCGCTATCGCCGCCAGTCCGAAGAACAGGTAGTTCCTGTTCCGTTCCCTGCGCACCTCCGCCAGCGCCTGGACCCTGCACTCCTCGGAGCAGTACTCCTGGCCGAGGTCCACCGGGTCGTCGCAGTGAAGGCAGTGTGAATGCTCCGGAAGCAGGCTCATCTTTTCTCGTCCCTGTTAGGTGGAAGGGGGTGATAAGGGTTTAGGCGGCCCGGGGGCGAAGGAACACGCCCCCGATGGCGGTGGCCATCAGCACCTTGATGCCGTCCACCAGCAGGAAGGGCAGCACACCCATGACCAGGGCCTCGGTGGCGTTCAGCCCGAGCACCAGGGCCAGCTGAAGTGCGCCCGCGGCGTAGATCACCAGCACGGCCAGGGACATGGCCGCGGCGATCTGCGCGCCGCTCCATTCTCTGCGCCTCTCCACCAGCTCCCCGAGCAGGAAGGCTGCGATGACGAAGCCCGCGAGATACCCTCCGGTGACCCCGGCCAGGGCGGCCGTGCCCACCAGCCCGCTGAACCAGCCGAGGGAGGCCCCCATTCCCAGGTACATCACCTGGCTGAGCGCGCCGTAGCGGCCCAGAACCACCGCACCCAGCAGGACCATCAGTACCTGTCCGGTGAAGGGCACCGGGGTGAACGGAAGCACGAATCGGACCTGGGCGGCCAGGGCGGTGAGCAGGGCGAAGAGCAGGGCGGCCATCACCTTGGTCAGCATGCTGGACTCCTCCCTCCATCTGTACAGGGGAGCGGACGCCGACCGGCGGCATTTGGTGACCGTGTCAAATACTTGCATGGGTTATTCAGTATCCACCTTCCTCTCATAAACATTTCCCGGGCGATGACAACCTTTAATTCCCATCAGGCGGTTTTTGGCCGCATGTGGAAGGTCTTTGGCGAAGAGGGCGTGATGGTACAGTTCGGGACCCTGTGGACCGCGAGGATGAGGGATCTCTCCAAGCGCAGGAAGGACCGTGACCGGTTCCTGGCGCTGCTGGACTCCGCCGAGGTGACCCATTATCTTGACATCCACCAGAAGATGCATGTTTTCAAGATGACCCTCCCCAGCAGCTGCACCGTGGAGGACGTGGAGTTCCTGAAGGGTTTCGTTCAGAGGATCCTCAAGAGCGTGGAATACCCCATGGTGGACCTGGATGGGGAGGAGCAGAGGGCGGCCCTGATAATAACCGCCGAGGAGTCGGTGGACGAGCACCGGGAGCGCATGGCCAACTGGTACAAGCAGCTTGAATCGGTGGAGAAGAAGTAGTTCAGACCGGGCAGGGCGCCTCGGCCATCCTCTCCAGGCGCTCCATCTTGGCCCCGGTGTCCCCGGAGTTCTGGCACCGCACCCATTCCTTCAGCTTCTGCATGCCCCTTCCGCCATCCAGGATGTCCAAGGCCACGGCCACCCCTTCGCCCAGGGAGGAGGCGCTCCCGTTCAGGTACAGTATCGGCGCGGCGTTCAGGGCCACCATGTCCCGGCGGGCCCCCTTCTCCTCGCCCATGAGGACCTTGACGAAGCGGGCGGCCTCCCATTCCCGGTCCAGGCTGCTCAGTATGTCCCGTTCGGCCCCCACGGGCAGCCCCATATCCTTCGGGGAAATCTCGTAGCTGCTGATCTCCCCATCCTCATGGAACTCGGCGATGATGCTCCTGCCCAGGGTGGACAGCTCATCCATGCCCTTGGTGCCCGAGGGATCCAGTCCGTGGGCCACGATCCCCTTCCGGTACCCCATCTCGCGCATGGTCAGGGCCAGCGGCCGCACCATATCCGCGGAGTAGACGCCCCGGACCCCGATCTCCGGGGAGGCCGGATTGGCCAGGGAGCCGGCCACGTTCAGTATGGTGCCGAAGCGGACCTGGGATAGGATGCGGTACAGGGCCTGGGGGTGAACCTTGGCGCTCATGCCGTTGAAGAGCCCGATGCCGGCCACCTCGATGCTGCGCTTGACCACGGCCGCATCGCACTCCACATCCACGCCCAGGGTCTCGGCGATGTCCACAATGCCGCACTTGGAGGTTATGGCCCGAGCCCCGTGCTTGGCCATGATGGCCCCTCCGGCCGCGGCCACCACCGAGGCCAGGGTGCTGACGTTGAAGGTCTTGATGCGGTCCATCCCGGTCCCGCAGTTCTCCACCAGCGGTCCGTCCACCTCCGGGCGGACCTTGACCGTGTCTATCTCATATATGGCCTCCCAGGCCCCGGCGATCTCCTCCGGCGACGGGGATATGGAGGTGATGGCCGCAAGGAAGGCCCCCTGCTGCAGGTCGGGCTGCCGGTTCAGCAGGACCTCCCTGAACATCTCCCGGGTCAGCTCCCTGCCGATGTGCTCTCCCTTGATCAGCGCGTCGACCTTGGCCCCGAACTCCCTAAGCTCCATGTCCATGATAATGCCTCAGAACCTCACGACCGCTTTCTGCCCCTTCCGGGCGGAGGCGTGGTCGAATGCCTTTGCGATGTCGTTCAACGAGAACCTCCCGGTGATCATCCAGGAGAGGTCCGCCTCCTGCAGCACATCCACCGCCTCCCGGCAGTGGCGGCTGGCGTTCCCGTAGCTGCCCACCACGGTCAGCTCGCGGTAATGCATGTCCCGGAGGTCCACCGGGACCACCGAATCCTCGCGGCCGGGGCCGGAGAACACGCACAGGCGGCCCCGGGGGGAAAGGAAACGGAACACGCCATGGTCCAACCGAACCTGCGGAGTGCAGGGGATTATCACGTCCATGCCCTGCCCCCCGGCCTCCTCCTCAACCGCCCTCATGAGCGAGACGGCATCGGAAGGGACCATCCTGTCGATCAGCCCCTTGGGGACCGTGCGCAGGCGTTCCGGAAGGGGTTCGCTCATCACCACCATCCCCGCGCCCCTTCGCCTGGCCAGGAGGGCATTGAGACATCCAAGCGGTCCGCCCCCGAGGATGAGCACGCGATCGCCGTCCCTCACATCCAACTTCTCCTGGGCGTTGATGCAGCAGGCCAGCGGTTCAGCCAGCGTCATGAGGCAGGCGTCCGCATGGCCGATGGGGTTCAGGCGCGAGGCGTCCTCCACGGCGATGATCTCGGCCATCCCCCCGTCCATGTTGAAGCCCATGATCCGCACTTTCGGGCACAGGTGGTCGTTGCCCGAAAGGCAGTGCCTGCACCGTCCGCATGAGCTGCCCGGCCACACCTGAACGCGTTCTCCCGGGGCCAGGGATGGTGAATCGGACTCCAGGACCTCGGCCACCACCTCGTGCCCTGGGATGCGCGGATAGGTGAGGTCTCGATGCCCCTTCTCCAGCATCTTGATGTCCGTACCGCATACCGCGGAGGCCAGCACCTTCAGCAGAACCCCTCCCGGGGGACATGAGGGCCCCTGGACATCCTTCACCTCCAGAACGCCGGGGGACTGCATAACTGCCGCTCTCATGCTCGCACCGGGAATGAGTTGGAGACATCATCCAACTATATAATCGATGCGCGAGGGCGGTCCACCGCCCCTACGGCGTTCGACGTGTTCCTGATGGTCGCGTAGGCCTCCATTGGTATCACGGCCTGGGAAAGGGTTATTTTTCCGAACGGTGGTGGCTCCCGTGGTCGGACCGTCCTATGTCGTCCGGCATGCGGGGTCTGATCACCGATATTAGGGAGCGGAGGGGGATGAGGAAGGCGGAGAGGGAGATCAAGGACATTGGGGAGATCGAACAGGTGATCCTGAGCGCGGAGGTCTGCCGTCTGGCCATGATCGATGATGGCGAGCCGTACATCGTCCCCTTGAACTTCGGGTACCGGAACGGGCGGTTTTACTTCCATTGCGCCCGGGAGGGACGCAAGCTGGATGTGCTGAAGGCCAACCCCCGGGTCTGCTTCGAGCTGGAGGGGGAGGCGGAGCTGGTCAGGGGAGAGCGGGCCTGCCAATGGACCACCAGGTTCGAGAGCGTCATCGGCTGGGGGAGGGCGGAAGTCGTCACCGATCCTGAAGGGGTAAAGGAGGGGCTGCAGGCCCTGATGGACCATTACTCCCCCGGAATGGGGGAATTCGACCCTCATTCCCTTTCCCTGACCGCGGTGATCCGGGTGGAGGTGGAAAGGATGACCGGCAAGCGGTCTAAGCGGTGACCTTGACCACCTTGCCGCCGTATCTCTCCACAATGTATTCCTGAAGGGGAATGTTCTTCCCGCTCAGCCGCAGGGCCTCCTGGACCATGCGCCTCAGCCCTCCGCAGCAGGGCACTTCCATGCGTATCAGGGTGAGGTCCTTGATGTCGTTGTTGCCGAATATCCTGGAGAGCTTCTCTATGTAGAACTGCACGTCGTCGAGCTTGGGGCAGCCAATTATGGCCACGCGTCCGGCTATGAAGTCCCTCTGCACGTTGCCCAGGGAGAACCCGGTGCAGTCCGCGGCGATCAGCAGGGAGGCGTCCTTGTAGGCAGGGGTGACCTCCGGGGCCAGATGGAGCTGTATCGGCCAATTCCTCAGCTGGGAGGGGTTGTCGCCTGCCGCGGGGGCCGCCTCAGGCATCAGCATCATGGGGCGGGAGGAATGGCAGGAGTGCGGCTCGTCCTTGCGCGTGGACGCCACATAGGCCTTGGCCGCCTCCTCGTCGAAGGGGTCGGCCTCCCTCTCCTCGATGGAGAGGGCGCCTTCAGGACAGTGCCCCAGGCAGGCGCCCAGACCGTCGCAGTACATGTCCTTGACCACCTTGGCCTTCCCGTCCTTGATGACGATGGCCCCTTCCGCGCAGGACAGCACGCATTCTCCGCACCCGGTGCACTTCTCCTCGTCAATCTTGATGATCTTCCGCTTGATCTTGGACATGCGGATGTTCAACCGAGGTGGTGGGATAAGCGTTTTTCCTTGCCTCCACCGACGCACAGGAAGTAAATAGAAATGGTAATCTACCCCCCAGGGGCATTGTGCGAGGGATGGCCGCCATTTCCTGGGAGCTCCTCTTCGCCATCGTTCCGGGCCTGATACTGTTCCTGTACGGCATCGAGAACTTCAGCAGGGAGATAATCTCCTCGGTTGGGGAGCGATTCCGGGAGACCCTGGGCAAGCTGACCAAGGATCGCTGGAGGGGTGCTCTGTTCGGGGCGCTGCTCACGGCCACCGTGCAGTCCAGCGCGGCGACCACGGTCATCGCCGTCAGCCTGGTCAACGCGGGCACCATCGCCTTCTCCCAGAGCCTGGGCGTGATAATCGGTGCGAACATAGGTACCACCATAACCGCCCAGCTGGTGGCCTTCAAGCTGACCGCCTTCGGTCCGGTGTTCATCCTGGCCGGGTTCTTATGGGGATTGATCGGCGGGAGATACAAGTTCGTGGGGAAGCCGATATTCTACTTCGGACTGGTGTTCTTCGGCCTGCAGCTGATATCCGGCTCGCTCGACCCCATCCGCGATGATCCTCAGCTACTCTCCCTGCTGGCCAACCTGGACAACTTCTTCATCGCCCTGCTGGTGGGAGTGCTGTTCACCACCGCGGTGCAGTCCAGCTCGGTCACCTCCGGGCTGATGGTGGTGCTGGCCTCCAGCGGCCTACTGACCCTGGAGCAGGCCATACCGGTGCTGCTGGGAGCGAACATCGGAAGCACCACCACCACCTTGTTCGCCTCGGCCAAGATGGACCTCTGGGCCCGCCGCGCGGCGGTGGCCCATCTGCTGTTCAATGTCGGTGGAGTGCTCATATTCATCCCCCTGGCCGGAGCACTGGCCGATATCGCCCTGGACCTGGGCGGCAACGTCGGGCAGCAGGTGGCCAACGCCCATCTCATCTTCAACGTGATCACCGCCATCATCTTCCTGGTCGTGATACGCCAGTTCCAGAAGGTGGTGGAGAGGGCCGTCCCCGGGGAGGAGAAGGAGATCCTTTTCCGGGCAAGATACCTGACCAAGGATCTGCCCCCCGATACCGACAAGGCCTTCCGGATGATCGAGAAGGAGCTCGGCCACAGCCTGGAGGTGACCAACGAACTGCTGGAGACCTCCTTCCTGTCGCTCTCCGACGGCGGCCGCCGGGCGGAGCAGAAGGTGGTCAAGCTCGAGTCGTTGAACGATTATCTTGACGATCAGATCGAGGACGCCATCCTCTGGCTCTCCCGCCGTTCGCTAACCGAGGACGAGGGGCAGAGGACCATACTGCTGGTGCGCATGTCCAATCTACTGGAGAGGCTGGGGGACCACGCCGAGGACATCGGCGACCTGGCCGCAGGGGTCCGGGAGAAGGGGCGCACCCTGCCCAAGGACCAGGTGGAGCAGCTGGCCTCGGTGTACGAGATGCTCAGGGACAACCTGCGGCAGCTGGGAGGCTGCCTCCTGGAGGTCAACGACGAGACCAAGGCCCAGGTGAAGATGGGCACGGTGACCATGAACGCGCGGATAAACGCGGTGTACAGGGTGCACCTGGAACGCATGAAGGATGCCGGCCTGCCCTCCGACTCCACCATGCTGGAGTTGCTCACGACCATGGAATCGGCCAACGACAAGGTCCGGGAACTGGTGGCCATGGCCTCGGAGTACTCCTATATCGCGGCCAGGCAGGGCATCACTGGATGCTCCTGAACCTCATACGTACTTCTCGCGGTACCTCATCAGCTCGTGCCAGAACACCGGGGTGAACAGCACCAGCACGGAGATGAACTCCAGACGCCCGGCCCACATGGTGAAGGTGAGCACCAGCTTCGCCGCGTCCGGAAGCCCGCCGAAGGAGCCGTATGGACCCAGTTCTCCCAGCCCCGGTCCGGTGTTGGAGAGGGTGGCGAAGGCCGCGCTCAGCGAGGTGGTGGGATCGATGCCCAGCAGAATGAGGATCACCACCGACACCAGGGCGGTGGCGAAGTAGCACATTACCATGGCCACGACAGATGAAAGGGCCTCCTGGCTCAGCGGCCGGCCATCGATCTTCACGGTGAATATGGAACGGGGGTGCACGGTCTTGTGCAGGGCGGAAGCGATGAACTCCCGGGCCAGGAAGAAGCGGGCCACTTTCAGACCTCCAGCGGTGGAGCCGGTGCTGCCGCCGATTATGGCCAGGGCCACCAGTATGAACACCACCGCCTGGTCCCAGCCCAGGTAATTCGTGGTGGCGAAACCTGTGGAGGTCATCAGACTGACCACCTGGAACATGGAGGTCCGAACGCCGTCGAATAGGTCGTCGAAAGCCGTTCCCCATAGCACCACAGTGATTATGGCGGTGGCTGCCAGGACCAGCAGCAGGTAGATGCGGAACTCGGTGTTGCGGAAGTAGCGCTTGGGATCCCTGGTGACGATCGCCTGGAAGTGCAGATAGAAGTTCGTTCCGGCCAGGAACATGAAGATGATGATTATCCATTCCACGCTTGCGGAACCGTAGAAGGCGATGCTCTCGGAGTGAGGCGATAGACCACCAGTGGACATGGTGGAGAACATCACGCAGAAGGAATCGAACACCCCTATCCCGGTGATGAGCAGCAGAACCAGTTGCAGAAGGGAGAGCTTATCCGTATGGCGTAATGGAACTTGCGAGCCTCCTCCTGAATGCGGGCCGAAAAGTTCTGAACGTCAAGGCCGGGGAATTCGTTCTTGAAGAGGTTGCGGCCGCCCACGCCCAACATCGGGAGCACGGTCACGAATATCATGATGATGCCTGCGCCGCCCAACCAGTGCATGAAGCTTCGCCAGAAGAGGATACTTCTAGGCCATGACTCTATGTCGATCATTATGCTGGACCCGGTGGTGGTGAAGCCGCTCATGGTTCTGAATATGGCGTCGATCACTCCCATGCCGTGCGCTGGATGGCCGGGTATGGCCTCAGGACCGTGAGCGCCAGCCATCCGGTGTATTGCTCACGAACATACCCGTGGGCCGTGTTCTCCCGGGGAGCGGCGGTGACCAGCATCGGCCCGATCAGGAGGCTGAGCAGCAGGGGGAATATCCAGGGCCGGGGGTCCTCATCGTAGTACAGCGAGACGGCATACGGGAAGAACAGGGCGATGGACATGTAGAGCATCAGTATTCCGAAGATGTGGGGATGGCGCTCTCTTTTTCCTGGCCACCTTGTTGAGCACGTCGGCGGCATCCACATTGAGGCGGTCGAAGTAGTAGGCCATTTGGCCGATGTACCTTCTCACCTTTGTTGTAGAACGGGTCATTCGCTATCCCCTAGGCCCCACAGGGATGTTACCGAAACATCCATTCCAGCTTGGCTATTGCTGACTGAAGTGCGTAGATGAACACCTTGTCGCCCTCCTCGATGACCGTTTCGGGCGATGGGATTATGGCCTTGCCGTCCTTGACCACCAGGGCGATGGCGGACATCTTGGGCATGTCGATGTCGGCGAGCTTCTTGCCGACGATGCGGCTGCCCGCGGTCACCTTCAGGTCGAAGAACTCCTCGGAGAACTTCTCCAGTAGCAGCATCACCTCGTAGTTGTGCACCGTCTCCTTGATTATCTCGTTCGCGACCACGTGGTAGTAGCCGACAGAGGCGTCGATCCCGCTCATGCCGAAGATCTCCTCGTACTCCCTCTTGGAGTATCTGGAAATGACCTTGGAGACCCCGAGATGCTTTCCGATGAGCGATGCCAGGAGATTATCCTCCTCGTTCTCCGTGGCGCAGATCAGCACGTCGGCCATGCTCACGTTCTCGTTGCGCAGAACGGAGGGATCGGAGCCGTTATCGTTGATTATCACCGTCTTGCTCAGCTTCTTGGCCAGCACGCGGCAGCGGTCCTCGTTGTCCTCTATGAGCTTTACCGACAGCCTCTCCTTCTCCAGCATGGTGGCCAGGTGCTCACCGACTATCCCCCCGCCAACGATGACCAGGTCCCGGGGCTCCCGGATGGTGCCCAGCATGGCGTTGAACTCCGCCACTGCACGCCCCTTGCCCACTATGGTGACCTGGTCCCCCTTCATCAGCACATCGTTGCCGTTGGGGACGATCACGTTCTTGCCCCGGTGGATGACCAGTATCTTGCAGTCCTCCGGTATGGGCATCTCCCGCAGGGGGATCATCACCACCCCCTCCTTCTTCCCGCTGACCTTGAACATGGCCAGCTCGACCCCCAGGGAGGGTATGCTCTCGCAGCCGATGGCGTTCTCGAACATGGCGATGCGCATCAGCTTGACCGCGGTAAGGAATTCAGGGGAGATGATATGGTCCACGTTCAGGAACTTGGAGGCCATGGCCCCCTCGATGTAGTCGGGGTTCCTGACCCGGGCCACGGTGATCAGCTTGGAATTGATCTGCTTGGCCATCATGCAGCAGAATATGTTGGTCTCGTCCCGCTCGGTAACTGCCAATAGAAGATTGGTGTCCTCGGTGATGACCCCCTTGAGCACCTTGGGGCTGGCCCCGTTGGCGTTCATGGCCCCCACGTTCAGATGGTTGACCACGTAGTCATAGCGCTTGAGGTCGTCCTCGATGACCAGGACCGAATGCTGCTTGGAGAGCATCCTGGCTATGGTGTATCCCACATTCCCCGCACCTACTACGATGACGCGCATCCATCTACGCTCCGTGGTCTCGACCGATGGTCGAACTTCGGGTTAAGTAAGCATTACCCATTAAGATATGTTTGCCAAAAAAATGGAAGGGCGGACCGCTTCCGCCCAGATATGCCATCGGACTAGCGTTTCTTCTCTATGCACCACTCGCAATAGGGGTCGCCCTTGGTCATGTTCGCGCGGGAATCAAAACGGTACCCGGGACTGATCACGTCCAGATGACCCCATATCGCGCACTCCAAGGACTCGCAGGCCTGGGGCATGGCCTTGGCCAGCGGACAGGAGGTGTTCCTGACCACCACCTTGTCGGGGGAGGCCTCCAGTACCTTGCCCTGGATCCCCATCATGCCCTCCCACATGCGGATGACCGCGGCAGTGGCCATGGCGTCGTGCCCATGGTATCCTTTCTCCTTGACGAACCTCTCGGCCCAGCCCCGGCCGATCTGCCTCATGGTCGGTCCGTACGCTTTCATTGCGGCCTCCGGCCCCATGGCCTTCATCATCGTGGCGATGGCCCCGAGCCACCATTGGCTCATCGCGTCCGACAGCATGGCCTCCCTCTCATCCCTGCTCACGCCGATCTCCTTCAATCCTTCCATCGCATCTAAGCTCCTGGGCCTCCTGAAGCCGTCTGCCAGGTCCATTCTTGAGAAAAAGGTGAGGGTGGGAAGACCTTTGAGGGCCTCAAGACTCCAGCCCGATACATGCTTTCCCCTGGTGGATAATAAACATTGTTCATTCGTGGCAGGTTGAAGGCCCTGTGTCCGATGGTTCGCCCCGTCGCTAAGCGTTGATGATGTCGATAAGATGCTTGGTGAACTCCGCGGTTCCGGATCTCCCGCCCAGGTCCCTGGTCAGCTTCTCCTTCTGCCCCATGATGGCCATCACCGCCCCCTCGATGCGTCCGGCCACGGCCGGTTCTCCCAGATACTTCATCATGTTGGCCGCGGAGAGTATGATGGCCAGGGGATTCGCTGACCCCTTGCCGGCGATGTCCGGGGCGCTGCCGTGGGCGGCCTCGAAGACCGCCAGACCATCCCCGATGTTGGCCCCCGGCACCAATCCCAGCCCTCCCACCAGCCCGGCTCCCAGGTCGCTCAGTATGTCCCCGTAGAGATTGGTCAGCACCAGCACATCGAACTGCTGCGGGCGGATGACCATCTGCATGGCGCAGTTGTCCACGATTATCTCCCCGTACTCTATCTCAGGATATCGGTCGGCCATGCTTCGGCAGCTCCTCAGGAAGAGCCCGTCGCTCTTCTTCATGATGTTGGCCTTGTGCACCGCCTGCACCTTCCTGCGTCCGTTCTTGACCGCGTATTCGAAGGCGAAGTTGGCGATGCGGTCCGAGGCCTCCTTGGTGATTATCTTCAGGCACTGGGCGACGCCAGGAGCGATATCCTGCTCCAACCCCGCGTACACGTCCTCGGTGTTCTCCCGGAATATGACCATGTCAACATCGGAGAACTTGTCGCTGACTCCGAAGCGCGAGTTGACCGGGCGAACGTTGGCATAGAGGTTGAGCTGCTTGCGGAGGGCCACGTTCACGCTGCTGAACCCTTCGCCGATGGGCGTGGTCACAGGTCCCTTCAGGGCCACCTTGACCTCCCTTATCGTGTCAAGAACGTGGTCCGGCAGGGGCGTGCCGAACCTCTCCATGGTCGCGTTCCCGGCCTGGACCTCCACCCATTCTATTTCCGCTCCGCTGGCTTCGAGGACCTGCATGGCGGAGGCGACCACCTCGGGCCCGATGCCGTCGCCGGGGATAACGACTATCCTGTGCTTCATCGTCAGGTATCATGGCGGAAAGGTGCCTTTTATCTTTTCCGATGAGGGAGCTGATCCTCAGACCAGAATCAGTGTGAGCAGCAGGAGAAGCAACAGCTGGAAGGCCCACACCAGGGTGGTGAGGGGTAGCAGCCTCCTCCCCACCCGTATGGTCTCCCGCAGGTCCATGGACAGCCCCACGCCGGCCATGGCCACGGTGAGCAGCGAGGCGGAAAGAGATACCAGGACCGAGCGCACTTCCCCGCCCTCCTGCGGGAAGGCGTAGATGGCCAGGGACATCAGGGCGGCCACGAGCACGAAGGCGATGAGGAAGCCCTGCATGCGCACCTCCCCCTCCCCGCCCCCGTCGACCCGGGCGAAGAGGCGGGAGAGGACGTAGGCCACCACCACCAGCATGGCCACCCTGATCATTTTGTAGGCCAGCACCAGGGCGGCCACCTCCTCCCCGCCGAAGGCGTTGTGGTAGAGGTCCGCCGCAGGAATTACGTTCCCAATCTCATGCAAGGATCCGCCTATTAGGACCTCCGCCTGGGCGGAGGACAGCCCCAGCAAGGCCGCGATCCAGGGGACCAGGAACACCCCCACCAGGCCCAGCAGGCTGATAACCCCGATGACCGCGTAGGTGTTGGAGGCCTTGGCCTTGATGGCCGGGGCCACGCTGAGACACGCGGACACGCCGCAGATGCTGTTGCCTGTGCCCACCAGCGCCGCTGCGTCCCGGTCCAGGGATATCCTCCTGCCCAGGAACAGGGACAGGGCGATGGTGAAGGCCATTACCGCCAGGATGATTACGATCCCGACCAGGGAGGCGTTGGAGAGCACGTCGGCGGTGACCCTGGCCCCCATCAGCACAATGGCCAGACGCAAGAGGAACTTGCCGGAGTAGCCTCCCCCGGGAGCGAAGGGAGGATAGTTCACCAGGAGCCCGATGAGCAATGCCAGAACGATAGGACCAACCTTGAACAGGACGGACAGGACCGGGTTCTCCTGGAAGAGCTCGGCCCCGAGCACCCGGGGGCCGCCGTCGAAGATGGTGCCCCGGGTCACCAGATATGAAGCAAGGGCCACGATGATGCAGAACGATAGACCTGGCAGCTCCTTGCGACCGAGCATTAGGTACGATCTTGCGTCGTCCAGGTACGACAAGGCGATCTCTCCAAGAGGTTCAACCGATGAATATGGAAAGTGGTGGGTCCGTCCGAATTTGAATCGGAGTCACCTGCACCCCAAGCAGGAAGGATTCCAAGCTACCCCACGGACCCGTTGTAAAGGGGTGATAAATGGTTTAACCCAGGGGGATCAGCTCACCGAGCAAATCCGAGTGGGAGATCAGCATACGGCGGCAGCAGTACCGTTTGATGTCCAGATCGTCCAGCACTTCCTGGGGGTCCTCCCCCATCTGCACCCTCTTTACGAAGGTCTGGTAGGAGCTTCCCACCACCTTGCCGCACGTGTAACATCTTACCGGTATTATCATCTCTGCTCACCTGTACGATTTCTGCCTCTTCTTCCTGGCGCCACGACCCAGCGGCTTCTTCGGGAGCTTGCGGCGTATGTCGCTGATCAGCAAGGACCTGTCGAAGTGCTTGAAAGCGAGCTCAAGCTCCTCATCCTTGTAGAACTCCACGATGGCCTTGGCGATGGCGGTACGGGTGGCTTCCGCCTGACCCATCACGCCTCCGCCGGAAACGCTGACGTCGATGTCCACCTTGGCCGCCTTCTCAGGGACCAAGGTCAGAGGCTCGGCCATCTTCAATCTGGCCAGTTCAGGGGTGACGATGTCCAGCGGAACGCTGTTTATGCGCACCTTGCCGGAGCCCTCGCGGGCGACCGCACGCGCCACCGCCGTCTTCCTCTTACCGCTAGTGTTGACAACTTCGGACATATCACTTCACCCTCGAGCCCAGGAACTCGGCTATCTGACTGAGCGTGACGTACTGGGTCAGCCCGGTCTTGATGGCCACTTCGATCCTCTCCTTCTCCTGGTCCGCGAACTCCTTCGGCACGCCCACGTAGACCTTGAGCCTCCTGTAGGCCTCCCTGCCGGAGGTGGTCTGCCAAGGAAGCATTCCCCTGACGGTCCTCTTCATTATGAGGTCCGCGCGCCGGGGGAAGAACGGGCCGCTCTTGACGTTGCCCAGGTCCTTCTTCTGCTTGTAGGCCGCGAGCACATGGTCCCGTTCGCCGGTGATGATTATCTTCTCGGCGTTGACGATGACGATCTCCTCGCCCTTCAGAAGCCTCTTGGCCACTACGGATGCAAGCCTTCCTGCGATGTGGTTCTCAGCGTCGATGATCTTGACCATGCCATCACCTCATTATCTTGACCCCGGTCCCCTGGGGCATCTCCTTGACCAGTTCCATGATGGTCAGGTTCTTGCCCCCGGCTGCCTCGATCTTGATCTTGGCGGACTCGGAGAAACCGTATGCGGCTACGGTCAATTTCTTGTTCAGCGACCCGGACCCCAACACCTTCCCAGGTACGACTATTACGTCGCCCTCGGAGGCGTATCGCTCAAGCTTGCTCAGATTGACCTCGGCCCAATTGGCCTTGGCCTTTTCCAATCTTAGAGCAATGTCTCGCCAGATCCCCACACCGCTGGACCTCGACTCCGCCTTCAGGGCGTCGATCAGGACCAGAACGTTGGGGTCAGTCTTTGCAGTTGCCATTTTCTGACTCTCCCGACATTGGTAAGCCCCTCTAATATGGAGGGGTGTTATATACCTTTGCCATCGAAAACCTCTAGGATTACCACCGGAAACTGAGAGCTGGCCCATCCCCACGGTGGCAACTCCCTCGAATCCGGGAGGACCGGGGAAATGTGAGCGGGCATAATAGTTTTCCTGTATCATATGATATAAGGCGTGTTAATATTGGATGTTGAAAATTTATTTCAATAGCCCTTATATATCTCGTTGGACATATGGTTTAGTTTGCTCGGGGTTATAGATGATTCGCTTTGGTCCAGCTGGTATTCCGCTTTCTTGTAAGGGTCGAACTTTGAGGGATGGCATAGAGGACGTTCACAGCCTTGGCCTGAACGCCATGGAGGTGCAGATGGTCCGGGTCAATGTCATGCCACGCTCCCCGGACGACGAGGAGGTCGGCATGACGCCCAGGGAACTGGAGAACGACCTGGTGGTAGAGATACATCGCCGCAAGGGCAGAAAGGAGGTGCACATAACCAACCTTGACGAGAAGATCAAGGAGGATGACACCTTGATCAGCCTCTCCTCAGGCCTGACGCACAACTATGAAGAACTGGGATTGCTGGGGCTGATGGGCAGCGAGCTGGACGTGCAGCTCTCCATGCACACTCCCTACTACATAGACCTGGCGGGGAGCGGGGACCTCACCAAGAAGAGCATGGACTCCATACGCTGGGCCGGCCTTCTGACCCAGGAGATGGGTGGCACTATGGTTGTCACTCACATGGGCCTTTACGGCAACCTAAGCCGCCGGGAGGCCGCCTCGAACATCGCCGACCGCCTGGAAGAGGTGGTGGCCTGGTGGGAGAAGAACGACCTGACCCCCAAACTGGGCCTGGAGACCTCCGGCAGAAAGGAGGTCTTCGGAGGCCTGGACGAGATACTGGAGCTGTGCGACAAGTTCAAGCAGCTGGTGCCGGTGGTCAACTTCGCCCACCTGCATGCCCGCACCAACGGAAAGCTCAGGGAGCCCGAGGACTTCGCCGAGGTGTTCGATGAGATCAGCGGCTATGTCGGCGACCTGAGCTACACCCACTTCTCCGGAGTGGAGCATGAGGGAGGGAACGAGCGCCGGGTCACCCCCATAAAGAAGGGGGACCTGAGATTCGAGCCCATGGCCGAATATCTGGCCGATGCCAATCCGAACTCGGTCATCATTTCCAGCTCTCCCCTGCTCGAGCATGACGCCATGTACATGAAGGTCATCTACGAGAGGGTGCTGACCAAGAAGATCAGCAAGGACACCAAGGTAAAGAAGGGCAAGGGCGCCAAGGACGAGGATGAGGATTGAAGGAACCCACCGCCTACATACTTGAGGAGGTCAGACGGGCCATCGAGCGCGTCGATGAGAAGGTCATCGACGAGATCGTGGAGGCCCTGGCCACCGCCCCCAAGATATTCACCTACGGTGTGGGCCGCTCCGGATTGGTGGGCGAGGCCTTCGCCGCCCGCCTGGTGCAGATAGGTCTGGACGTCCACTTCGTGGGGGACACCACCACCCCCATAGTCGAGGAGGGGGACCTGGTGTTCATCATCTCCAACACCGGGGAGACCATGTCCGCGGTGCAGACCGCCAACATCGTGCGCCGCATCGGGGCTACGGTAGTGTCCATCACCGGCAGCACCCACTCCAAGCTGGGCATAGCCAGCAACCTGGTCCTGGAACTTGTGCAGCCCAGGGACGATCAGAAGAAGAGGATGGCCCCCCTGGGCACCATATTCGAGCTCTCCTGCATGGTCATGCTTGATTCCATGGTCCCCCTGCTGATGACCAGGCTGAAGCAGGACGAGGCCTCGCTGCGCCGCCGCCACGCCATATGGGTATGATCATCTTCTGAGCTTGCGCGGCTTGACGCTCTCCCCATAGTAGGGGTTCTGGTACTCGTCCCAGTAGACCAGGAACTTGCGCCGGCGCACCTCTCCCGCGCTCAGGCAGAACGCGTCCATCTCCTTGCGCAGGGGGTCCACCACCAGCGCGGTATGGTAAGGCCGGTCGAACATGCCCTTCTGGGTGTTGATGTCGGTGGGGGAGAGGAAGCACCCGTGGCCGGGATGGGAATGATACCATCCCACCAGCACGTAACGGAACCGGGCGCACTCCAGGGAGGCGAAGAGGGATTCGAAGCCCTCGTGATCGAACCTCACGCTCACCGAGGTGGCCTCCAGGTCGGTGGTGGCCACGTCCCTGACCACCGTGTACTCCTTGCCCTGATGGGTGAAGACCTCCCCCAGCAGGAAGCCCATGACCTCCAGCCTCTCCTCGGCCTTGCTCAGGGCGTGGTTGCGCACCTTCTCCTCCGCGGTCTTGAACAGGTACATCTCCCCTCCGTCCCTGGTGGAGTACATGGACAGGGCCTCGCGGGGCAGCCACTTGTGAGGGATGGTGCGCTCCTGGGAGGGCGGTTCCATCTCCTCCACCTCCAGGTCCTTGCTGCCGAGAATGACCGGGGGGCGCCTCATCGCCGCACCACCTTTGGTGCGGGGGCCAGTACCACCGGCGGTGCCCTGCGGGGGTTGCTGTTGAAGTATTGGGCCGCGGCGGTGCAGGAATCCGTGCCGAACGGGCTGGTCCCGTTGGGCGACAGGAGCATCGACTCCAGGCCCTTGATGAAGGTGAGCAGGGTGGAGTTGAAGGACCATTCGGAGAGCAGCTTGATGCACACGTGCCCCCCGTCCTCTGGCATCATGATGTTCGGATGGAAGATGGGGGTCATCCAGATGACCAGCGGCTTCTCGAAGGGGTAATCCCGGCCGATGATCAGCTGCAGTCGGTGGTTGTAGCGATAGGAGAGCTTCCCGTTCTCCATGACCGGCCCCGGGGTGCGGTCCAGGGTGATGTCCACCTTCAAAGGGAAGCTGGTAAGGCTCCCCTCGCTCATGTCGAAGCCCTGGGGTAGGTGCGGCTGGCACATTTCCAGCTCGTTGCGCAGGCGTATGTACAGGATCTCCAGGGGCAAGGTCATCGGTTGCCGCCTTCGGGGTCCGGGATAAGCTCCAGCTCCTCGTTCGGCTGCATATCGAGCTCCTGGACCTTCTGCTGTCCGCGCAGCAGGCGGCGCCCCTTGCGGATCACGTAGGCGCCGGGGTCCTTCTCCCAATAGGCCGAGACCCCGTCGATTATCTCCTCCACGGTGTTATCCAGCTCCAGCTCCATGTCCACCGTGGCTCCGGTCTCCGCGTTCCTGACCCTTACTCTTACCACCATGATATCGTCCCG
Organism: Methanomassiliicoccales archaeon; assembly: GCA_040765825.1. Classification (GTDB taxonomy): domain Archaea; phylum Thermoplasmatota; class Thermoplasmata; order Methanomassiliicoccales; family UBA472; genus UBA472. The sequence goes on from JAXGRO010000003.1 coordinate 98,763, forward strand.
GTCAATCCCTGAGGAGGACGTATAATCCTTTCCATTGGAATCAGTTTTCTGATAATCAGGGCAGGAGATGGTTCGAGCACCCTGGATCACGCTCCAGTTCCAGGATGTGCGAGCTTCCGCTAAACCCATCGTAATGCATCAAGTGGCGGATGGGTTCCGCTCCGGACAGGATCTTCACCGCCTCCCGGACCTGCACGGCGGCGACCACGCTGGTGGTGGTGATCTCGGCAGCCATCTTGGGCTGGTAGAACACCGTGTCCCTTCCGGTGCAGCTGAACCTCCTCTCCAGGACCTTGAAGTGGCTGCGGTTCATGGCGCATTGCAGGCATGGGGAATCCGGAGGCGTGACCACCTGCACCTTTCCGCGGAACCCGTCGGTCCCCCCGTCCACGTACGGGACCCTGGCATGGTAGGAGTTGGCGTTGAGATGCAGCCTGGCGGCCACGTTGTCCAGACAGCCGAGCACCAGGTCGTAGCCCCTCATCTCCTGTGGGCCCATCGATTGCACCAGGCCGTGAATGGGGCTGACCATGGCGTCCGGGCATAGCTCCCGGGACCTCTCGGCCACCAGCTCCGCCTTTCCCTTCCCCGACGACTGGTCGCCCTCCCGGAAAAGCACGCAGCGGTTCAGGTTGGAGCGCACCACCGTGTCCATGTCCAGAACGTCTATCCTCCGGAAACCGAACAGCACAAGGTCCTTCACCGCCTCGTTACCCAGGGCGCCCGCGCCAACCACCAGTATCCGGGAGGAGGCCACCTTTTCCAGGTCGACCCATCCGATGCGACGCGCACGGTCCAACCGGTCGTCGTCCTCCGCACCTGGTCGAATGACCCCGCTCATGGGACCTGAAGTCCCGTCCCGCGTATAAAAAACGAGCAATGCTAGTACAGTTCCTGATAACCAGACCTGAAATAATTTACCGCAACCTCATATATACAGGACGCCAGATGTTATAATGGATAGCCATGCCCGCGCGGAAGAGCAAGGAAGCACCCAAGTCCAGCAAGGGAAAGAAGAAGGACAGGACGACCGGACAGGCCTCGCCCTTCATCAACCGGGAGATCAGCTGGATACGCTTCCACAAGAGGATACTGGAGGAGGCCCAGGATGAGACCCATCCCCTGCTAGAGAGGGTGAAGTTCCTGGCCATCTGCGGCAGCAACCTCGATGAGTTCTTCATGGTGCGGATCTCGGGGCTGCGGAGGCAGCTGAAGAAGGGCGCTTTGCAGGCCCCCCCGGACGGCCTCACCCCCCTGGAACAGCTGGAGGCCGTCAACCGGGAGCTGCTCCCCCTGCTGGAGGCGCATGGCCGATGCTGGTACGATGACCTGCTGCCCAAACTGAAGCAGCAGGGCATAACCGTGCACCGCATGGACGATCTGGACCAGCAGGCCAGGGAGGGCCTGAGGGACTTCTTCGAGCGCATGATATTCCCGGCCCTTACCCCGCTGGCCCTGGACTTCAACCAGCCGTTCCCTTTCATTTCCAACCTCAGCATCAACCTGGCCGTGGTGGTGCGCCACCCCCAGAGGGGGGAACGCTACGCCAGGGTGAAGGTGCCCCTGGACCTGTTCCCGCGCTTCGTGCCCCTGCCCGGAGGCTCAACGGGAAGGGCGCAGGAGTTCGTGCTCCTGGAGGACCTGGTCTCCAAGAACCTGGACATGCTGTTCCCGGGAATGAAGGTCAAGAACGTGCACTCCTTCCGGATCACCAGGGACGCGGACATAGAGATCACCACCGACGAGGCCGAGGACCTGCTAACCGCCATAGAGGAGGGCGTGGAGACCAGGAGGATCGGGTCCCCCGTGCGCCTGGAGGTGGACATGGGCATGCCGGAGAAGATGGTGGACCTGTTCACCGCCAAGCTGGGCCTGAACCCGCTGGTGGTGTTCCGTTCCCATGCCCCGCTATCACTCGTATCATTCTGGGACCTGCTGTCGCTCAACAGGCCGGACCTCAAGGACCAGCCCTTCCTGCCCTTCGTGCCGGTGGACCTGTCCCCGGAGAAGGACCTCATGGCCGCGGTGGAGCACCGCGACCGGCTGTTCTACCACCCCTACGACAGCTTCGTGCCCCTGGTCACCCTTCTCAAGCAGGCCGCCAACGACCCCCAGGTCCTGACCATAAAGATCACGCTGTACCGCATTGACAAGCGCTCCCCGATCATCGATGCCCTGATGCAGGCCCGGGAGAACGGCAAGGCCGTGGCCGTGGTGGTGGAGCTCAAGGCCCGCTTTGACGAGGAGAACAACATCGTCTGGGCCAGGGCGCTGGAGAACGCGGGGGTGCATGTGGTGTACGGGCTGATGGACCTCAAGGTGCACGCCAAGCTCCTGCTCATCGTCCGCAAGAAGGGGGACAGCATAGTCCGCTACAGCCACATGAGCTCGGGGAACTACAACGCCCAGACCTCCCGCATCTACGGGGACATCGGCTACCTGACCAGCGATCCGGACATAGGCGCGGACGTGGCCGACCTCTTCAATTACCTGACCGGGTACGCCCAGAAGGACGGATACCGCAGGCTCATGGTGGCCCCGGTGACCCTGAAGCGGGAGATGATCGCCCGGATCGACCGTGAGGCGAAAAGGCAGAGGGAGCACGGGGACGGGTACATAGGATTCAAGCTCAACGGCCTGCTGGACCCTGACGTGATCCAGGCCCTGTACCGGGCGTCCCAGGACGGGGTGCGCATCGACCTGAACGTCCGGGGGCTTTGCGCCCTCCGGCCAGGAGTGAAGGGGCTGAGCGAGAACATCAGGGTGAGCAGCATCGTCGGCCGCTTCCTTGAACACGCGCGCATCTACTACTTCCGCAACGGTGGGAGGGAGGAGGTGTACCTGGGCAGCTCGGACCTCATGCCCCGCAACCTGCACAAGAGGGTGGAGGTGCTGTTCCCGGTGCTGGACCAGAGCTACCTGCGCGCGCTGGTGGACGTCATCTTCCCCATACACCTCCATGACAACCTGAAGTCCAGGGACATGCTTCCTGACGGAACCTACGTCAAGAGGAAGGCCAAGAAGGGTGAGGACCTGGTCAGCTCCCAGGACTGGCTGATAGAGAACCGCGGGATGTGGCACAAGGAGGGGTGAGCATGGGCCGGGATGAGCTGTGCATGTATGGCAGGACGGTGGTCCGGGAACGGCTGTCGGCCCTGTTCTCGGAGGCGGATGGAGTACGCAGGGGAGAGGACATCGAGTTCGTGCACCGCATGAGGGTGGCCTCCCGCCGGCTGCGCTCGGCGCTGCGCATATTCCAGGAGTGCTTCAAGGGCAGGAAGGGCAAGCGCTGGCGCGAGGCGGCCAGGGAGGTCACCTCCTCGCTGGGCCAGGCCAGGGACCTGGACGTGCAGATCGAGATCCTGACCAAGATGGGCCGGAAGTGGGAGGGGGAGGAGGCGGTGGGCCTGGCGCTGATCGTCAACGTGCTGAGATGCCGGCGGGCCGCCCTGCAGCCGGACATCGCCGCCCTCATGGACGCCCTGCAGGGCAAGGGCCCGCTCCTGGAGCTGCGCCGAGAACTGGAGGGATGCGCGGAGTGGTCCGGCCAGGCCTCCGCCCTGCGCCCGTCGGCCTACGCGCACGCCGCGGTGGCCGTGGACGAGCTGATGTCCCACGCCGATTCCGTGCCTGTATACGAGGATTGGCGGGGGCATCACGCCCTGCGCATAGCCGGTAAGCACCTGCGTTACGCCCTGGAGGCCTTCCGCGAGGTCTACGAGGGCCGGCTGGAGGAGGAGATATATCGGCTGAAGGGGCTGCAGGACGTGGTAGGGGAGCTGCATGACTGCGACGTGTGGCTGCAGAGGATACCGGAGATGAGGAGCGAGGTCCCCGAGGCCTCCGCGGCCTTCGACCGCCTGCAGCTGGAGTTCGGGGAGGAGCGCCGGAACCTGCACGGGCAGCTGGTGGAGAGCTGGGGAGAGCTGGAGCAGGACCGCTTCTTCCAGAGGCTGCTGACCAGGCTGAAGGGCGTTTCCGACGCGGAGGTGTGCCCGATGAAGGTGGCCCTGATCTCGGACGTACATGGCAACCCGGCCGCGCTGAGGGCGGTCCTGGCCCACGCCCGGGAGATCGGGGTGGCGGCCATACTGAACGCCGGCGATAGCGTGGGCCTTCCCCGGCCGGAGGAGGCCGCGGCATTGCTCATGGGCTCGGAGACCATGAGCGTGCTGGGGAACATCGACATGGCGGCCCTGGAGCGGAGGGACGGCCGCGGCAGGGGAGACGTCCAGGTGGACATGGCCGCCGAGCGCATGGGGGAGGGGAGCTGGGAATGGCTGGCCTATCTCCCGGAGGAGGTCCGTTTGGACATTTGCGGCCGGACGGTGTACATGACCCACGCCGCGCCGGGCGAGGTTACCGAGAAGCTGCTGCCCGGCACCCCCGACGTCCGCTACCAGGAGCTTGCCGCGGAGGTCAATGCCGACCTGGTGGTCGTCGGTCATACCCATATCCCCATGGTAAAGAAGGTGTCCGGCACGCTGTTCGTGAACCCGGGCAGCGTGGGGAGGCCCAGGGACGGCCCCGAGGCCTCCTACGCGGTGGTGGACTTCCCCTCCCTGGATGTGAGGGCGTACCGGGTGGCCTATGATTCGGCGGCGGCCGCGGAGGAGGTGGCCGCCATGGGGATGGAGGATTTGGCCTCGGCCCTGGCCGAGGGAAGGAACTCGGACACCCAGGGCACGGTGGGGCGCTGGGCCTCCGGCCTCTCTCCGGACTGGGCCCATGTGGAGCAGGTTAGGACCCTGGCCATGCTGCTTTTCGACCACACCAGGGGATTGCACCGGCTGGGAGGCAGGGAGAGGGAGCTGCTGGAGCTGGCGGCCCTGGCCCATGATGTTGGATTGAGCCAGGGTGCGGAAGGCCATCAGCGCCGGGCCCTGGACCTGGTCATGGGCGCGGACCTGCCCCTGGACCGGAAGGCCAAGATGATGGTGGCCTGCGTGGCCCGCTACCATGGCTGCCGGCCGCCCAGGGAAGGGGACCGCGTCTTCAAGGACCTTAGGAAGCGGGAAAGGGAGGTGGTTCGCAGACTGGCCTCCCTGCTGGCCCTGGCCGACGCCCTGGACCGTGGACACGGGTCTGCGGTCTCCGGCCTGAAGGTCAAGGCCGGGAAGAAGGAGCTGAGGCTGAAGCTGCTTGGACGGGGCCCCTTCGCCCTGGAGAGGGAGTGGGGAGGTTACAAGGCGGTGCAGTTCGAGAGGACCTTTGGAAGGAAGGTGCGCTTCGATGACTGAACTGGACAGGGGGAAGGCCGTGGCCTTCCTGGACATCGGGACCAATTCCGCGAGGCTGCTGGTGGTGCGCATCAACCCCAACCGTTCGTACACCGTGCTGAGCGAGCAGAAGGAGATGGTCCGCCTGGGGGAGAAGGAGTTCCAGGACGGACTGCTGTCCGAGGAGGCCATGGACCGCACGGTCAGGGTGATCAAGAACTTCTGCGACCTTTCCCGGACCTACGGGGCCACGGAGTTCGTGGCCATGGCCACCTCGGCCACCCGGGAGGCCGCCAACCGCATGGACCTGGTGGACCGGGTCAGGGAGGTGGCGGACCTGGAGCTGCAGATAATCTCCGGCATGGAGGAGGCCAGGCTGATCTACCTGGGGGTCTCCAGCGGCCATCACATCGGCCGGAAGACCGCCCTGTTCATGGACATAGGAGGGGGGAGCACCGAGCTGGCGGTGGGCGATCAGACCGAGTACTCCTACCTGGAGAGCCTCAAGGTGGGGGCCATACGTCTCACCAGCATGTTCGTGAAGAAGCCGGAGGGGGCGGTGCCCGACGATGCGCTTGGCAGGATGCGCAAGTACGTCAAGAGCTCCCTGGTGCGCTCGAAGAGGGAGATAATGCAGAGCAAGGTGAACCTGGCCTTCGGCAGCTCCGGAACGGTGGTGAACCTTTCGGAGATCCTGCTGAGGCAGGACGGCAGCTCCCGCCCTGGAGTGATCCGCAGGGCCCAGCTGAAGAAGCTGATCCCCGCCCTGGCCGGGATGGACCTGGCCGCCCGGCGCCGCGTGCCGGGGATCAACCCGGAGAGGGCGGACATCATCCTGGCCGGGGCGGTTATCCTGGAGACCATCATGGACGAGCTGCACCTCAACGAGGTCGCGGTCAGCCAGAGGGGCATGCGGGACGGCATGCTCATGGACTACCTGGGGGGACTTGAGGAGTTCCCGGGGTTCCGCGAGCTGTCCGTGAGGGAGCGCAGCGTCATCCAGCTGGGAAGGGCTTGCTCGGTGGACGAGGAGCACGCCCGCCGGGTCACCGCGATCGCCCTGGAGCTCTTCGACAGCGCGGCCAAGAAGGGACTGCACACCATGGGAAAGAAGGAGAGGGAGCTGCTGCATCACGCGGCCTTCCTGCACGACGTGGGCGATTTCATCTCCTTCAACGATCACCACATGCACTCACATTACATAATCAGCCACGCCGAGCTGCTGGGGTTCTCGAACCGGGAGGTGCTGATCATGGCCAACGTGGCCAAGTACCACCGCAAGCGGGTCCCGAAGATGCGCTCCGCGGACCTGAGGGACCTGGACGAGAAGGACCAGCAGTCGGTCATCAGGCTGTCCACCCTGCTGCGCATGGCCGAGAGCCTGGACCGCTCGCACTGCAACCTGGTGCAGGCGGTACGCTTCACCAAGGCGGCCAAGCGCTCGGTCAAGCTCATAGTCACCGCCTGCGGGGATCCCCAGCTGGAGATGTGGCGCATGGAGGAGGACCGCAAGGCCTTCAAAAGGGCGTTCGGGAAGGAGATGGTGGTGGTGCTGAACAGCATCGATGGCTGAGTGCAAAAGGGAGGAATTAAAGGGTTTGGGATGATCGTCAGAGAGGACCTTACTTGGTCTTCTTCATTATCTTCATCCAGCCGCCGCTCTCGAACACCGCGAGGTTCCTCTTGCCGAGGGTCTTCTCGAACTCCTCCCAAGAGACGATCTCCAGCCTCGCGTTGTTGCCCTTCGTGAACTGAATTCCGTTAGTGCCCTTGACGCGACCGGGCTTGAGACCCTTCTTCTTCGCGATGTCCTTGGCCTTGTCCAAGCTGATTTTCTCCATCACCATAGAACTACCTCCGCGATAATCGACCAATCTGGCCTGTTATCCAGTATGTAATGGAAATATTCTATATATAAAATTTATCGCATAAAGGACGGTGACCAGCCTAATTTTTCCTTATATATTTAGTCCGTTAAGCTCGTTCTCCACCCAGATATTAACTCGCCCCGATCGGCCACCAAAGACCGTCTGGCTGAAATGCTGGCCATGTCTGGAGGGGCAGGGATTATATGGCCGTGCCGGGATAACGGAAGGATCGCGATGGGTCTCTTCGGTTCCTCGGGCATACGCGGATTGATCGGAAAGGACATAGACGCCGAGCTGGGCGTGCGCATCGGCCGCGCGGTGGGCAGCATGTTCGGGTGCGTGGTCCTGGCAAAGGACCCCCGGACCAGCGGGGACCTGGTCCTGAACGCCCTGGTGGCCGGCCTGATCGAGGCCGGAGCGGAGCCGTACCGGGCGGGCATGGTCCCCACTCCAACCCTGGCCTACGCCGCCTCCCACTTCGACTGCGGGCTCATGGTCACCGCCTCGCACAATCCCCCGGAGTACAACGGGGTGAAGATGTGGAACCAGGACGGCAGCGCGTTCGATGGCTCCCAGACCGAGGAGGTGGAGCGCCTCATCGCCGAGGGCGGGAACCGGGCCGATTGGGACGCCATGTTCCCGGAGAAGGTCTGGGAGGGAGCGGCGGACGAGCACATCCTGGCCATGGCCGGGGAGGTGGGCATGATAGAGAGGGAGATGGTCCTGGACTGCGGCTGCGGGGCCACCGGGCCGGTGAGCCCCCGGCTGTTCCGGGACCTGGGATGCCCCCTGACGGTGCTGAACGCCAATCCGGACGGGCGTTTCCCCGGACGGCCGTCGGAGCCCTCGGAGGAGAACCTGGGGGACCTTATGGGCATATGCCGCTCCAAGAAGGTCGTCGGGATAGCCCACGACGGGGACGGGGACCGCATGGTGGCCGTGGACGAGAAGGGGAGGTTCGTCAGCGGGGATAGGCTGCTGGCGCTGTTCGCCTCCCTCATGGAGGTGAAGGCCATGGCCGCCCCGGTGGACGCCTCCATGGTCCTGGACGATATCATTGGCAGCCCGGTGCTGCGCACCAGGGTGGGCGACGCCTTCGTCTCCGAGGCCCTCAAGCGCCACGGCCTCCCCTTCGGGGGGGAGCCCTCGGGCACCTTCATCTTCCCCGGGCTGAGCTATTGCCCGGACGGGATGCTGGCCGGGGCCAAGCTGCTGAAGCTGCTGGACGGCCGCCCGCTCTGTGACATGATCGATGCCCTGCCATCCTACCCCTCGCTGCGCGAATCCTTCGGCTTCCGGGCCGGGGAGCGCGAGAAGGTGGGATCAAGGCTGCAGGAGGCCATGGCCTCCTTGGACGGGCGATTGACCTCCGTGGACGGTTTCCGCGTGGACCTGGAGGGCGGCTGGCTGCTGGTGCGCCTGTCCGGAACGGAGCCCAAGCTGCGCCTGACCGTGGAGGCCAGGGAGCGAGCGGACCTGGAGAGGATCGCCGACATGGCCCGGGCCAGGGTCCGGGAGGCCCTGCACTGAGAGGGATTTAATAGGCGACAGCCATTTTCAACCTGAAGTGGAGAAATGAAAGCGCTGATCCTAGCCGCCGGCGAAGGCACCCGCCTCAGACCGCTCACCACCAACATACCCAAGCCCCTGCTGACCGTGGCCGGAAAGCCCTACCTGGCGCATCTGGTTCAGGCCCTCAGGGACGCGGGGATCACCGAGCAGTGCATACTGGTGGGATGGAAGAGCAACCGGGTCAAGGAGTCCTTCGGGGACGGCAGGCACATGGGAGTGGATCTGACCTACCTGGAGCAGAAGGAGAGGCTGGGAACGGCCAATGCCATCGGGGTGGCCGAGGGGTCCATGGACGGGGACTTCGTGTGCGTTAACGGGGACGTGGTCATGTCCCCGGAGGCGGTGGCGGAGATGGTGGAGGAGTTCCGCAGGGACCGCACTCCCTTCATGGGGGCGGTGGAGGTCCCCGACCCGCAGCGCTTCGGGGTGGTGCAGCATGACCAAGGCAAGCTGGTGCGCATCGTGGAGAAGCCCGCCAATCCCCCATCCAGGCTGATCAACGGGGGCTTCTTCGGCCTGACCAGCGAGGTCTTCGAGCACATTCACAGGACGGAGAGGTCCCCCCGCGGAGAGTTCGAGTTCACCGACACCCTGAACATGATGGCCGGGGCCATGGACGTGATGGTCCGGCGCATAAAGGGGGAGTGGATGGACGTGGGATACCCGTGGGAGCTGCTGAGGGCCAACGAGTTCCTCATGGGCCGCATGAAGGGAGAGGTCAAGGGCACGGTGGAGCCCGGGGCGGTCCTGAAGGGGGAGGTCTTCGTGGAGGAGGGCGCCTTGATCAGGAGCGGCAGCTACATCGAGGGGCCGGTCTACATATCCAGGGGCTGCGACCTCGGGCCCAACTGCTACATACGCCCTTCCACCTGCCTGGGGGAGGGGGTCAGGGTGGGCAGTGCGGTGGAGATCAAGAACTCCATAATCATGAGGAGGACGCACGTCCCGCATCACAATTACGTGGGGGACAGCATCGTGGGGGAGAGGTGCAACTTCGGCGCGGGGACCAAGGTGGCCAACCTGCGCTTCGACGACCGCATGGTCAGGGTCACCACCAAAGGCCAGATGCTCAGTTCCGGGCGCCGCAAGCTGGGGGTCATCATGGGCGACGACGTAAAGACCGGGGTGAACGCGGTCATCGAGCCTGGCACCATCATCTGGGAGGGGGCGGTGGTGGGCATGGGCGCCAGGGCCAGGGGCAGCATAGGCCCCCATAGCAAGGTATTCTAGAGGTCCGTCAACGGAAGCTCTACTTGCCGGCCCCGGGCATCATAGGCCCGCCAGCTGCCCTCGTCGAAGGGAAGGCAGGTGATGATGTGCACGTACCCGTACCGGCGGAAGAACTCCAGGTCCTGCCGCGACGGACGGTTGCTGTACCCGGGGTGGGAGTGCACGGTGCCCACGATGGAGTAGTCTATTGGCATCATGTGCAGCATGAGCGTGGCAGAATCCTCGCCCTGCAGGGTCCCCGGCAGCAGGATGAGCTCCGAGACCACCCCATCCTCGGCCCTGAGCATGGCCACGAACTCGTTGGGCAAGGAGTCCCTTGCGGCCTCGTTGATCATGCGCAGCAGGGCCCGGTCGATGCCCTTGACCTTCCTCAGCATAGCGTCCCCATGAGCTTCTCCCGCGTACGGGCGTAGAACCCCTTGCCGAAGCTCACGAATCGGGCCTTCCGGGGAGAGGAGCGGAACTCCACCGTCTCGTTGCCGGCCAGCAGTAGCTCCTGCTGGCCGTCTATGACCACCACGCACTCCTTGGGCCGCACGACCTGCACGGAGATCACGCTGCTGGCCGGAACCACCACCGGACGCGCGGAGAACTTGAACGGGGCCATCGGCGCGATGACCAACGCCTCCACCCGGGGGTCGATGAGGGGCGCGCCAAGGCTCATGGCGTAGCAGGTGGAGCCGGTGGGGGTGGCCACCACTATGCCGTCGGCACGCACGTTCATGGCCACCTCTCCGTCCACGAACACCTGGAAGTGGCGGATCTTGGCCACGTGAGCGGTGTGCAGCACCGCCTCGTTCACGGCGTCGAGCATGCGTTTGCCATTCACCGCGGTCTGCAGCTTGGTGCGCTCCTCCAGCTCGTAATGGCCGCGGAGGACGTTCTCTATGCCCTCCTCCAGCTCCTCCTCGGACACCGCGGTCAGGAACCCCAGGTCCCCGGCGTTGATGCCGAATATGGGCGCGGGGTTGTGCTGCAGCGCCCGCAGGATGGTCCCATCGCCGCCCACGGTCACCAGCATGTCCACGTCCATGTCGTCCAGGAGGTGGCCTTCGGCCTTGAACCTCCCGGCCATCTCCTTCTCCAGCAGCACCTCGTGCCCCTTCAGCAGCTCCAAGGTCCTCTTGGCTATGCGCGGGGCATCGGGTATGTTCATGTTCACGCTCATCCCGAACCTCATTGCACCCACCTCAGGATCGCCGCGTCCCCTGCGGCCAGGAAGTTATCGCGCACCTTCAGGTCCAGGGTCATGTCCAGGACCTCGCCGTTAAGCCGGTACAGCTGACCTCCCGCCTCCCTCAGGATCAGGGCGCTGGCGGCGATGTCCACCACCCGGATGGACCTCTCGTGCACCGAGGAGTTCATGTAGAACCCGTCGGCCAGGCCGGCGGCCACCAGGCACATCTCCAGCGAGGAGCAGCCCATGGAGCGGGCCCTCCTCACCCTGCGCAGCAGGGCGCTGGAGGCCTCCGCGGAGAACTTGCCCAGGTACATCAGCATCACCGAGTTGTCAGGGTCCAGCCTGCGCACGTGAAGCGGCCGGCCGTTCCAGGTGGCCCCCTGGCCCCTCTCGGCCTGGAAGGTGTCCCCGGTGACCAGGTTGCGCACTATGCCGTGGGTGGCGTCGTTCATGCTCCGGCTGCACACGGCCAGGGAAACGCTGTAGAACGGTATGCCCATGAGAGCGTTGTACGTGCCATCCACCGGGTCCATGACCAGGGTCCTCTCGAACCCCCGGTCTATGAATCCCGCCTCCTCGCTCAGCACGTTGAGGGGGATGTTATCATGGTCCAGCGCATTCAGGAGTATGTCCTCCGCGGCCTTGTCTATGCGACAGGTGGGGGTGCCATCGGCTCCCATGCCCACCTCCATGGCCCGGTCGATGAAAGCGCAGTCCCGGTCCACCCCGTTGGCCACCAATGCGGCCAGCCGCTCCAATGTCTCCCTCATCCCTGTGGATATTGGCAGGGGGTTATTCATAATTGCCCCAGTGTAAATGGTTTATAGACCGCACGACGTTCCTCCACCGCCCCTCGGGGCGAGCGTGGTCACTTGGTGGAACAGCTGATATCGTTGTCGGGCAGCGCGGAACTGGGGGAGATCGGGGGCAAGGCCCGGAACCTGATGGACCTCATGGCCGCGGGGTTCCCAGTACCTGAGGGCATGGTGGTGAGCGCCAGGGCCTATGATGCCTTCCTGGAGAGGAACGGCCTGAAGGAAAGGATCCGCCAGGCCCTGGAAGGGCTCGAATACTCTGACGCCGTGAAGCTGGTCCGGGCCGCGGAGACCATACGCGGCTGGGTCATGGCAGGGGAGATGGACAGCGCTCTCACCGAGGCCTTGCTCCGCGACACGGAGCGTTATGGGGCCGACAGCCTCTGGGCCGTGCGCTCCTCGGCCATCGCCGAGGACCTGGAACAGGCCTCCTTCGCCGGCCAGCAGGACACCTACCTGAACGTGGCAAGGCACCGGCTGGCCGAACAGGTCAGGCGCTGCTGGGCCTCCTATTGGAACGATAGGGTGCTGGAGTACAGGCATGACAACGGCATCGGCCATCTGGACTCGGGAATGGCGGTGATCGTGCAGCGCATGGTGAACGCCGATTCCTCGGGCGTCATGTTCACCGCTGACCCCGTCTCCGGGGAGAAGATCATAATCATCGAATCCAGCTGGGGGCTCGGGGAGTCGATCGCCTCCGGCCTGGTCACCCCGGACCGCTTCGTCTGCGACGCAGGCGACGGGGGGGTCAAGGAGTCGGTTATCAACAGCAAGGTGCAGGCCATATTCCTCTCCCCGGAGGGGGAGAAGGTGGTGGAGGTCCCGGAGGCCGAGAGGAACCGGCCCTCCCTGACCCGGGGAAAGGTGGAACTGGTGGCCAAGATGGGCATCCAGCTCCATCAGCGCATGGGCGCCCCCCAGGACATAGAGTGGGCTGCGGAGGGGGACAGGATGTTCCTGCTGCAGTCCCGGCCCATCACCACCATCGGCGGGGACCGCACCCTATGGACCAGGGGGTACGGGGACGAGTACTGGGCCGACGTGACCTCGCCCCTGTTCTTCTCCATTCTGGGCCCATGGCTCACCGAGTACGTCAACTGGGAGGGCAGCGCGATAATGGGCTACAAGGAGCTGACCAACAAGCCCCTGCTGAAGATCCACAAGGGACACGTCTACTTCAACGCCGAGGTGCTGGAGGGCATGCTCATGTACAACCCCAAGTTCTCCAGGACCAAGGAGCTGCTCAACTACTTCCCGGAGAAGGACCATTCGCGCATAGCCAATGCCGACTTCCGCAAGGGGAAGCGGGTACTGGCCATGCTGCGCACCGTCATCCTGGATTGGGACGGGAACATATTGCGCACGGACAAGGCCTACAAGAGATGGGCGGTGCGTTTCATGAGTTGGGCGGAGGGGTTCGACGCCAGGGACCTGAGCCAAATTCCCGACGATAAGCTCGAGGACGTGGTCTGGGAGATGGAGGGGCAGCTGGTCAAGCATTACCGGCTCATCCGCTACGGGATGGTCGGGCACTCCATCGGCATGAACATGATCATGAAGCGCTGGCTTCAGGACTGGATAGGGGACGACAAGGGCGTCATGTACTCCAAGGTCATCAGCGGCCTGAAGGGCAACAAGACCATAGAGACCAACATCGCCCTGAACCGCCTGGCCAACATCGCCCGCGCCGACGGGTATGTTGCGGAGAAGGTGCTGTCACTGGGTTCTGCCGAGGCGCTTGCGGCCATGGGTTCCGATCCGAGGATGGCCGGTTACGCCAAGGAGTTCGATTCGTTCCTCAGGGCCTACGGGCATCGCTCCCACACCCGCGAGGTTTACTTCCCCCGCTGGGGGGAGGACCCCCGGCTGGTGGCCGACATCATCCGTTCCCTGGTCTCCTCGCCGCCGGTGGACCTGGAGGATCTGGAGAGGCGCAGGATAGCCGAGAGGGAGGAGGCGGAGAGGGACATCCTGGCCAAGATAAGGGGGATCAAGAGGGGCTGGCTGAAGGCCCGCATGTTCAGGCTGATAGTGGGCTTCGCCCAGACCTACCTGATGTTCCGCGAGAACCAGCGCTACTACCTGGACCACATCCTGTACCGGCAGCGCCGGGTGTACATGGAGTTCGCCCGTAGGTTCCTGGACCATGGGCTCATATCAAAGGAGGAGGACATATTCTTCCTCTCCAAGGAGGAGATCTTCGAGTTGGCCAAGGGCAGAGGGAAGGATGCCCTGGCCAAGGTCCCCGCCCGCAGGAAGGAGTTCGTGGACTGGAGGGGGGAGCTGCCCCCCAAGTTCGTGCGGGGCAGCGTGGAGTTCGACGACACCGTCAAGGTGGTGGACAACGCCGCGCAGCTGACCGGCACGTCCGCCAGCCCCGGGGTGGCCACCGGCCCGGTGCGGGTGGTGGACTCGATAGAGCAGCTATCGGAGGTCCGGGAGGGGGAGATACTGATAACCTCGAACACCGACCCCGGTTGGACCGCGGTCTTCTCCAAGATCGCCGGCCTCGTGACCGAGACTGGAGGCATACTCTCCCACGGGGCGGTGGTCTCCCGGGAGTACGGCATCCCGGCGGTCACCGCGGTGAAGGGAGCTACGAAAATCTTCATAACCGGTCAGCGGATAACCCTTGACGGCAACGAAGGCCTGATATACATCAGGGAAGGATGATTCCAGTGGAAACCGATATTATTCACGAACAGGGCGAACAGAAGAACTGGAACGAGAGTTTCTATTTCAGCTTCTACGACCGCGGAAATGACATCTGCGGATTCATGCGCCTAGGCCTGAAACCCAACAAGAACGAGAAGATGCTGTTCTGCTTCTTCATGATGCCCGACGGCTCCCTGGTGGGAACCAAGGAGAGCGTGGAGTTCGACGGGGCGACCCTGAACGCCAAGGGGGTCACCTTCACCAAGGTGGAGGACGAGAAGGTCTGGAACCTGACCTTCGACGGCGAGCTTCCATCGCACAGCAAGGGGGAGGACAGCGTGGTCAAGGTCAAGTTCGACCTGCGCTTCGAGGGCGCCAACCCTATGTTCAACTACCGGGATTGCGTGACCGCGGACAAGGAGGCCCTTGCCGCGTCCGTCGCCTCCGAGCACCTGGAGCAGATGGGCAAGGTCCTGGGCCAGCTCGTGGTGGGCGACCGGGAATACTACGTGAAGGGACTGGGCGAGAGGGACCACTCCTGGGGCGAGCGCGATTGGACCGCCCCCAGGGCTTGGGTCTGGCTCACCTGCCAGTTCAGCGAGGACTGCGGCTTCAACGTCACCAAGCTGTACATGGACAAGGGCGAGATCGACGCCGGCTTCCTGTACATGGACGGGGAGAACCTGCCCCTGGTCAAGGTGGACATGGTCACCGAGTACGACGCCGACGGCAGCCCGAACACACTGTTCATGGCCATGTACGACAAGGACGGCGTGGTCTACGGCGTGAAGGGCGAGGTGAAGAAGAAGACCATCATGGAGTTCAAGGGCGAGAACGACCGCGGCTCCATAATGTTCGAGACCCTGGCCCGTTACCGCATGGACGACGGGGAAGACGTCGGCTACGGCATAGCCGAGTACCTGTTCAGGAAGTGAACAGGCGCATCTCCCTGATCATCTGGGTCAGGGAGATGCTCGAGGAGTACAGGTCCGCGAGCTCCTTGGCCTGTTCCCGGGGCACCCCGTCCCGCAGCAGGGCCGAGTAGAACAGCCTGCCCTCCTTCTTCGCCCTGCGCCGCATGCGCAGGTAGGCGAAGGACAAACGCCATATCAAGAGGGGCACCGCGGCGGCGATGTACACGATCGCCTCCCGCCCCTCCCTATCCTTTTCAGACATCCGTTCACTCAGTCCTCGTGCTTGCTCGCTCCGCTCACTACGTTCTTCAGCATGCCCCCCAGGCTCAGGTTGGACATGTAGTCCTTGGTCAGCTCGAAGGCCTGCTCGTTGCTCATCCCCGCGTCCTTCAGGGCCTTGTAGAAGGCGGCCACCGACTCCCCGAACTTGGTGCCCTCCTGGGCCCCGTAGAGCACCTTGGTCACGCTGTCCAGCAGTTTCGGCACGCTTTCGGTCAGCACCCCGAATATATCCCGGAGCTGTTCCGCGTCTGGCATATCGTCGTTGCTCATTTCTTCACCTCATCATCGTTGCGATCTTGATCTGCGTTAGCATCACTGCGCCCTTGGTCTCCCAAGCTCTGCATTTTCTCATGCACCTTCCTATGCGTGGTCACCCTACTTGGTAAGGCCGAGCACCTGTGACCACCTCTTGACCACCTCTTCCGACAGGCGGTAGGTCCTCTCGTTCCTTCCAGCCTCCTCCGCCACCACCAGCTTCTGGTCGGCCAGCTCCTTCAGCTTGTCCCGGACGATGCGCCGGGAGGAGCTGCCCCGGCGGGCCTTCAGCTCGTCCGCGAGCTGAGATATGTTCAGATCGGGGCGGTCCAGGAGTATGCGCAGGATGTCCTTGGAGATGGGGTCCTTGACCCCGGGCAGTATGGTGTCCACCGAGACCACCCCGTACCTCTGGTACAGGTCCATGAGCCGGAAGTACTTGCCCACGGTCTCCTGGAAGGTGGCGAGCTGGGCGGCCAGCTCGGCGTAGGGAACGGACACCTGGCGGATGACCTGCTCCAGCTGGGCTATGCGCTCGGTCAGCTCCTCGATGCGCTTGGCCTCCTCCGTTCCCGCCACGGTCTGTCATTATCGGTGAAACCCTTAATATATTATCATGCATGGACAGGGCATGGGCGAGGCCAAGCTGAGGATCGAGCCGACCGACTTCCAGGGAGTGTTCCGTTCCGGGGACATGCTGCTCACCCGCAACCTGGCCCCTGGACAGAGGGTCTACGGGGAGCGCCTTTTCTCCCAGGACGGCGTGGAATACCGGGAATGGGTGCCGGACCGCAGCAAGCTGGCGGCATACCTGCGCCGGGGAGGGAGGATGTTCCCATTCCGCCCGGATTCCCATGTCCTGTACCTGGGGGCCTCGTTCGGGACCACCCCCAGCCACGTGGCGGACGTGGTCCCGGAAGGCCGGGTGTACTGCGTGGAGATATCGCCCCGCTCCTTCCGGGAGCTGGTGGGAGTGTGCGAGGGGCGCCCGAACATGATGCCCATACTCGGCGACGCCACCAAGCCCGACGACCTGGCCTTCCTGGTGGAGAGGGTGGACGTGGTGTACCAGGACGTGGCCCAGAAGAACCAGGCGGGCATATTCGCCAAGGCCATGAAACGATTCTCCGCTCCGTTCGGGATGCTGGCGCTGAAAGCCCGATCGGAGGATGTCACCAGGGAACCTTCCGACGTGTTCAGGGACGCGGCCTTGCTGCTCGGGAGAGAGGGGTTGAAGGTGACCGACCTGCTAGACCTGGAACCCTACGAGAAGGACCACGCCCTGCTCGTGGTCGAGCGTTGAATCATAGGTCCTTCTCGAAGCACACGCCCCAGTCCTTCACATCGTTCCTTCCTGTGCAGGGAGCGCGCCGGTATCCCAGCGAAGGGTAGAGGACCAAGGCCTCCTTCTGCCTGAAGCCGGTGTCCAGGACCATCCGTTCGTATCCGAACCTGCGGGCCTGCTCCTCGAGCTCATGCATGAGCATGCGGGCGACCCCCTTCCTCCGCTGCTCGGGGACCACGAACAGCCTTTTTAAGATGGCGGTGCGGGAGTCCCAGGGCTTGATGCCCCCGCAGCCGATCATGGTCCCTTGAACGAATGCGGCCATGAAGGCGGCCCTGGGTACCTGGAACTCGTGCTGGGGAGGGGGAGATGTGGTCACCTCCCCGTACAGCCCGTCGATCTCCCTGCGCATGCGCCAGAGCAGTTCGATGGCCTCCGGTTGGAAGGGGTCGATGGTCCGGACCTCCGGATGCCCCGCGCACGCTCCGTTCGTTGCCCTCATCGGGGTTCCAACGGGAATCGGATAAATAGAGATTAGCAGCATTAGGGCCCGTTCGTTATGAAGCGGTGATAGAACTGCCCAATGTATACGCCATAGGTTTCAAGGGGGACCGCTTCCTCATGGTCTACAATCCCAAGAGGGGCGGCTGGGAGATGCCCGGGGGCAAGCTGGAGGAGTTCGAGACCCCCGTGGAGGGGATCGTTCGGGAGTACCGCGAGGAGTGCGGGTTCGACCTGGAGGTCCTGGACTGCCGTCCCATGGGCGCGGTGGTGGTGTTCGCCGGGGTGCTGGGGGAGGAGAGGCAGGAAGCGGAGATGGGCTGGGAGCTCATGGACGAGCTGCCGGACAACCTGGCCTTCCCGGAGTGCGAGTACCGGGAGCAGATCGCCTGGGCCAGACAGGCGGTGCGCTCCAAGCTGGGAAGATGTCGAACTCTTAAATAGTAGGAGTGAAATAGACGGTCACTTCGCCGCCACCAACGAAGTAAATGATTTCCAATATCAACATAGGATGATGTTCACATGGCAAGAATGCACGCCAGGAGAAGGGGGTCGTCCCGTTCCAGGAGGCCCCTGTTGACCGAGAACCCGGAGTGGGTTCCGTTGTCTAGCGACGAGGTAGTGGAAATGGTGGTCAAGCTCGGAAAGGATGGATTGACCACCTCCAAGATCGGTGTGGTCCTCAGGGACCAGCATGCCGTGCCCAGCGTCAAGCTGGCCACCGGCAAGACCGTGTTGGAGATCCTGAACGAGAACGGCCTGTCCCCCAAGCTGCCCGAGGACCTTATGGCCCTGATGAGGAAGGCCATCAACCTGAACCTTCACATACAGAACGGCAACCGCGGGGACATTTCCAACCGCCGCGGGCTGCAGCTGGTGGAGTCCAAGATCAGGCGCCTGGTGAAGTACTACAAGCGCCAGGACGTCCTTCCCGCTGAATGGAACTACTCCTTGAAGAACGCCGAGCTGCTCATCGAGTGAGGCGGACATGGACGTCAACGTCCAGTTGCCAGAAAACCTCTTAAACCGTTTCATTATCGCGGCCGCCGCGGTGCGGGAGTGCGCCGAGGCCCGCGTGTTTTCTCACAATGACGCCGACGGCATCGGCGCAGCCTCGGTGCTGGTGTCCATGCTCACCCGCCTGGGAAAGGGCGTACAGGCCACCATGCTGAAGAGCTTCGACCTGGAGGCGGTCACCGCCGGGACGGGGCCGGGCGTGGACCTGGTGATCATCGCGGACATGGGCTCCAGCAACCTCAGCGCGCTGGAGGCCCTGGACCGCAGGATGGTGGTCCTGGACCATCACCGCCCCGAGAAGGACTCGGACAAGGTCGTGCACCTCAACCCCTCGGTGCTGAAGGTGGACGGGGCCAGGTACGCCTGCGCCAGCACGCTGTCCATGTTGCTGGCGGTGACCGTGGACGAGAACAACTGGGACCTGCTGCCCATGGCCTTCGCCGGGATGGTGGGGGACCGCCAGCACCTTCAGGGGCTGACCGGGGTGAACGCCCACCTGTTCTCCGAGGCCGGCAAGCGCGGCCTGGTGCAGGAGCGCAAGGGCTCCCTGCTGCCCCCCGGACCGGTGGGGGAGGTGCTGATGCGTTCCTCCCATCCATTCATCAGGGGGGTGAGCGGGGATGAGCACGGCATCTCGGTCCTTCTGAGGGAGGCCAACGTACGCCCGGAATCCACCTGGGACGGCCTGGACGAGAGCGGGAGGAGGAGGCTGTCATCCCTGATATCCCTGCGACTTCTGGAGCAGGGATGCACCCTGGGGGGCCTGGAGGACGAACTGGCCCCGGACTACTTCTTCCCTGCGGACAACTCACGGGCCGCCACCCTGACCCGGCTGGTCAACGCCTGCGGGCGGGTGGACGAGACCGCGCTGGGATTGGCGATGCTGCTCGGCGAGGAGGAGGCCAGGAAGAGGGCCGAGTCCCTGGTCAAGGAGTACGACGACATGCTGCTCGACGCCGCCAAGCGCACTGCCGAGCGGGGGTTGTCCAAGGGCATCGGCATACAATACTTCGAGTCGCCGCACAGGGAGGTCTCCAGCGAGCTGTGCGGGATCATCATGCAGTGGCTGGGGGACCAGGACAAGGCCACCATATGCCTGACCCGCATGGACAGCAACTACAAGGTGTCCTCGCGGGGCACCCGCAGGCTGGTGGACAAGGAAGGTCTGGACCTTTCCGTGGCCATGCGCGACGCCGCCGCTTCCGTGGGAGGCGTGGGCGGGGGCCACAACATAGCCAGTGGGGCGACGGTCCCCCTGGGGAAGGACATAGACTTCATTCAGGCCTTGGACGAGATCGTGGCCGGGCAGATGAAGCGGACTAGCGCCAAGTGACCTCCACCTGGTCGGTGCGGAAGCGCTGGTCCACGGTGGTGGACTCCAGGGGATGCCTTATCCCGGCGTTATGCATGACCAGACCGGTCCAGGCGATCATCGCGCCGTTGTCCATGCACAGCGTCCGGTCGGGAACGAACATCTTTGCGCCTCGAGCCCTGGCCATCTCCGAGGCCATGCCCTGCAGGCGCTTGTTCTGGACCACGCCGCCGCCCAGCAGCACCTCCTCCTTCTCCACGTGGGCCATGGCCCTCTCCGTCACCTCGGTGAGCATGGCGAAGCAGGTCTCCTGCACGCTGTAGCAGATGTCCTCGATGCTCTCGCCCTTGTTGCGGTGCGCCACCGCGGCCGTGAGGATCCCTGAGAAGGCCATGTCCATGCCCTTGACGGAGTACGGAAGGTCCAGCAGCTTGCTGCCCTGGGCCGCGGCCTTCTCGATCTTCGGGCCGGCGTAGTAACCCAGGCCGATCTCCCGGCCAAGCTTGTCCAGCATGTTGCCGATCCCGATGTCCAGCGTTTCTCCGAATATACGGTAGCGCCCGTTGGCGAAGGCGATGACCTGGGTGTTCCCGCCGCTGGCGTACAGTAGCACGGGGTCCCTGGCCTCGGTCTTTACACGACCGATCTCCAGGTGGGAGATGCAGTGGTTGACGCCGACTATGGGAACGTTGAGGCTGAGGGATAGAGCGCGGGCGCCGGTGGCCACCGTACGCAGGCACGGGCCCAGTCCTGGGCCCTTGGAGAAGCAGACCAGGCCGAGGTCCCTGAAGTTGAGCCCGGACCTCTCCATGGCCTGCCGGACCAGCGGCACCAGGCGCTCGGCGTGATGGTTGGCGGCCTCGCGTGGATGTATCCCGCCCTCGGCGGGCCTGTACATCTCCAGCTCGTTGGCTAGAACATCGCCGTCCTGGTCCACGATCCCCACGCCCACGGTATGGGCGGTGCCCTCTATCCCTAGGCAGTACATCTCTTACCTGCGGCCCCTAGGCCAGTTCCTTGAGCTTGTTGATTATGACTATAGCCCCCTCGAAGACCACGTCATCGACCACCAGTATGGGGAGGTTCTTGTTCAGGAGTTCGTAATATGCCGCCTCTGCCAGCCCCTCGGCCTCGGAGGTGTTGACGATGCGCGGGTTGACGCCCTCGGGCATGTGGGACTTGACGTAATCGCATTTCTGGCAGTCAGGCTTGGTGAAAAGGATGATCTCCGTCATTTAGCTCATCGGATGCAAGAGGGAGCTAGTAATAAAAATTTGCTCGAAGAACAAGCGAACCAGACTATGCAATCGGGGGAAATGGCAGACGAAAGGCATATACATTAGAACAACTTACGGCCAATTCCAAGGGCTCATGGTCTAGCGGTTATGACGTCTCCCTGACACGGAGGAGGTCTCCGGTTCAAATCCGGATGAGCCCATCCATATCATAATAATTCGTCCTTAGATTTATTTGCGCGATTCCTTCTTAGATATTGACGCAGGCCTTCGTGACCACGGGGTATTTTCAATCCCCAGGAACGCCTTGCATAATCAATGCCCATCGTCGAAGTGGATGTCGTGCTGGGGCCGGGCGAGACCCTGGAGGAGAACGCGGCAAAGGATCTGGCTGAGGCCATCGCCCCGGTGCTGGGCTCCAGACCCCAGGGTACCTGGGTGCGGCTTGATGCCACCGAACGACGGTGCTATGCGGAGAACGGTGAGGCCGAGCCACTCCTCTGCCCGGTTTTCGTAAGGGTAACGAAAAAGGAACTGGGAGGCGATGAAGACCTCGGAAAGGAGGCCGCGTCCCTGGCCGCTGCCGTGGCTTTTGTACTGCACAGGCAGAGGGAGAACGTGCACATTATTTACGAACCTCCGGCAGCGGGGAGGGTGGCCTTCGGTGGAAGGATGGTCCGTTGATGGGTCCCCTCAATCATCCACCATCAGTCGGCCTTTCTCATCCAGATGGGTGAAGGGGTTGTACGCCACCTCCCAGAGATGTCCATCAGGGTCCTGGAAGTAAAAATGATAGCCGCCCCAGAACACCTTCTGCGGTTCCTTCACTATCTTCCCTCCAGTGCTGCGGACCAGGGAAGCGAACCCGTCGACCTCCTCCTCCCCGGCCACATTGATGGCCATGGTCACGCCCTGGAACCCGGCCCCCTTCGCGGGAAGGGTGGCATCCTCCGCCAGCAGGTCCCATGGATACAGGGCCAGGACCGTGCCCCCGGTTACGAACCACACTATATGCTCATCGCTCTTGACCGACCTCCTGAACCCGAGGCCCTCGTAGAACCTCGAGGAGAGGGCAAGATCGCTGACCCCCAGGGTCAGGACGCTGACGCACCTGTCGACCATCGCATGGGTTATTTGCCATGGCGATATATCAACGATCTCTCCGGTCCTGCTCAGGTGCGTTCGCCCGCGTCCATTGCCCCCGTTTTTCACTTTCGACGCCCTTGGGCGTAGTTTATTAACCATTCCCATCATCTGAACGGTTCATGAGCCAGATGCATGTCGTTCTGCACATCCAGACCAGCCTGGACGCCCGCGCCACAGGTTTCGAGATCGACATGGGAACCTACTACCAGCTGGCGGAGACATTCGAGCCGGACGCCACCATCTCCGGGGCGGACACATTCCTGGCCGCCCCCATCCCTGAAGAGGTTCCCGAAGGGTCATACGAGGTGGCCAGCAACTTCCCGAGCTGCAGCCGTTCTGTCATGGCCATAGTCGACAGCAGGGGGAGGGTGAAGAACTGGAGGGCCATAAAGAAGCAGCCCTTCTGGAAGATCCCTGTCTCCCTGTGTTCCCGCACCACTCCCGAGGAGCACCTGGAATACCTGAAGCGGGAAGGAATCGAGACCATAATCACCGGCAAGGACCGCGTGGACCTCAAGAAGGCCCTGAAGGAACTGCAGGCCAGGTTCGGCCTGCGGACCCTGCGGATCGACAGCGGTGGAACCCTATCCGCGGTCATGCTGAAGGGGGGCCTGATCGACGAGATCAGCGTCATGCTCAGCCCCTGCGTTGTCGGGAACGCCGATAGCGCGCATTTCATTAACCCGATCGTTTCCGGGCTTCCAAAGCCGTGCCGGCTGAAGCTGAAGCACGTGGAGGAGCTGGATGGCGGATCGATTTGGCTGAAGTACGATGTCATCAGAGCGAGGGGCCGATAGGACGCCTGGCAAAGCATTATCCCATGGGGCTCCCTAGGATATAGCATGGGAAGGACCTTCGTCTTCCATTACCACGGGAGCAGGGAGGACAAGATCAGGGAGCTGCAGAATTTCTCCGAGGAGTACCGCATGCGCTTCGAAGGGGATTACGACAAGGGCATATTCTACGGCGGACCGCGCATACTGGGCATGGACTTCTACTTCGAGGGCCGATATCGGATCGTGGAAAGGGAGGTGCATCTCGAGGTCCTGGAGAAACCGGCCCTGGTAAAGTGGGAATGGCTGGAGGCGGAGATGCGCCGGTTCATAGAGGGCTGATCAGAGCGACGGCTCTATCACGTACTTGCACATGTTGAAGCCCGCCCCGAAGGTGTCCTTCTCCACCACGCGCAGGGGCATGTGCAGCCTCTCCTCGAATATCGACTCCAGTATGCCCTCGTTCAGCAGGCAGAGGGTCTTCCCCACGTCCGGGGCCTTGGAGCAGTCGTACTCGTCCCTGATTATCAGGGTCACCGGGTGCAGCGAGAAGACCACCACCTCGCCCAGCTCATGAGCGGCGTAGAAATCCTTCACCTCGTGTATGAGCCCCTCCACGTCGTTGGCCTTCATGCGGGTGGATATCTCCGCGCCCATCTGCCGGCCGATGTCCTTCAGTATGGGGTCCATGTTGAAGCCGATGGACTCCATGCCGATGACCATGGAACGTATGGTGCCCTTCAGGAAGGTGCTCGGGGAGCCGATGGAGCGGCCGATGGTGTTGGAAACGGCCTTCTTCAGCTCCTCCCTGGGGACCACGGAACTGCCCACAGGTTTGGATATCACATAGAATATCTTGCGGCGGTTGTCATCGGGGTCGTCCCGGTAACCGATAAGCCCCTCCTTCACCATCTTGTCCAGATGTACGGACAAGGTGCTCTGGGCCTTCCCGGTCAGGACCGCTATCTCGCTCAGGCTGAGGTCCCTGCGCTGCAGTTCGCTCAAGATCTTCTGGCGGACAGGGTTGGATATCTGTCGGAGTCCGGTGGTCGTTGAATAAACGTCGAAATCGCTGGTCCTGCTGGGCAGAATGATCGCCGGGTAACTGATTAAAGCTCTCTGTAATTAAATCTATCGTATTCTTACGAAATATCGCCGCCAGGATAACTTAATTAGATTGCGCCCCCTCCCGTGAACGAGAGACGATGAAGATCAGGATCGACGGCAGGGTCAGCGAGATGAGGGCGGTCTGGTGCGACGAGGGGACCGTGCGCATGCTGGACCAGAAGATACTACCCCATCGGGTGGAGGTGATCAGCTTCCGCGACCATCGCCGGGTGGCCGAGGCCATCAGGGACATGACCGTGCGCGGGGCCCCGGCCATCGGGGTCGCGGCAGCCTACGGAATGATGCTGGCCGCCAACAATCAGGAGGACATCGAGGCGGCCGCAAAGGAGCTCAAGGCCACCCGGCCCACCGCCTACGACCTGTTCTTCGCCGTGGACCACATGCTCGACCGCATCAGGCAGGGGGACGACCCGATGGGCGCGGCCGAGGAGTACGCGGACACTATAGTCGAAAGATGTCGGCTCATCGGGGTTCACGGAGAGAAGCTGATCAAGGACGGGGACAGGATAATGACCCACTGCAACGCCGGAGCCCTGGCGACCGTGGACTGGGGCACCGCCCTGGCCCCCATCCGGGAGGCCTGGAGGAACGGCAAGGAGATCTTCGTCTACGTCTCCGAGACCAGACCCCGTTTGCAGGGAATGAAGCTCACCGCCTTCGAGCTGTTGAATGAGGAGATCCCTCACGCCATCATACCCGATGGCGCCTCCGGCCACTTCCTGCGCGAGGGAGTGGACCTGGTCATCGTCGGCGCGGACCGCATCGCCGCCAACGGCGATTTCGCCAACAAGATCGGCACCTTCGAGAAGGCGGTGCTGGCCAAGGAGCTTGGCGTTCCGTTCTACACCGCCGCTCCCCTGTCCACATTCGACCTGGGAATCAAGCGAGGGGAGGACATCCCCATCGAATACCGCGGGGAGGAGGAGGTCACCGTGGTGGACGGGGTGCGCATAGCTCCCCAGGGCTGCAAGGCCCTGAACCCGGGGTTCGACGTGACCCCGGCCAAGTACCTCTCGGGAATCATTACCGAAGAGGGAGTGATCGGGCCTGAACAGGTCCTCAGGAGAATTAAGGGGGCGAGATTGTGAAACAGGCGGGAATGGACGTGGTGCGCTACGGCAGGCTGCTCTATGAGAAGGGGCTGACCAACGGCACAGGTGGTAACATCAGCG
Source organism: Methanomassiliicoccales archaeon (assembly GCA_040765825.1). Lineage (GTDB taxonomy): Archaea > Thermoplasmatota > Thermoplasmata > Methanomassiliicoccales > UBA472 > UBA472. The sequence goes on from JAXGRO010000003.1 coordinate 124,325, forward strand.
CCCGGGTGGGAGAGACCATGGTCATTACCCCCTCGGGCACCTGCAAGGGCATGCTGGACCCCACCGAGCTGGTGACCGTGGACATCGCCACCGGGACCGCCACCGGCGGAAGGCCCTCCATGGAGACGCCCTTCCATCTTGCGGTCTACAGGCAGAGGCCGGACGTGAAAGGGGTGGTCCACGTCCATCCGAGGTTCTGCACGACCCTGGCCTGCGCGGGGGTGTCCGTGGACCCGGCCCTGACCCCGGAGGGGCTCATGGTGCTGGGAAGACGGGTGCCCACCATCCGTTACGCCACCCCGGGCTCGGGGGACCTGGCCCAGGGATTGGAGGCTGAACTGCCCGGGGCCAACGCGTTCCTGCTGGAGAGCCACGGGGCCATCGCCGTGGGCATGGACCTCAAGGACGCCTTCCACCGGCTGGAGACCCTGGAGTTCCACGCCGAGCTGCAGTACCGCCTGATGCTGCTGGGAAGGGGCGGGCCGCTGCCCGAGGACGAGGTCAAACGCATTCTGAGGGAGTGATCTGATGATACTAGTCACCAAGTGGTTCGGGGTGTTCCTCTGCGAAGGGACGGAGGTTCGCCGGTTCAAGCTGTTCGAGAAGGAGCCGAAGCTGGTGGCCAGGAAGCTGGCCGCGGTGCAGCGCGGGGAGATCCTTCCGGAGGAGAGGGAGCTGGCGGTCAAGCGCATGAAGGTGGCCGACCCCCGACTGAAGGCCCTGGGCAAGCCCATGGTCTTCGATTCCTCGTTCATTAGGCCGGAGGCCTATGGGCTCACTGCGGAGCTCATGCAGCGGGTCATGGTGGAGCTGGGGAAGATAAGGGTGCGCGAGCCGCTGAGCGAGGACCGCTCCATCGCCCAGGCCATCCGGGCCACCGACGACCTGATCGAGGAGATAAACCTGCTCAGCGAACGATTGCACGAGTGGTACGGGGTCTACTTCCCGGAGCTGGGGGACTTCGCCGTCGACGCGGAGTACGCCCGGCTGGTCGCGGAGCTGGGGGACCGTCAGGCCATCATGGACCATTTGGGCGTGTCCCTGGAATCGGTGGGCACGGACCTTGTGGAGAGGGACCTTGAGGTGATCCGGGGGCTTGGGGGCACTCTCAGCGAGCTCTACAGGCGCAAGGAGGCCCTGGACGCGTACATACTGGAGGGGATGGATAGGGTGGCGCCCAACCTGTCCGCGCTGCTCAACCCCAACCTGGCCGCGCGCCTCATCTCCCTGGCCGGGGGGCTGCAGCGCCTGGCCAAGCTGCCGTCGTCCACCGTGCAGCTGCTGGGGGCGGAGAAGGCCCTGTTCCTGCACCTGCGCTCCGGGAAGCGGCCGCCCAAGCACGGGGTGATATTCCAGCACCCCTGGGTGAACCGCTCGCCTTACTGGCAGCGGGGCAAGGTGGCCAGGAGCCTGGGCGGGAAGATCAGCATCGCCGCCAAGGTGGACGCCTACCGCGGGGAGTTCATCGCCGATGTGCTGAAGGAGCAGATGGAGAGGAGGGTGGCGGAGATCAAGGAGAAGTACCCAGACCCTCCGCGCCGGGAGCAGCGCCCCCAGGGAAGGCCGCAGTACCAAAGACATGGCCAGGGAAGGAAGCAGGGTCAGAACCGGTGGCGATAAGTAAACTATATAAACGTACCGTCTTTTCCCTCCAGAGGTACCTATGTCGTGGACTCAACAGGAAGTCAGGGAGCTCAAGGAAGGGCGCTACATGCTCATCGATGGGGAACCCTGCAAGATCATAAGCATATCCACCTCCAAGCCTGGGAAGCACGGAGAAGCGAAATCCAACATCGATGCCATAGGCATTTTCGATAACCGCAAGCGCCAGATCGTTCACCCGGTCAAGCACAAGGTGCAGGTGCCCATGATCGACAAGAGGAAGGCCCAGGTGCTCTCCATCACCGGAGATGAGGTACAGCTCATGGACCTGGACACCTACGAGACATTCCAGCTCCCCATACCCGAGGAGTACAAGGGCCAGCTCAACGCGGGCGAGGAGATCATGTACATGATCGCCATGGACCGCCGCAAGATCACCAAGGTGTGAGAGCCGCCGAGGCCTCATGGCCCGCAGTGACACCTTCTCCCTGGCCAATTCCAGCTTCGAGGAGGCGGACTTCGTCATAATGGGGGTCCCTTACGACGGGACCACCCGACTGCGTTCCGGCACCAGGAAGGCGCCGGCGGCCATACGCAAGGCCTCCAAGATCTTCGATCCGTTCCTTTTCGAGCACGATTTCGACACCTCCACCGCCCGGGTGCATGACGCCGGGGACCTGGACTGCGGGTCGTCCTGCGAGGACATGTTCGAGGCCGTGGAGCGCAAGGCCTCCGAGGTGGTGGATGCCGGTAAGTTCCCCATCCTCATCGGGGGGGAGCGCAGCATCACCTATCCCCTGGCCAGGGCCTTCCAGGACGTGGGGGTCATCTCCATCGATGCCCACCTGGACTTCCGCTCCGACTGCGGGAGCAAGTTCGACCACGCCTGCACCATGCGCCGCGTGGCGGATGTGGTCGGGGTCGAGAACGTGGTGCCCTTTGGAGTCCGCTCCATATCCAAGGAGGAGCTTTCCGGGGACCTCCCGAACTACGTGGACGCGTACCAGATCCGGGAGGCCGGGGTGGAGAACTCCTGGAAGAAGGTGCTGAACATGATGCGGCGGGAGAGGGTGCTCCTCAGCCTGGACATGGACGGCATAGACCCCGGATACGCCCCGGGCACCTCCAGGCCGGAGCCCTTCGGGCTCACCGGCTACGAGGTTAAGCGCTGCATCGACATGCTGGGGGACCGCATGGTGGGCTTCGATGTCTCCGAGGTGCTGCCCTCCCACGACCCGGGGGCCACCGCGGCCCTGGCGGCGAGGATGATAATGGAGGTCATCGCCATCGTGCACACCCGCCGTGGTGAGAGGTAAATGGACCTCACCCCCCTGCTCTCGGCCTTCATCCTGATATCGTTGACCGAGTTGGGGGACAAGACCATGATCGCGGTCTTCACCCTGGCCTCGAAGCATCCCAGGTGGGAGGTCTTCGCCGGGGCCATGCTGGCCCTGCTGACCCTCACCGCCATAGGGGTGGCCGTGGGCGAGGTGCTCTTCCTGATCGTCCCGTCCTGGGTCGTCAGCGCCACGGCCGGGGCGGTGTTCATCGCCTTCGGGGTGCTGACCCTGCTGCGCCCGGAGAAGGAGGAGGATGATATCAAGGAGCCAAAGCGCTGGGGAGGGCTGATGGCCGCCTTCGGCCTGGTGGCCCTGATGGAGCTGGGCGATCGCAGCCAGCTATCGGTCATAACATTGGCCGCGGAGTCCGGGGAGGCGTTGATGGTCTTCATCGGCGCGGCCCTGGGATTCATGTGGCTGACCGCCCTGGGGGCCTACTTCGGCCAGGCCATAGGGGAGAGGGTGCCCAGGCGGTACATCCGCCTCGGGAGCGGACTGGTGTTCCTTGCCTTCGGGATCGTGTTCCTGATCAGGCTGCTGTGATCAGTCCTCTTCCAGCAGCTCGCGGAGCACCCTCTCGCACTCGTCGCCGCAGCGCTTCGCGGTGGCCTCGTCCCGGCCCTCGGAATAGATGCGGACGATGGGCTCGGTCCCCGAGGGCCGGACCAGGGTCCATCCGCCGTCGAAGAATATCTTGATCCCGTCGGTGAGGTCGGTGCGCTGGTCGGCGAAGTACACCTCCACCTGCTCCAGGGCCCACTCCTTCTTCTCCTCCGGACATTCCAGCTTGCGCTTGTCCAGGCAGTAGCGGGGGACCTCCTTCAGAAGTTCGGACAGCGGACCCTTGCTGGCGATTATCTCCAGCATCTTGGCCATGGTCATGGCCGCATCCCGGCAGTGCTGGTGCTCCGGGAAGATCAGGCCGCCGTTCTCCTCCCCGCCGAAAAGCGCCTTGACCTCCATCATGCGCCTGGCGACTATGGGCGCGCCGACCTTGGTGTATATCACCTGGCCGTTGTGCCGCTTGACCACCTCCTCCAGGCAGGAGGAGGTGCTCACCGGGGTGACCACGATGCCCCCGCCGTTCTCCTGCACCATGTGCGAGGCCACCACCGTGAGCGACTGGTCGCCGTAGACGTAGTTGCCCTGGTCGTCCACGAAGATGGTGCGGTCGGCGTCGCCGTCGTGGGCGATCCCCAGGTCCGCGCCGGTGGCCCTGACCACCGCTGACAGGTCCCTGAGGTTCTCCGGGGTGGGCTCGCTGGGATGACCAGGGAAGGTGCCCTGAGGGTTCCCGTTGAGGGTGATGGCCCTCACCCCCAGAGAGTCCAGGAGGGAGGGGGAGGTGAGGGAGCCGGCCCCGTTGGCGCAGTCCAGCACCACGTTCATCTTGGCCTCCTCGATCTTGAGGCGGTCCACCGAGCGGCGTATGGCGTTGACATAGGAGGCCCCCACGCCCTCCAGGTGGGATATGGTGCCCACGTTCCTCCATTCCGGAAGTCCGAAGCTCCTCTCGCCGTAGATGCGCTCGATGACCTCCTCCTTGACCCGGGGCATCTCCGTGCCGTCGTGGTCCACGCACTTGATGCCGTTGAACTGCGGGGGGTTGTGCGAGGCGGTGATCATCACCCCTCCCTTGACCCCGGAGTTCTTCACGTAGTACTGGAGGGCGGGAGTGGGAAGCATTCCCAGGTCCACCACGCTGCTGCCCGCGGAGACCATTCCTGCGGACACGGCGGACCGCATGAGGTCCCCGGAGGTGCGGGAATCGGTGGCTATGGCCACCCGGCCCATCATGAAGGTCCCTATGGCCCTGCCGACGTCCAGCGCCAGCTCTACGGTCATATCCCTGTTGACAACTCCACGCACCCCGTTGGTGCCGAACAAACGAGCCATGATATCACCTGGGCCGGTCACGCTGGGCCACTATGAGGATGTGGATGATGTCCGCGGAGTCCTTGAAGTTGTCGGCGGAGTTCTCTATGCCGTGCAGCAGGTCGCGCATGAGGTAGATGGCCCGGGCGTCCAGGTTGGAGAGGAAGAACTCCTTCTTCATCATGAAGTACAGCTCGTCCATGACGTGCTCGGACTCCTCGATGCCCCGGCGGGTCTTGAGCACCAGGTCGTTGTTCACCCCCAGGTTGTCCACGCATACCTTCAGCCCCCTGGCCATGCGCTCCAGCTCCTTGGTCATGGTGCTGAACTTGACCCAGACCTGCTCGGGGACCGGGATCCCGATCTCCAGCACCAGCTGCAGGTTCATCCCCGCCTCCTTGCACCAGTCGGCGGCGTAGTCCATCCTGCGCACCAGGTGCAGCAGGTCCTCCCGGTTCTTCTCCTCCAGGTCGCCGCGGGAGAGCTCCTCGCTGAGGGACTGTTCGCGGGCGTCCGCGGCCTTCTCGGCCAGGAAGGAGCGCTTGAGGGCGTCCAGGGCCATCTCCTTCTCCCCCTTGGTCAGGGATACCATGGCCCGGTTGAACTCGATTATGGTGTCCCCGACATCCTGGGCGTGCCCCCTCATGTCCCTGGAGACCACCGACTCCCGGCGCGAATAGAACCATTCCAGTAACGACGTCCTCTCACTCAAGCTTGATCGCCTCTTCCACTCCATTTTCCGGTCGGGGGTAAAGAACCGCGGCCTTGGGGTTCACCGCTAAATATAGTTCCTTACCGATAGTTAAAAGATTGCTGTCGAAGGTGGCCACGTCGAACCCCACATCCTCCTCGTCCTCGGTGGTGGCCGTCACCCGCCAGTAAGTGCCCATGTAAGTTACGTGGGTCACCCTGGCCTTCATTCCCTCGTCCGTGGGGAAGACGAACTCCGGGCGCACGGATATCACCACCGCGTCCCCCAGCGGCTGGTCGGTCTGATGGACCTGCACCTTGCCGCCGTTCCTCAGCTCAATGACGGACAACCCGTCCCTGATCTCCTCCACCCAGCCCTCCAGTAGGTTGGTCTCCCCGATGAAGTTGGCGGTGAAGATGTTCTTCGGCCTGGTGTACAGCTCCTCGGGGCTGCCGGTCTCCACCACCGCCCCGGCCCTCATGAGCACGATGCGGTCGGAGACCGACTGGGCCTCCTCCTGGTCGTGCGTGACGTGTATGGTGGTCAGTCCCAGCTCCTTGGCCAGGCGCCGGAGCTCGTAGCGCAGGTCCACCCGGACCCGGGAGTCCAGGGCGGAGAGCGGCTCGTCCAGGAGCAGGAGCTTGGACCCCGATGCCAGGGCCCGGGCCAGGGAGGCCTTCTGCTGCTCCCCTCCGCACAGCTCCCCGGGGAACATCTGCATCTTGTCCAGGAGCTTGACCATGTCCAGGAAGCGGCGCGATACGCTCACCTGTTCCTCCGGGGGCCTGTCCTTGGCCCGCGGGCCGTAGGAGACGTTGTTCTCCACGGTGAGATGCGGGAACAGGGCGATGTTCTGGAACACGTATCCGATGTCCCGGTCCTCGATGGGCACCCCGGTCATGTCCCTGCCGTCGATGAGCACCTTTCCCTGGCTCGGTTCGATTATTCCGGCGATCATGCGTATGAGTGTGGTCTTGCCGCAGCCTGACGGACCCAGGATGGTCACGTACTCCTTGTCGTGCACGGTGAGGTCCACGCTGTTCACGGCCACCACGCTGCCGTAACGCTTCCCTATGCCTACCAGCTTGACCTCGGGCATCATTCCACCTTCAGTTCGTTCTCCAGTCCGCCAGGGGGCATGGGGAACACCGTCCCCTTGGACTCCTCCCAGTAGACGTTCGTGCGGTCGCCCACCACCACCTTGCCCTTCCTCCAGGAGGGGATCTTGGCGGAGATGCGCTGGCCGTTGTCCATCATAAGGTCCACATGCAGGTTGCGCCCCTCGAATATGACGCGTTCCACCGCGGCCTGCAGGTAGCCGGCCCTCTCCTTGGATATCTCGGTGTTGCCGATCTTGACCCCCAGCACCGCCTCCTCGCCCGCGGGCAGTTCCGAGGGGCGGCCCTTGAGCACCGCCCCCTCCGGGGTGCGCAGCAGGGTGTAGGGACTGGACTGTATGACCTTGCCGGTGAAGAAATTGGACTGGCCCACGAAGTTGGCCACGAAGGGGGTGGCCGGCTGGTCCCAGACCTCCTTGGGGGTGCCCACCTGCAGTATGCGGCCCTCCCGGATCACGGCCACCCGGTCGGCCATGACCAGAGCCTCGTCCTGATCGTGGGTGACGTGGATGGTGGTCATCCTCAGGGACTTCACCAGGGAGCGCAGCTCTGTGCGCAGGGATATCCTGAGACGGGCATCCAGGGCCCTCAGCGGCTCGTCCAGCAGCAGCAGGTCCGCACCGGACGCCAGCGCACGGGCAAGCGCGGTGCGCTGCTGCATCCCCCCGCTGAGCTCCCCGGGGAAGGCCTTGGAGCGCCCGGAGAGGCGCACCAGGTCCAGCATGCTGATGAGCACCTGCTCCTTGAGCTTCTCGTCCGCCCCCCGAATGTCCAGGCCGAAGATGATGTTCTCCTCCACGGTGAGCTGCGGGAACAGCGCGTAGCTCTGGGAGAGCAATGCGGCCTTGCGCTCCTCGATCTCCCTGCGGGTGTAATCCTTGTCGTCGAAGAATATCCTGCCCTTGTCCGGCCTCAGCAGGCCGGAGATCATGCGCAGGAGGGTGGTCTTGCCGGCCCCGGTGGGCCCCAGGACGCAGAGGTACTCCCCGTCCCTGACCTCCAGGTCCAGGCCGTCCGCGGCCTTGATGTCCCCGTAGCTCTTGTGGAGGCCTTCCAGCCTGACGTTCGGCATCAGCGGGACCTCCTGCTGTTGGTGACGTAGCGCAGGGCCAGCATGGCCACGTAGGAAACTATGATGAGCACTATGCAGGCCAGCCCGGCGGTGTAGAAGGCGTCGCTCTTGATCAGCTCCACGATGTACACCGGGGCGGTCACGGCGTTGGCCACCACCGCCTGGGTGGCCCCGGTCTCGCCCAGGCTGCGGGTGAAGGCCATGATGGCCCCGGCGAGTATGGAGCTCTTGATCATGGGATAGAGCACCCTGCGGAAGGACTGCACCGGCCTGGCCCCCAGCGTCCGGGCGGTCTCCTCATAGGTGGGGTCCACCTCCTCCACCGCCCCGGCGACGTTGCGGACCACCAGGGGATATGTGAAGGCCACGTGGGCCAGGATGATGAGCAGGGCGTCGTACGTGGGGATGAGGTTCTGCCCGGTCCAGAAGACCCCCAGCGAATATCCCAAGGCGGCCGTGGGGACGATGAGAGGGACGTTCACTAGCACGTCCAGGACCTCCGGTAGCTTGCCGCTGCGGTTCTTGGCGATGTACAGGGCCAGGGGGACCCCCAGGGCGATGTCGATGACCGTGACCACGCCGGCGATGACGAAGGAGTAGAACAGGCTTTCCATGAACGGCCCGTAGTCGAAGGAGGTGGGGGTGGACGAGGCCACGTAGGTGAATATGAAGAAGGAGGGCAGGAGGACGAACACGGCCAGGAACAGGATGGTGAGGCCGTCCTTGGCCTTGGGGAACAGGCCCCGTGAGAACAGCCTCTCCGGGCGGGGCCAGATCCGGCCCATGGGCAGGCGCACCTTCATGATGACCAGCTTGAGGACCACCAGCAGGACCAGGGAAAGGATGATGAGCAGGATGCTGACGAAGGCCAGGGGCGCAGCCAGGTCCGGATTGGAGCCCAGGTCGTGCTTCCAATCCCCGATCAGCGTGGGGCCGGTGGCGAAGTTCCCGGGGTTGGCCATGGTGGCCAGGGCGATCATGGTGCCCCCGGTCTCGCTCAGGCTGCGGGCGAAGCAGAGGATTATGCCGGTGACCAGCCCGGCCCGGAACAGCGGCAGGGTGATGGTGCGGGCGGCGGAGAGGGCGCTGGAGCCCAGGGTCCTGGCCGCGGTCTCGTACGTCTGGTCTATCTGCACGAGGATCGCTGACAGGGACCTCACCATGTAGGGGTAGGAGAAGACCACGTGCAGCAGTATGATCAGCAGGTATGGGGAGCCGACGGCGTTGAGCGCGAAGGAGGGGGCCTGCAGAGACTCCGGGGTTATGGCGAAGAATATGGCGCTTGAGAAACCCAGGGCAGCCGTGGGCACCGCCAGGGGCATGTCTATCAGCGTGTCCAGGAAGCGCTTTCCGCGGAACTCCTTGCGCACCAGCATCCAGGCCATCGGCAGCCCGGCCAGGATGTCGATCACCGTCACGATGCCCGCGATCTGGAACGAGGCGCTGATGGCATCGAATATCATGCGCATCATGTCCGGGTCGTCCAGGACGAACTCCTCGATCGAGCCCCAACTGGTGAAGGCGTAGCTCAGGATGTAGACAGTGGGCAGGATGACGAAGAAAAGGAAGAAGATCACGATGAACGCGGTCCAGCCAGCGCGGAACCTCTTCCGGCTAATGACCGCTGTCAAGGAATCCCATCTGCCGACCGCCAGACACACACCCCGAAACTGCTTGGAGAAAAGTCTTTAGAAATAAATACCTAGTGAAGGACATCAGGCGTTGTGAGGATGCCCCACCAGCACCTCACCTTGGAGCGAACGCCCGTCCGCCACCTCCGCCCCCGGGCCCAGGAGGCAGTTGCGGACCGTGCAGCCCCGGCCCACCTTGGCCCCCTCCATGAGCACGGACCTCTCCACTGTTGAACCATCCATGATGGCCGACCCCCTCATGGCGCAAACGTGCGGTCCGACCCGGCAGTTGGAGAGAGAGGCGCCGTCGATGCGGTTGGCGCCGATGATCTGGCAGCCCTTCATGGAGGAGGGGGATAGCAACTCCAGTCCGTTCTCCAGAAGCTCCGACTGCGCGCGCAGGTAGCTCTGGGGGGTCCCGCAGTCCACCCAGTATCCCTGGAACCGGTGGCCGAACAGCCCCCGGTCCAGTATTTTCGGGAACACCGCCCTCTCCAATGACACCACACCCCCGGGAATGTGATCCAGAAGCTCAGGTTCGAAGACGTACACCCCGGCGTTGATGAGGTCGGAGACGGCCGTGCCGGGTGATGGCTTCTCCTGGAAGTCGATGATCCTCTCCCCGTCCATCCTCACCACGCCGAAGGCCGAGGGATCGGGGACCTGCCACAGGGCCAGTGTCCCTATGCCCCGGTTCCGGCGATGGAAGCGGATGAACGCGCCCAGGTCCAGTGAGCTTACGATGTCCCCGTTGAAGCAAAGGAACGTGTCGTCCAGGTACCGGCGGACGTTCCTGATGGCCCCGCCGGTGCCCAGGGGTTCCTCCTCGTTCACCAGCAGCACCTTCCGGCCGCAGTCGTTCTCGCGGAAGTAGGACTCCAGGGCCTCCCTCATATAGCTGACGGCCAGGACCACGGTGTCCACCTCCGGGGGGAGGGGATCGATGATATGCATGACCATTGGTTTTTGGAGAAGTGGTATCAGGGGTTTAGGGGTGAAGTTGGTCAACGGCCTGAGCCTGGTGCCCATGCCCCCGGCCAGGATCAACGCTTTCATGAAGGATCAGAGCGGGGCTATGCTCACGACATTGTTCCCGCGCAGGATGACCGTGCCCAGACGGCGGGTCTGGTCCGCGGTGCGCTCCTCGGTCTCCTCCAGCACCATGTTCATGTACTCGTCGTAGCCGGTGAGCTTTCCTTCCAGGACCCGGTTGTCCTTGAGCAGGAGGGAGACCTTCTTGTTCAGGGTCTTCTCCATGAGGGCTAGAGGCATTACCATTTTATCACTCTCGTAGGCATCGTACGGTCACATTTAAACCTTTTCGCATGGACTGGACGCCCTCAGAGCTTGTATGAGAGCAACCATTCACCGCCGGCGTCCGCGAGCGAGCACCGCACCAGGTCCTCGTGCATGGACACGCTGGAAAGGTTCATCAGCGATACCGGGCGTTTGACGCGCCCCCAGTAGGCCATCGGGGCCGTGGGGGGTATGCGGGAGATGGCCCATCCCTTCATCTCCCGTTCCATCACATCCTCTGCTGCTTTGATTCCATCCACTCCTTGATCTCTTCCTTCTTCGTTCCCAACCCGAACTTCTCCGAGAACTCCCGGGTGGTGCTGAGCAGCAGGGACTGCCCGGCGCGCTTCCCGGTCACCAGCCCCATCCTCCTGAGGGCCTTGACCTTCTCGTAGACCCCTGAGCCAAGCATCTTGGCCAGGTCGCTCTGCAGTATCGGCTGGTTGTAGGCGATTATCGAGGCGGTCTTGAGCACGTCCGGGGACATCTCCATCTCCGCGAAGGGCATGGCGTAGTGATTGTACTCCGGCCTCAGCTGCAGGGAGTAGCGCTGGCCTATCTTGGCCACCTCGAAGGCCGTCCCGCGCTCCTGGTACTCCTGCTCCAGGCGCCTGATCTCCTTGCGCACGGTGTCGGGGCTGACCCCGCACATGTCGGCTATGTCCGCGGCCCGCAGGGGCTGCGAGGCGGCGAACAGAACGGCCTCCACCGCCCTCTGCACTTCACATCACCAGCTGGGCCGTCACCGGGGCGGCCTCCGCCTCCGGCCTGTCCACCAGCTTGCCCATGTCCCAGGGAAGCTTCATCTCCAGGTATACCTGCCCGTAGGGCATCTGGTCCTGCCATAGCGCGATCTTGCCGCTGCGGGCCAGGAACAGCAGGGACACGAACACCTTGATGCGGTCCTCCTTGTCCCCCTCGAACAGGTCCTCCAGGGCGATGGGTCCGGACCCGCAGCGCTCTATGCGCTCCCAGGTCTCGGCGACGTCCTTCTCCTGGTCGTCGCTGTGGCTCTTGCCGTCGAAGCGGACCTGGGCCTTCATAAGCTGCTCGCGCACCCTCTGGCGGTTGATGGCTATCTCCACCTCCTGCTGGGCGGTGTCGAATGCGTCCAGGAGGTCGACGAGGGAGACCGGGCGGGTGCAGCGGTGCCGCACCACCTCGGTGAGCTCGACCCCCTCGGGGATGACGAGGTCCAGGCAGGGGCCGGGCTGCTCCGCGAACGCGTCCAGGGATTCCATGTCCCAGTCCCCGAAGTACATCTCCTCCCTCCTCTCGTTGAGGGAGAGCACCTCCCGGGACTGCATGTGCAGAATGCTCCAGGCCATGTGCATGAGCTTTCCAGCCACGATGAAGTCCACCTCCTCCTGGTGCATCCTCTGGCCGTACAGCTTGGCGAACTTCATGAGGTCCACGTCCCAGGGGTCCAGGTCGTTGCTGAGCACCAGCTCGAAGACCAGCTGCAGGGAGCGGTCCAGCGGCTCGCGTCCGGCGATCTGCTTCTCCCCCTCTGCGGTGCGCAGCAGGTCCAGGTAGCGGTCGATCTTCTCCGCTCCCCGGCCCTCGTCGATCAATGCCTTGTGGAACATCAGGTGTCCCAGTACGTTGTCCAAGCTTGCTGCCTCTATCATGCCCCATCCCTCCTGACCTTTTCCTCGGGTAGTCCGATCTCCTTCTCCAGCTCGCTGAAGTCGCCGATGTTCGGCTTGAATATGACGTTGGATATGCCCCCCGCGGGCTTGGTGACGCCGATTATGTGATCGGCCTTGTTGAGGGTGACCTTCCTCAGGGAGATCTGCACGAACTGGGCGGTGGAGCTGCTCTTCTTCACCCGGTTGGCCACCATCTCCGCGTTCACTGCGTCCAGGAACATGTCCACCTCGTCCAGCAGGTAGAAGGGCGAGGGCTGCCATTCCTGAAGGGCGAAGATGAAGGCCAGGGCGGTCAGCGACTTCTCCCCTCCGCTCAGCGCCTCCAGCCTGAGCACCTTGCCGTTGCGCGGACGGGCCTTGATCACCAGCCCGCCCTGGAAGGGGTCCTGGGGGTTCTCAAGGAGCAGCTCGGCCTCCCCGCCGCCGGAAAGTTCCGCGTACACGCGGCGGAAGTTGGAGTTCACCGAATCGAACACCTTCAGCAGGTTGACCTTCTTCCTTTCGTTCAGCTGGTCGGTGAGGGCCACCAGCTGGTCCCTCTGGTCCTCCAGCCGCTTGGTCTCGGCCCGCAGCTCCACGTGGCGGGCCTTCTTCTCGTCGTAATCCTCTATGGCCCTGAGGTTCACCGCCCCCATCCCGCTGAGCGCGTTCTCGCAGAGGGTGATCTCCGAGCGTATGTCATCCAGAGGGGGCAGCGGGAAGTTCACGGCCACATTGTGCTTGGATATCTCCTGCATGACCTCCTGCAGCCTCTCCTCGGCCAGGGTACGCTTGGTGCCCAGACCGATCATGAAATCGTTGGAGGTCTCCAGCTTGGTCAGGACCTTCTCCCGGTCGGCCTGGGCCTGCCCCTTCTGCCCCAGGAGCTTCTCCTTCTCGTCCCGCAGGGCGGTGATCTCCCGACCCATGGAGTCCTCGATCTTCTTGAGGGCCGCCAGCTCCACCCGCAGCTTGCTCTCCTTCTCCGCGGCGGTCCTGCCCTGGGCGTCCAGATGGCCCAGCCTCTCCCTGAGCTGTAGCTCCTGGTCCGCCATCTCCTTCAGGCGCCTCTCCCGGTTCTCCGCGCCCAGGCGCATGGATTCGTGGACGCCGCGGGCCTCCGAGAGGGTCTGCGACACGGACACCAGTGATGACTGGGCGTCCCTCAGCTTCTGTGACAGTTCGGCCGGAGCTATCTCCAGCAGCCTCTTGGACCGGGCCTCGCGCTCCTCCTTGAGCTTATCCAGATCGGCGGACATCCTGGTGATCTGCAGCCCGACCTCGGCGGCCTGGGCCACCGCCCTCTCGCGCTCGGCCTGCTTGGCCTCGGCGGTCTCGGTCACCCGCTTGTAACGGGCTTTCTGATCCGCAAGCTGCTTCTGCAGCCCTTCCAGTTCGATGCCCTTTCCGCGGTCCGCGCCGCCTATCTCCCTTATCTTGGAATCCAGCTCGGCGACCTCTTGGCGTATGGCCATGAGCTCCGTGGAGACCTTGTCCGCCTGCTCGGTGGCCTTGCGCAGCTCCTCGCCGACCTCGTCGGCCTTGCCCTTGGCCGAACCGAACTTCAGCTTGCTTCCCTCGACCGTCCCGCCGACCATGGCCCCGGAGGCCTCGATGAGCTCACCGCCCACGGTGACCAGGCGCACCCCGCCCATCAGCCGACGGGCCTCCTGGAGGGTATCCACCACCACGGTGTCCCCGAACACGTACCAGAAGGCCGCGCGATACTCCGGATCGAATTTGATCAGGTCTATGGCGAATCCGGCGGCCTCCCGCTCGGCCAGCAGGGCCTTGCCCCGCGGCTTGCCGTCCAGCATCTTGTTCAGCGGAAGGAAGGTCGCCCGGCCCAGGTCGTTCCTCTTAAGGAAGTTGATGGCCGTGGAGGCCACCTCGTCATCCTCCACCACTATGGACTGCATGCGTCCACCGGCGGCGGTGTTGAGCGCGACCTCGTACTTGGGATCCACGTCAGCCAGCTCAGCGATGGTGCCGTGGACGCCTTTCATCTCCCCGCGGTCACGGGCCTCCAGCACCGCCTTCACCGCGCGGTTGTACCCCCGGGCCACGTTGACCGCGGCCTCCTCCTCGGCCCTCAGGTGGTTGTACTCCCTGGTCAGGTTCCTGACGGCCTGCTCCAGCTCGTTGGCCATCTTTGTGAGCTGGGATTCCCGGTTCTTCTTGGCGTAGAACTGCTCCTGGAGGGCCTTGAGGGAGCCGCTGGAGTCCTTGCCCTCCTTGCTGAGCTCCTTCACCCGCCACTCCAGGTCCTTGACCTCGAACCCGGCGGCCTCCTTCTCCGCCCTGAGGGATTCCAATTCGGCGAACAGGTCCTGGGCCAGACGTTCCAGCCTTTCCTTCTCCAGCCCCTTGGAGTGCAGCGACTCGGACCTCTCCCGGATGGTCTGGTCCTGGGCCTTGATCTCCTTTTCCAGGGAGGACAGCTCGCTGTCGTAGGAGCTCAGCTCCCCCTTCAGCTTGGCCTCGTCCGCCTTCAGCCTCTGCAGGTCGGACTCCAGGGCCTTGAGCCTCCTGCCGGCCTCGACCAGGGCTGCCTCCTGAGCGGCCTTGTCCTGCAGCAGGCCTTCCCTTTCCTCGATCAGGGCCTTGAGCTCCTCCTTGACCTCGACCGCCTGGTCCGCGGAGCGCTCCTTCAGGTCCGCGGCCCTGGCCACCTCCACCTTCAGGGCGTCCATCCTCTCCTTGAGCTCCTGGAACTCCGCCCCGCCCTTGGCCTGCAGCTCCTGGTCCTTCTTCTGGTACAGCTCCTCGATCGAACGTATCTGGGCCTCCAGCTCCCCGCGGCGGACCTTGAGGGCCTCGATGTCCTTGGAGTAGGACTCGATCTGCTCCCCTATGCCGCGGATCTCCGCCTCGGTGGCCTCCTTTCGCTTGTGGGACAGCCTGGCCCTGGCCAGGGCCAGCCGGTCCCTCATCTCCAGATACTTCAGGGCCGCCCCCCTCTCCTGTTCCAGCTGACGGATCTGCTTGTCCAGCTCGCCCAGGATTATGGCTATGCGGTCGATGTTGTCCTGGGTGGAGCGCTTCTCCACCTCGGCCTTGAGTATCTCCTCGTCGAACTTGGCGATGCCGGAGATCTCGTCCAGCACCCGCCGGCGGTCCAGGGTGGACATCTCCACGATGCGGGTGACATCCCCCTGCTGGACCAGATTGTAGCCGTCCGCACTGATGCGCGCGCTCGCCAGCAGATAATCGAACTCGCTGAGGGTGGACTTGCGCTCGTTGACGTAGAAGTAGGAGTTGTAGCCCTCGCCGGATTCGGAGAGCTTCACATGCCTGGTCAGCTTCACGATGTCCTCGTCCAGAGGGATGGTGCGGTCGGCGTTGTCGAAGACCAGGGAGACCCTGGTGAAGCTGGCAGGGGACTTGGCGTTCCCGCCGTTGAAGATGAGGTCGGTGAGCTTGCCGGCCCTTATGGCCTTGGAGCTCTTGGGGCCCAGAACGAACAGGATGGCGTCCGAGATGTTGGACTTGCCCGATCCGTTCGGCCCGGTGACGGCCGTGAACCCGCTGAGCATAGGTATGGTCAGCTTCTTGCCGAATGACTTGAAGTTCTCTACCTCGATCTGCTTAAGGTACATGCCACACTACCTGAGGAGCGCGAAGGTGCTCTATCCCACTCGCCTTCGCTCGAGTGCATCCCATCCCGAGTCCGACAGCTGTCGGACATATTATGTATATTATGCTGCGTATATATAATTTGTTCCCGTAAAATCACTGTCCAGAGAGAGAAAACTTGAGGTTGTGCCCCGGTCGGATGCGCCCTTTCCTCCACGGGGTTCCGCAACGGTCCCTATGGGCCAGTGTCTATAGCCCCTGTTCATGGTAGTGTGCGACGTTCTGTCTGACACTTGGTCCGCGACCCCCTTCACATGGCCCATGCACCGCCTCAAAGTGATGGCTGTCCTCTTTTCCGGCCTCGAGCTGTGACGACCATGCTGGACAACCTTTATACATCTGACGCGGATGACTGAAGGATGCTCGTCTCCATCGTCCTCAAGATCAGGAACGAGGAGGATAACATAGCCGACGCCCTGGACTCCCTGGTGGTCCAGGAGGGTCCGATAGAGATCATCCTGGTCGACGGGAGCAGCACTGACCGCACCCAGGATATCGTGCGGGAGTACGAGGCCCGCTACCCTTTCGTGCATCTTTATGTGGCCGGGGGGAGCAGAGGGGACAGCCTGAACTTCGGGTTGGGGAAGGCCACCGCGGACATCATCGCGCTCACCGACGGCGATTGCATCGCCAACCCCAACTGGATAAAGGAGATACGCCGCTGCATACTGGAAAGAGGAGTGGACATGGTGGCCGGCAGGTCCATCAACATAGGGTTGAACGCCTGGGAAAGGCTGGACCGCGTGGAGCTGTTCAACAAGGGCTTCGACTGCACCTGGCCGGGGTGCAACCTGGCCTTCAGACGCAGGGTCCTCGAGACCATCGGCGGGGTGGACCCCTGGTTCGTCACCGCCGAGGATATCGATTTCAACATCCGGGCCACTAACGCGGGGTTCAGCATCGTGCACAATCCCAAGGCCATCATCTA
>JAXGRO010000030.1:0-12295 GCA_040765825.1 Methanomassiliicoccales archaeon
CCCGAAGTTGAGCTCGTAGGGCACCACCACGTCCAGTCCGGACTCCAGCACCAGGTCCAGGCCGGTGATGCCCACGTCCACCGCTCCCTTGTGCACGAACCGGACGATGTCCTGGGCCCGGAGGAACATGACCGCCAGGTCCTGGCGTTTGACGTTGGCGTAGAGCCTGCGCTCATCGCCGTTCTCTATCTCCAGTCCAGCCTGCTTGAGGATCTCGATGGACCTCTCGCTCAGCCTTCCTTTGTTGGGTATGGCCAGCCTGAGTGTCATGTGATAACCCTTGGCATCTGCCATCAATGGGCAATTGCTACTTATATTTACTGACACACTGGTCATGCGCACGCGCCCGTCCATGGCAGAGTGTCAATTCCCGGGGCGGGGACCAATTTTTCAAATATACCCGGCTCGCATGCGCCGCATGATGTCCGAGGACGGGTGGAAGGAGCTGTGGGACGGGGTGATCTCCCGCTCCCCCTACCGGGCCTTCAAGGTTCAGAGGTCCCGGCTGGTCCAGCACTGGGATGAGGTGTCCAGGGACTATGACACCGATTCCATGTCCCTCATCGACGAGAGGATATGGGAGCTGCTGGAGCGCATGTCCGCGGTCCCGCCCGGCGGAAGGGCCTTGGACGTGGGGTGCGGGACCGGCGCCCTCACCGCCCGGCTGGCCTCCTCCTGCTCGGGGGTGCTGGGACTGGACTTCTCCCCCGGCATGCTATCGGTGGCCCGGGAGCGCTGCTCCCGGCTGGGGAACGTGGAGCTGCTGTGCTCCGGCTGGGAGGAGTACTCCGCCGGACGGGACTTCGACCTGGTGTTCTCCTCCTTCTGCCCGGCGGTGGACGACCTGTCCTCGGTGCTAAAGATGGACTCCCTGAGCAAGGACCGATGCTGCATAATCTCCCTCGGAGGCTCGTCCGGGGACCGCCTGGCCTTCGACATCTGGGAGGAGCTGGGCCATCCCGGGCTGACCATGGACGGCTTCGACCCGGAGTTCCCGCGCCGCCTGCTGGAGGAGATGGGCGGGGAGCCGCAGCTGCGCAGCTTCGGGGTGCGGGAGGAGACGGTCATCCGCCGCCAGGACATGGTGCGGCACCTGGCGCGCTACTTCTCGCTGTTCCACCCGGTGGACGGGAGGGTCATGCAGGCCATAGAGAGGAAGGTGGGGCAGAGGTCCCGGGGCGGCCTGCTGACCCTGGTGGAGGACCGCACGGTGAGCGTGCTGGTGTGGAAAAGCCTCGGCGCTAGAAGCGCACCCTGGTGATCAGGTCCTTGGGCACGTCGCAGCGCACCAGCTTCCCGACCTCCCCGCCCAGGGCCAGCTTCCCGCCCACCATGGCCAGGGCCCCCTTCACGCCCTTTATTCCCAGGACCTCCCGCATGGCCTTGTCCATCAGGGTGACGTCGTCCTCGGTGATCAGGTTCCCCAGCTTGGTGGCGCAGGCGTCCGCGAGCGCCACGTCGTCCGAGATCACCGTGGCCAGGTCCGCCCGGCCCAGGGATATGGACGGGCCCACCGTCCCCGAGGAGGTGCATATGCCCAGGAGGCCCTTGGTGGCCGGGACCTCCATGGCCAGGTAGTTGGGGGTGTGCTCTCCGGCGTACAGCCCCACGGTCACCGTGCGGCTGGTGCGCATGGCGATGTCCCCCCCGTTGTCCACCAGGCAGTGCTTTCCACCGGCCTCCAGCACCGCCTCCACCGCCCTCTGGCTGATGGCCCCGGCCACCGCGGCCATGGGCCCCACCTCCGCGCGCTCCGCGGCCTGGCACATGTGGCGGACCACCTGCCCCATCCCCTCCTCCAGGGGATAGGGGTCGAAGGTGGTCCTGAAGTAGGGGTCCCTAGCTATGAAGGCCTCCACCTCCTGGCGGGCCTCCAGCACCGCTGCCTCTGCCAGATGGAGGTACTCCTCGTCCGCCTCGATGGTGACGGCGGTCTCGCGGTACTCAAAATGTCTTCTCATATCCGGAACTTCATGGCTCCCGGCGGGCAGGCATCTATGCACATCCCGCAGGCGATGCACCTCTCCGCGTCGTAGCGCACCTTCCAGGCCGGCCTCTCCATGGTCAGGGCCTCCACTGGGCATATAGATAGGCACATCCCGCAGTGGGTGCAGCGCTCCTCGTTCTTCTCCACGTAGGTGACCAGCTCCTTTACATCCACCTTGGCCTGCTCCAGGTACTTGACGGCCTCCCGGATGTTGGCGGCCTTGCCGTCCACCTCCATGAGCAGTCGTCCGCCCAGCTCGCGCACCTCGGCGCGCAGGATGTTGATCTTCAGGTCGTAATCCTTCACCAGGCGGTAGACTATGGCCTCGTTGACGATGTCCGGGCTGAAGCCCAGCATGTACTTCTTCTTGGCCATCAGACCGCCTCCTCGCGGGACCGGACCTCCAGGGTTCCGGAGCTGCGGTCCTGGGGCAGGGGGGCCACCGGCTCGGTGAGTAGGAACTCCCCGTTCTCCACGCGCTCGGCCAGGGTCTCCGCGATCTGCCTGGCCTTCAGATAACTGGACATGGAGGAGGTGCGCACCTCCTTGCCGAACAGCTCGATCTTGCCGGAACGGAGCTCCGCGTAGGAGACCTGCCTGATCGGATGGCGGTTGCGCGATTGGACCGAGTAGTCGATCACCGGGGCGAACAGCTGCTCGTCGCTCACCGCGCAGCCCTTCATGACCTCCTCGTCCAGGATGGGGATCGGGATGCCAACGCCCAGGGCCAACGACACGCCGTACCCCGGCAGCGTCAATGCCCTCAGGAACTCCGGGGACATCCCCCTCAGGTCCCCTATGGTGGCCAGGTTGCGGGCGCCTCCCATGGGCACCCCGAACCTGGTCTCCACGTTGGTCTTGAACTGGGTGCCCTCCCAGGCCACGTACCCCGTGCCTCCGCCCAGGAATATGCGCGTGCCGATGCCCACGGTGCGCAGGGTCGGATCGTTCATCAGCGGGGACAGCTGTCCGGCGCTGGAGTAGCTGACGTTGCCGTACCCCGGGAGCAGCTTGCCCATGTAGGTGTACAGGGTCCTCTCCGAGGAGTTGGTCCCCGCGGCGTAGTTCTGATAGGCGTTGCGGGGATTGAAAAGGTAGGCCTGGTTGATGGTGTTCAGGGAGATGAAGGTGTCAATGTCCCGGCGGGGGTAGCAGTCGCTCCCCCCGGAGAGGGCCTTCAAACGCACGGCCCTCCCGGAGATGAGCTCCTCGATCACGTGGGCCCCGCCGTACTCTGCGTGGTCGTCGGTCTTGAGCTCCGTGGCGCCGATGTAGGCGTCCACCGCGGCTATGCCCGTGTACGCCGGCACATCGTTCAGGCTCACCCTCTGCATGCGGATCGGAGGCTCGGAGTGGCCGAAGTTCAGGAAGGCGCCGGAGGAGCACATGGCCCCGAAGGTCCCCGTCGTCACGACGTCCACCTCCCGGGCCGCCTTCTCCACGCCCTCGCTCTGGACGTAGGGCACGATCTCCTCGGCGGTCATGACCACCACGTCCCCGTCCCTGATCTTCTGATTGATCTCCGCTACCGTCCGCTTCATCCGGCACCCCCTCAGAGGAACTTCTTGGCCTTGGCCAGCTCCGCGTTCAGAACGGAACCGCCAGCCCCGCCCCTCAGGGTGTTATGGGAAAGCAACCAGAGCTTGATATATCCTTTGCTCTCCCTTACTCGGCCCACCGAAACGGCCATGCCCCGGGCCCTCTCCGGCTCTCCGGCCAGGGAGTCGGCCGCGGGCTGCGGGCGGTTGTCCTCCTTCATGACGATGATGGGCCTGACGGGGGCGGTAGGCAGTTCCAGGCTCTGCGGCTCGGAGACGAAGGACTCCAGGGCCCTGGCCACGTCCAAGGCCTTGGCCGTCCTCCCCAGCCTGAGGACCACGGACTCCAGGTGCCCGTCGATCACCGGGACGCGGGCGCAGCTGGCGATCATGTCGAACTCCGGGCACTGCACCCTTCCGCCCTTTAGGGTCCCCAGCATCTTGTAGATCTCCTCCTCCATCTTCTCCTCCTCGTTCTTGATGAAGGGGACCACGTTCCCCATGATGTCCAGCGAGGGCACTCCCGGGTATCCCGCCCCGGAGACGGCCTGGTAGGTGGAGACGTAGCAGGCCCTCAGGCCGAATCCCTGGTAGATGGCCTGCAGCGGCAAGGCCAGCCCGGTGGTGGAGCAGTTGGCGTTGGTGACGATGAAACCACCGTTGGCGAAGGTCGACTGCCCCCTGACCATCTCCAGGTGGTCCGGGTTGACCTCCGGGATGAGCAGCGGAACGTCCTCATCCATGCGGTGCGATGCGGCGTTGGAGAACACGGCCACGCCCTCTCCGGCCAGGGAGGTCTCGTAATCCCCGGCCACGTCCGAGGGCAGCCCGGAGAAGGCCGCCCGGCAGCGCTTGCCGATGGCCTTGGGCTCCAGGGCCTCTATCCTCATGCTCAGGGTGTCCTCGTGGAAGCGCACGCCCTTCAGCCTGAGCACCTCCGCCAGGGTCTTCCCCTCCGATCTCTCGGAGGCGTAGAGGCCGCCTATCTCGAAATAGGGATGGTCCTCCAGCAGCTGCACGAACCTCTGTCCGATCATTCCCGTGGCGCCTAGGACCGCCACCTGTGTCTTCTTCATTGCTTCACCTCGAAATACTTCCTTCCTTCATGCATGATCCTGATGAGATGGGCGCGGTCCTCCTCGGAACCGGCCTCCTGCACCTCTCTCAGGGCATCGATCAGCTTCTCCAGCATGTCCCGGTTGTACGGGTTCAGATGCTGGATCTCGTAGTAAAGGTTTGGGCTCTCCCGGGAGACGCTGCTGCTGGTGCTCATCTGCCGGTCGAAGGTGGTGCTGGCCACCCTGCTGAGCTCCTGGTAGCTGAAGCCGCTTTGGCGCAGGGCCTCAAAGAACGCCAGGTTGAGGGCGTGGCTCATGCCCAGGACCACGGCGATTATCTGGTCGTGCTCCTCCACCGGCATCTCGATGACGTTGGCACCGGTGCCGTTCAGCAGGGGCATGAAGCGGGCCACCGCGGTGTCCGACCCGCAGTTGCACACGATCAGGTTCCGGGCGAAGATGAAGGAGGCGCTGGGGCCGAACATGGGGTGGATGGAGCAGACCAGCAGCCCCTGGTCCGCGCCCTCCTTGAGCACCTCCACGATCGGGGATTTCACGGAGGCGATGTCGAACACCAGCCCCTTGGGCCTCAGGGCGAATATGGAGCGCAGGGTGTCAGCGGTGGAGGATATGTGCGAGGAGACGGCGATGACGTCGGCCTCCCGCACCCCCTTCTCCAGCTCCACGTTGGGGAAGTCCCTCCCCGGCAGCTGGTCGTGCACCTTGACCTCATGGCCCCGGGAGGCGAAGAAGCGGCACAGCCACTGCCCCATGGCCCCTCCGCCGCCTACCACCAGCACCTTCCTGGGCTTCATGGGCCTGGGCAGCCGGGCCTGCGCCTCCACCGACTCCCTGACCAGAAGCGAGGAGAGCTCGATGGCCGCGGCGTCGCTGATGCCGGCGTCCCTGGCCCTTGCCAGGTACCGGTCACGCACCTGCTCCTCCACCCGGAGGTCGCGCACGGGCATGGCCTTCTCCACCTTCTGGTGGCCCATGTTCAGGGCGATGCTCATGCGCTTCTTGATCAGGTCCATTATCTCGTTGTCGATCTCCTCGATCTTCCAGCGTATGCCTTCCACGCTATCAGTCAACGGTACCACCTCTCATGCTCAGGTCCGCCAGCGCCAGGGCGGCCGCGGCCTCTATGACCGGCACGGCCCTCGGCGCGATGCAGGGGTCATGTCGTCCCTCTATCTTAAGTTCGGTCTGCCTACCGCTCCTCACGTCCAGGGAGCGCTGGGCCCTGGCGATGGAGGCGGTGGGCTTGATGGCCGCCCGGAACACCAGGGGCATGCCGTTGGTTATTCCGCCGAGTATCCCGCCGGCGTCGTTCTTGGCCGTGCGCACCTTCCCGTCCACCAGCACGAAGGGGTCGTTGTGCTGCGAGCCCCGCATGGCCGCGGCAGCGAAGCCCGAACCGAACTCGATGCCCTTGACCCCGGGAACGGCGAACACCATCTTGGCGATCTCCCCCTCCACGGTGTCGAAGAACGGTTCCCCCAACCCCATGGGCAGGCCGTCAACCACGCACTGCACCACCCCGCCCACGCTGTCGCCGTCCTCCCCGGCGGAAAGTATCTCCCGGCGCATGGCCTCCGCCAGCTTCGGGGTGGCCGCGCGCACCTCGTTGGAGCGGGAGAGCAAGGCCTCGGCGAACCCACGGTCCTCCTGGTCCCTCACGCCCCCTACCTGCCGCACGTATCCGGCCACGCGCACCCCCCGCTCCTCCAGGAGCATCTTGGCCACGGCGCCCGCGGCCACCAGGGCCACGGTCATCCTGCCGGAGAACTGCCCCCCGCCCCGCAGGTCCGCGCACTCCGAGTACTTGGAGCGGGCGGTGAGGTCGGCGTGCCCGGGCCGGGGCACGTCCTTGAAGCGGTCGTACTTCCGGGAATCGGTGTCCCGGTTCATGACCACCATGGTGATGGGTCCGCCGGTGCTCTTACCGTCCACGATCCCGGACAGCACCTCCACCCGGTCCTCCTCCCTCCTGGGCGTTCCTATGCCTGCGGAAGGCTTGCGCAGGTCCACCTCGCCCTGCACTCGTCCTAGGTCCACGGCCATCCCCGGCGGGACCCCGTCCAGGACCGCTCCGACGCACGGTCCGTGGCTGGCCCCGAACAGGGTCAGGCGCAGCTCGCTTCCTATGGTGTTCAAGGTATCAACTCCATCCTGGCCCCCAGGGACCTCATGTCCTGCACGAAGTCGGGGTATGAGATGCGATGGCACTCCCCATCGCTTATGATCGTGTCTCCGTCGGCCACCAGGGCGGCCACGGCCGCGGCCATCAGGATGCGGTGGTCGTTGCGCGAGTCCACCGTCGTTCCCTTCAGAGGGCGTCCTCCGCGGACCACGCGGCCGTCCGGGGTCTCCTCGATGTCCGCCCCATGTCCTTCGGAAGGCCGAGGTGGCCGCGGTCGCTCTCCTTGAGTCGGACGTAGGCGGCGTTGTATACGGCTCCGCCCGTCGGCGCGAGCGCACAGCACCACCATGGAAGAGGTCCGCAGGGCGTCGCCCAGGTCGATGTCCGTTCCGATAAGCCCGGCCTCCTTGCAGGTGAGCTCCGTTCCCCTCCACTCGACCCTGTAGCCCCATGGCCTTGAGGATATCCAGGAAGGCCCGGTCGCCCTGGGCGTCCGGGGTCGGGTGCCGACGGTCACCCTCCCCAGTGAGCGCCTCTCCCCGCGGCCAGCCGCGGAGAAGGCCGCGGAGGAGAAGTCCCGGGGATGGTGTAGTCCTGCGGGCGGCCAAGCGCTGCCCTCCCGGGACGCAGGCTCATCGGCGGTCTCCTGGAACTCCGCACCGAAGCGGCGCTCGTCTCCTGGTGATGTCCACGTAAGGTCTGGACCTCGGGGGCGTGGTGAGTGCGATGTGTCGTATCCCCCTCCTTCACCGCCGAGGAGATGAGCAGGGAGGAGATGAACTGCGAGCTGACGTCCCCGCGTATGCTGGTAATGGTGCCGGTGTTCGGTCCCGGACCGCCAGAGGCGCCAGCCCGTTCGCGGGTGCTCTCGCACCTGACCCCCGGGAGCACAGGGCCTCGATCGGCTGCATGGGCCGGCGGCGCGCGCTCTCGTCGGTGCTGGTGATGCACACGGCAGCAGGAAGGCCACCCCGGCCATCAGGCGGATGGTGGTACCGGAGTTGCGGGCGTCGGTCGCGTTCTCGGGCATCTCAGCGCCCCGCCGGTGATCTCCAGTCATCCTTTCCGGCGACGGACGCTCCAGGCCCTCACCGCATCCAGGGTGGCCAGGGTGTCCTCCCCCGGCAGGGGCCTGCGCAGCGCGGCTGGTCCCCTCGGCCAGCAGGGCCAGGGTCGCTGGCCCGGTGGGTGTGGCTGCCGGAGAGCGAGGACATCACGCTCCCGCTGGCGCTGGACCGGGACACCTTCAGCCTCAAGGCACCCCGCCCCTGGAACACGTCCGCCCGCAGCGCCCCGGGGCCCATGGCCCTGGCCGCCTCCTCTCCCTCCCGGTCCACGAAGGCGGCTACCGCCGAGCTGTTCGGAGATGCCGGCGCCTGGGGCGCCCGCCATCAGCGCGGCCACGGCCAGTTCCTGGTCTGCCCGGGCGCCGCGCCGTAGCACAGCAGTTCAGGCCCATGGCCTTCCCCCATACTCCCGTTCCAGGCCAGATGGAGGCCTCCTCCGCCAGCCGGGCGGAATGCGGCCCGCGCGCTCCCTCGGCGGCCCTGTTTCCGGACCATGCGCTCCGGGACCCCGATCGCCGCCCTGCACGGCACGGCGTCGATCCTCCCGGCACGGCAACTCCATGGAGTGCTCGGTGAACACCACCCCGCCCAGCAGGGAGGCCGCGGCGTCGTCCGCTGGCCCCGGTGACCGAGACCCCGGCCTCCATGGACGCCCGGGCGTTCATGCGCAGCACCTCCATGTCGTCCATGCGTTCCCCCAGGGCGTCCAGGGTGGCCAGGATGACCGCGTTGGCCGCGGCGCTGCTGCTCTTCAGCCCCCTGGACACCGGTATCTGCGAGCCGGTGCGCACTGTGGCCTTCCGCCTCACGGAGAACCGTTCCAGGACCTGGCTGACGCAAAGCTCCACCAGCGCGGACGGCTCCTCCGGCAGCCCCTCCATTCTTACCGCCACTCCCTCCCCCGGGGAGAGCTCCACCTCGGCCCAGGTCTGCAGGTCCACCCCCACCGCGCAGCCCCTGCCGGCGGCTATGGCGTTCACGACGGTGACCGCCCCGCAGGCCTCCCCCCGGCCGATCAAGGCAGCGCCTCCCGGAAGGCCCTGTCCATCACTTCGTGGTCCACGGCCTTTCCGGTCCACATCTCGAAGGAGGCCAGGGCCTGGTATATCAGCATGTCCTTGCCGTTGACCGCCACCGCGTTCTTCCGCGCGGCCTCGGCCAGCAGCGGGGTCACCGGGGGATTGTACACGGTGTCCATGACGAACTGCCCCTCCCGCAGCACATGCGGGGATATGGACATCTCCTGCGGGAAGCCCTTCATGCCCATGGGCGTGCAGTTGACCACGATGTCGTACTGCTTCTCCTCGGCCACCCGGCGGCCCACGGCGTTGGATCCGGGGAAGCGCTTCACCAGGGACTCGGCCTTGCCCATGGTGCGGTTGGTGACGTCCACCTCCGCCCCCTGCTCGATGAGGTAGGAGAGCACGGAGCGCGAGGCGCCCCCGGCCCCCAGGACCAGGGCCTGCTTGCCCCTGGGCTCCACGCCGTGGTGCTCGAAGGTCCTGCGGACCCCGAGCACGTCGGTGTTATGGCCGATGAGCGTTCCATCCTCGTTCAGCACCGTGTTCACCGCCCCGATGCGCTCGGCCACGGGGTCCAGCCGGTCCAGCATGGGGATGATGGACTCCTTGTGCGGGATGGTCACGTTGAAGCCGCGCACCCCCAGGGCGTCCGCCACGTCCAGGAAGTCGTCTAGCTCGTCCAGCATGGCCGACCATCTCAGGTAGGTCCCGCGCACGGCCGAGGCCCGGAAGGCCGCGTTGTGCAACGCCGGGGAGACGGTGTGGTCCAGCGGGTATCCCAGGATGCCGGTGACCACCGGCTCCTTGCCCAGCCACTTGGCCGTCTCCAGGTCCAGCTGGCCGGGGGCGGTCTCCTTGCCCGGGGCGGGAGATGCGAACTGCAGCACGCTGCCCATGCGGTGGGCCAGGACCCGGGTGGCCGCGCCCAGCTCGCCCATGCCGATGACCGTGTAGCGCTCCCGGGTGAGGGAGAACCAGTAGGTGGCCTCCACCAGCTGGGAGAGGTCGCGCATGGTCCGCACCAGGAAGGCACCCTTGGCCATGTCCGAGCGGGCCGAGCATTCCACCATGCTCTCGATGATCCTGCTCACCGAGGGGGTCTTCTTCATGTCGTGGTAGGAGACGATGACCTTGGACGGCCTGAGCAGGTGGCATCTGGATATCAGCGGGCTGCCCAGCTCCAGGTCCACGTCGAACCCGGCCTTGGCCGCCCGGTACAGGAACTCCCACTTCTTCTCCATGCTGCCCTGCCAGTTCCCGCCCTGGTCCTTCTCCCTCAGGGTGGCGATGCGCCGGCCGGGCAGTTCGGTGAACGGGGTCAGGTCGTCCGGAAGCTGGGCCATGGCGTCGAAGCGGAACTCCAGGCACTCCGCGCCCCTGGCTATCGCTTCCCTCGCCACCGCCAACGCCGAAGCCTGGTCGGCCTCCGAGATCGATGCGCATGTCCTGGTCATCTTTCCACTACGCTCTCCTTCACCGCATGGCCGAAGTGCCGCCCGCCCTTCTCCAGGCGCACCAGCACCCTGTCGCCCTCCTTGATCTCCGAAACGGATATGGAACCGTCCCTGGTGCAGAGGCGGATGGTCTCCGCGTTCTGCAGGATGGTGGTGTATCGCTGGCCGTCGACCTCCGCCTCCAGCAGGAGGAGCGGCCGGACCTCCACCTTGGCCCGCCCGACCACCACCGGCCTGGTGTTGCCCGAGGAGTCCACCGCCAGAAGCTCCGTCCCGCCCTTAACCTCCGACAGGTACTTGGTGCGTCCGTCGGAGCCGAGCACGTAGGCGTGGACCGCGCCGGCGTTCACCCGGAAGGGCCTGGAGGAAACGTACTGCGAGTCCATGGCCTCGCTCTGCACCAGGAACAGGCAGGCCGACTGCGAGCCGACCAGCATGCCCTCGCCCACGCTCATCATGGAGCAGGTGTCCACGCACACCCGGTCGCCCACATTCACCGGGCGCACGGCCTTGACCTCCGCCTCGATGAGCTGGACCTCCGCGGCCTCCGAGCGCCGCAGTTCGGCGAAGGGTCCCAGCCGCGCCGGGTCCTTGACGGTGATGGCCAGGCCGTCCACCCCGCTCTCCAGGGTCTTGGCGAACAGCTTGGCCTCCTCCGGCGTGGAGCAGGAGGCGATGACCTTGGTGTCGCTGCCCTGGAACTCGGCGATGAGGTTCTCCAGGGGGATCACCTTCCAGTCGTGCGATTCCACCAGCACGAACTCCTGCCTCCCCTTGAAGCGGGAGGCCTTCTCCGCGTCCTTGTGGTCGTGGATGGTGAGCACCACGCCCACCTGCTTCCCGTCGGCGAACAGCTCCTCGCCCTTGCGGATGATGGGGAAGTACCTGCCCACCTTGGCCAGGGAGGAGTCCTCCTCGCGCAGCACTATGTCCACGTACCCCGCCTCCAGGGCGGAGGTCACCATGCGCTTCCTCTCTGCGGATGACGTGAGGTGATCGGTCCTCACCCAGACTATCTTGCCCTTTCCGGACATGCCATCACTTCAGGAGCTGCATGGCCTCTTCCACTTCCATGTCCTCGAGCACGATCCCGCTGACGGCCTTGGTGATGCCGATGACGTTCCGGTGCTGGAATATGTTCCTGCCGATGGAAACGCCCTTGCCGCCGGCGTCTATCGAGTCGCGCACCATCTGCAGCAGCTTCTCGTCCGAATCCATCTTCGGCCCTCCGGCGATGACCACCGGCGCTTGGGCGCCGCGGACGACCTCGCGGAAGGTGTCGATATCCCCGGTGTAGCTGGTCTTGATGATGTCCGCTCCGAGCTCCGTCCCCACGCGGGCGCACACCTTGAGCGCGTCCGGGTCGTAGGCGTCCTTCATGTCCTTTCCCCGGGGGTAGATCATCACCAGCAGCGGCATCCCCCATTCGTTGCAGCGGCGGGAGATGTCCCCGAAGTCCTCCAGCATCTCGTTCTCGTAATCGTTGCCGATGTTCACGTGGATGGAGACGGCATCCGCCCCTATCTTCAGGGCCTCCTCCACGGTGGTGACCAGTATCTTCTGGTCGGTGCGCTTGCTGAACTTGGTGCTGGCGGAGAGGTGCACGATCAAACCGATGTCGCGCCCGAAGGACCGGTGGCTGTACGGGATGATGCCCTTGTGCAGCACCACCGCGGTGGCACCGCCCTGCGCCACCTTGTCGATGGTCGACCTCATGTCTACTAGTCCGTCGATGGGGCCCATGGTGATGCCGTGGTCCATGGGGACGATGACCGCCCTTCCGGTACCCCGGTCCATTATACGCTCCATCCTAACGCTCTTGCCTAGCACTTTTTCACCTTCCTGCCGTGTCAATTAATAGCACGCATATAACTGTTGCGTTCCTGACAAATATAATGTGCAAGCTTTATGAATATATTCCAGCCCGCATGCTGTGAAGACCTGTTCGGACAGAAGTCGCTCCGGTTAAGACCTTTTTCACCGCTTATCGATGGCCTTCTCCTGTTCGGATAGGATGTCGAGGATC
>JAXGRO010000031.1:0-11834 GCA_040765825.1 Methanomassiliicoccales archaeon
CTCGGCAAGCTGTTCCACGATCAGCGTCTGCGGGGTGATGGGGAAGCTGGGCACCACCTCCGTCCTGGCCAGCTTGGCGGCGTAGGCCACGGCGTGATCGGCGCTTATGACCTTGATCTTCACCTGGATCCCCCCTTGATCATGTCGATGGCCTTGACCGGGCACACCTGCGAGCAGACGCCGCAACCCTTGCAGTAGTTCAGGTCCCAGCGCATGTAATCGTCCTCCTCCCGCCTGATGCAGCCCTCCGGACAGGAGAACCAGCAGCGCAGGCACCTGACGCATTTCTCCTTGTCATAGCGGGGGGTCTGCACCCTCCAGCTGCCGGTGAGGTTCTGCCTGGCACCTCCAGGTCCGACGGCCACCCCGTCGACCATCCGCTCTTCCAGGGTGGTGCCTATCGGTATATCCCGCCAGCCGGGAAGCCATTCCCTCCTCTCCGGCAGGGGCCGCCTTCCCTTGCATCTTCCGATGGCCGCCTGCTCATAGGCCGCGGCGGCCGCGGCCGCGTTGGCCCTTGCGGCGGCCTCGCCGAACTTCTCCCCGAAGCGGTTCTCTATGGCCTGGCGCATGGAGTCCATGGACACCAGCCCGCTGACCTTGACCACCGCGCCAAGGATCGCGGTGTTCACTATGGGGGCCTTCAGGTACTCCAGGGCTATGGCGGTGGCTGGCACCGTGGCGCACTCCACCTCCACCCCCAGGTCGATCTCCACCGGCAGCTTCCGGGTGTTGATGACCGCCCGGCCATCGTGCCTGAGACCCCTGGCCACCGGCTCGATGTCCAGCAGGGACTCGTCCAGCACCACCAGCAGGTCCGGCTCGTAGACCTGTGACTTGATGCTTATCTTCCGGTCGTCGATGCGCGCGAAGGCCATCACCGGGGCCCCGCGCCTTTCGGCACCGAAGAAGGGGAAGGCATTGGCATGCCTGCCCTCGATGACCGCCGCCTCCGCCAGGGCCTGCGCGGCCATGACCGCCCCCTGCCCCCCTCTACCATGGAACCGGACCTCGTACATGGAGCACCGTAAGATAATCGGAGCCAGGCATATATAACGCCCCCACATCGGGGCCCGCGGAGGTCCTTCGAAAAAAAACGGGAAGGGAAGACGTTTAGGTCACTGTACCAGGTCCAGCCACTTGGCGTACTTGGGGTCCTGGCCCATGGCCGCCCGGTGGAAGGCCTCGCCGACGCGCTTGGTGAGCGGACCGATGCAGCCTCCGCCGATCAGCCGGTTGTCG
Organism: Methanomassiliicoccales archaeon; assembly: GCA_040765825.1. GTDB lineage: Archaea > Thermoplasmatota > Thermoplasmata > Methanomassiliicoccales > UBA472 > UBA472. The sequence goes on from JAXGRO010000031.1 coordinate 1,243, forward strand.
ATCGCGCGTATCGGGGATATCTCCGCCGCGGTGCCGGTCATGAAGACCTCGTCGGCCATGTACAGCTCGGAGCGGGTGATGTCCTTCTCCACCACCTCCACCCCCATGTCCCTGGCCAGGGTCATGACGCAGTCGCGGGTGATTCCCTCCAGTATCCCCGCGGACACCGGAGGGGTGACAGCCGGCCGCCCTTCACCATGAAGACGTTCTCCCCGGTGCCCTCGGCCAGCGGTGCCGTTGCCGTTGAGCATCAGCGCCTCGTCGCAGCCCTGCTGGATGGCCTCCAGCTTGGCGATGACCGAGTTCCTAGTGCCCGCAGACCTTGGCGTTGAGGGCCGCGGCACCGGTTGGAGTACTTCTCCCAGGAGGAGGTGATTATGTTGGCACCCTGCTCCACCTGGTCCTTTCCCATGTAAACGCCCATGTGTGTGCATATGATGCTCACGTTCGTGCCCAGCCCGCAGCTGGGGTTCCAGCCCGATCTTGAACTCGGGATGCACCCCGTAGAAGGCTATCGGCCGGGAGGTAGTCGCCCTCGGGACCGGCGGTGCGCACCACGTCCCGGCAGGCCTCGCACAGCTCGTCCAGGGAGTATGGCACCTTCATCTGCAGCACCTTGGCCGAGTTCAGGAAGCGCTCCATGTGCTCCCGCAAACGGAACACGTTCTTGCCCTGGGGGGTGTGGTAGACGCGGATGCCCTCGAAGACCCCGGTGCCGTAATGGAAGCCGTGGGCAAGCACGTGCACCTTGGCGTCTTCCCAGGCCACCATCCGCCCGTCCATCCGAATCTTGCTCTGCATGTCGGTCCTCAGATGGCGTTCACCGCTCTTATGAAGCGGTCCGGGTTGGTGGCCTGGAGCATCTTCTCCACTTCCTCTATGGAGCCTATCAGACGCGCTTTCCCGACGGTGTTGCCCACCAGTGCGTAGGCTTCCTGCCGGCTCTCGTCCACCAGCTCCACTTGGATTATGTCGTGCAGCCGCTGAAGGCTGTCCACGGCCCACTCGGCCTGCTTGCGGTCGGAGACCGTGAGGACCACGCGGGACTTGCCGGGCATCTCGCACTTCCCGACGACGATGGTGTCCACGTTGATTTTGCGGCGGGTGAACTCGCCCATGATCCTCTGCATGACCCCGAACTCGTCGTTCACGACCATCGATATGACTTCCATGTCGATCCCTGTCCTCACTTCTTTCCTTTTATCGGCATCTGATAGTTGCGCACGCTGTGGTTCTTCTTTATCGGCTGGTAGTAGCCGTCGTCGTTCCGCCCGTTGTCCGGGCCGCAGGGGTATTTTGGAGTGGAGAGCCAAGGCAGCTGATGGCTGTCGCTGCCCTCGATCACCTTGGGGCGACGCCCCCTCCATGGACCAGCCGAGCACCATAAGACCGAGCAATAACAATCTCATTGACGTACCATCCGCACAATGAACGGGAAAGCCATCAGCTCCCCTTTCAGATGACCAAGACGCGCTGGACCAGAACAATGACGGTCGATGTCCGAAGCGCGTGCATGGTCCGTTTGTATTTCCGATGGCGTATTTAAGGGTTGCTTTGACCGTTGCCGTTGGGCAGGAAGTCCGAGGGGATGCCGGGGTCCATGGCCCCCACCTCCTTCAGTATCCTCCTCAGGAACACCTTGGTGCGGGGGTTCTGGGGGTTGACGAATATCTCCTCCGCCGTCCCCTGCTCAGCGATGACCCCCTGGTCCATGAAGATGACCTTGTCGGCCATCTCCCGGGCGAAGCCCATCTCGTGGGTGACCACCACCATGGTCATGCCGGAGTTGGCCAGCTTCTTCATGACGTCCAGCACCTCCCCGATCAGCTCGGGGTCCAGCGCGGACGTCGGTTCGTCGAACAGGATGACCTTGGGGTCCATGGCCAGGGCCCTGGCGATGGCCACGCGCTGCTGCTGCCCCCCGGAGAGCTCCCCGGGGAAGGCGTCGGCCTTGTCCTTCAGCCCGACCGTCTCCAGGGCCCTGAGAGCGCGCTCCTCGGCCTCGGTCTTGTTCATCTTCTTGACCTTCATGAGGGCCAGGGAGATGTTCCTCTTGGCCGTGAGATGCATGAAGAGGTTGAAGCACTGGAACACCATGTTCATCTGGGTGCGCACGGCGTTGATGTCGATTTCCTTGTCGCCGATGTCGTGCCCCTGGAATATTATCTTGCCGCTGTCCGGCAGGTTCAGGTGGTTCATGCAACGCAGCAGGGTGCTCTTGCCGCTGCCGCTGGGGCCGATGATGGTGACGACCTCCTTGGGCATCACCTTCAGGGAGATGCCCTTCAGGACGTGGTTGTCGCCGAAGGACTTCTTGAGGTCAACTATCTCCAGTATCGGCTCGGTCATTTGGAATCACTCCCCATCATGCCCGGGATGGCGAACCGCCTCTCCACGTACCTCATGATGCGCGAGGTGCTGAAGGTGAGGACGAAGTAGAGCACCGCGACGAAGAGCAGAACTGGAATGGACTGTCCGGTGGTGGCGCTGATGAGCTTGCCCCTCAGGGTGAGCTCCAGGACCCCGATGGTCATGACCAGGGACGAATCCTTGATCATGGTGATGAACTCGTTGGTGTAGGGGGGCATGGCATTGCGGATGGCCTGCGGTATGACCACGCTGAAAAGCGCCTGGTTGTAGGTCATTCCCAATGAACGGGCGGCCTCTATCTGCCCGATGGAGATGGATTGCACCCCGCCCCTGAATATCTCGGACTGGTACGCGGCGCTGTTCAGGGAGAGGGCGATAAGGCCGGCCACCAGGGGGCTGTCTATGTAGATGCCTATCTGGGGAAGGCCCAGGTAGACCAGGAATATCTGAATGAGAAGAGGCGTGCCGCGGAAGGCCTCGACGTAAACCGTCGATGCGCCGTAGACCAGCGGGTTCCTGGATATGCGGCACATGCCGATCAGTATCCCGCCGACGAAGCCCAGCACGATGGAGATGATCGATATGATCAGGGTCGTCTCCAACCCCTTCATAAAGACGTCGAAGTAGTCAGGTATGATTGTCCAGTCGATCGTCACTGCCATTTTGCGGCACCTGCTTTTGATTTATAGAAAGTTTAAGGAAAGGGTTTGTGGCCAGCTCAGAGCAGCCACTTGTTCAGTATGTCATCCAGGGTGCCATCGGAGACCATCTTGTCGATGGCCGCGTCTATGGCCGCCTTCAGTTCCGGCTCGCCATCGGGGATGAGTATGCCGTAGGACTCCAGGGTGTAGATGACGAAGGCCACCTTCAGGTTGTAGCTGGTGTCGCTGGAGTACTTGTCGGCCACGGGGGTGTCCACGATGAACGCGTCGTACTGCCCGTTCTCAACGCCCAGGACGGTCGCCGGAACGTCAGCGAGGTTGACGTGGCTCGCGGGGCTGAGGTTCTCCTCCACCCACCACTGACCGGTGGTGCCGGTCTGGGTGGCCAGGTCGCTGTTGTTCAGGTCGTCGAAGGTAGCGATGGTGCTGGAGTCCTTGACCAGCACGGCCTGGTTGGCCACATAGTAGGGTGTGCTGAAGTCGTTGGCCACATCGCGGGCGGCGGTGATGGTTATGGACGATATCGCACAGTCCAGCTGGCCGGTCTGCACGGCGGCGAACAGGGGATCGAAGTCCATGGTGCGCCAGTCTATGGTCACGCCCAGCTCCGCGGCGACATATTCCATTATCTCGATGTCTATGCCCTCGAGCTCGTCAGTGGTAGCGTTGATGTTCTCGAAGGGCGGGTACGGGACCTGGGTTCCGACCACGATCTTGCCCTTGCTCTGGATCCTGTCCAGGGCGTTGTCGTACTCCTCCTCGTTGAGGAAACCACCCAAAACAACCACTGCGACAAGCGCCACGACGACCACGACCACGGCGGCGATGATCATCATGTTCTTCTTTCCCCCCTTCTTCTTAAGGGAGGCTCCGCTGTCAGCGGGTTGACTGGAAACGGTATCGTCTGCCATGATTTGACATGCATAGCATGATTTGATTTAAAGCTTATTTCACGTTGGTGCGCATTATGTGCATTTTTTGCAGTAATTCGTATTTCAATTATCGAAAATCGTATAATATTGGGGATTTTGACCATTAAAATACGATTTTCGAGAGAACGTATATCTCAATGGCCCTTGCTCAGCCGGTCCCAAACCTGTATCAGGGAGCCGGCGGCGTCATTCTCAACGTCCTCGCGCACCCAGACGAGCAGGTTGGCCACCTTCTCCGGGTCGGAGAGGCGTACAGTCATGGCCTCCCCCCTGGTCACCGAGATCAGGCTGGCCGCGGACATCCTCTTCAGATGATAGGACAGGGTGGACTTGGACAGCCCGGCCAGGGACAGGAGTTCGGAGAAGCTCACCTCTCCCCGGTCCAGGAGGTGAAGGAGCAGCCCCCTGGTGGAACGGTTGCGCAGGAATCCCATGGCCCGGCGGTCGGCCATTATGAAGCCCTCCACCGGGAAGTACCTCACATGGTTGCCCTCCGGCTCGCTGCGTACCATTCCAGCATCGACCAGGACCCGGAGGTGATAGGACAGCATGCCCACCTGCATGTCCAGCTCCCTCTCCATCTCCCTCAGGAAGGTTCCTGGACGGGAGCGGATGAGGTCGAATATCCTCCTCCGGCTCTCCAGGTCCAGGGGGTCCGCCGCGAGCTCACCCCCTGAGCAGCGCCAGGTAGTTCGCGCCGATGATCAGCAGCAGTATCAGCAGCAGGTTGTTGGAGAGCTGCCATGATGGATCCTCCATCATCTCCCCCAGCAGGGCGGCCGCGGCCAGGACGGTGAACGCGACGAAGGACAGGAGCACCCAGGTCATCCTTCCCCTTCCAGACCTGCGCCTGGCCTGAAAGGCCACGATGGTCATGATCAAGCTGAGTCCCAGAAGGACGGTCCGGAGGGCCAACTCCCATGGCTCCATGGGAGGGCTATTCCCCGGAAGGGAGTAATTCATTGTGGTTCAACCGTCGAACAGGGGAAATTGTTTATTGAGGATGTTCCATGGAAAGGGCGATGAGCGATATCGTGCTTGGCCTGGAGATAATCGTGGCCTCGATCATCTCCATCATCGTCATATCCAACCCCATCTCCACCTCCGCGATCTTCATCGCCCTGACCGAGGGGAAGACCTCCGCAGAGAGGAGGGCGGTGGCCACCAAGAGCGTTCGATACTCCCTCATGATCCTGGTCTTCTTCGCCATAACCGGGCTGCTGGTGTTCCAGATATTCGGCTTCGGCATAGGGGCCTTCCGCATCGCCGGGGGCATACTGCTCTTCAGCACCGCAGTGGGCATGCTCAACCCCAAGGACAGCGGAACGGAGGCCGAGGGGCGCTCCAGGGACATAGCCCTGATCCCGCTCTCCATTCCCTTCACCAGCGGCCCCGGCACGATCGTCACCGTGGTGGTCCTGGTCTCCGAGGCCATGAACCGCCTGGACAATTCCGGAGCGTTGCTGGGGGCCATGTCCCTGGCCGGTGTCTACATTGGGATCGGGGTGACCATCTTCGTGTCCTTCCAGATGATGATCAACTCGGAGCGGGTGGACCGCTTCCTGGGGGAGGGAGGGCGCAACGTGGTCACCAGGCTCATGGGGCTGCTGGTCATGGCCATATCCATACAGTTCGTCATCAACGGCATCAAGGACATCCTGCCCGAGTTCGCCGGGGTGCTGCGGGACTCCGGCCTGCTCATATGAGTTCGATGCCCGTACCAGCCGGTTCGAGGAGCGTACCAAAACCCTAATGACCCCTCCCCGGGGATGGGCATTCAGGTGATCAATATGCACAAGACCAAGGCCTTGAGCCTTGCATTGGGGGGGCTGCTCCTCCTCTCGTCCCTGGTGCTGCTGGCCTCGCCAGTGCTGGCCGACAGCGGCAACGGGAACGGGCATGGGAACGGCCCCTGGTCCGAGGACGGCGGCATGAACCCCGCCGACCAAGGCAATGGCGACGAGATGTACCAGAAGGGCGTGGACAGGTCCCTCATGGGCAGGATGAACTACAGCTACGGATACGGCCAGGGAGGGTTCGCGTTCTACACCCTGAACGAGGATACCGGGGAGATATCCGATTACGGGCTCTTCACCTCGGAGGGGGAGAGGGTCCTGATAGCCAGCATACTCATCGATGGTTTCGTTCCTGAGAGCGTGGAGGCCCGCGGCTCCATTGTCGTGATGGAAGAGGGCAACCTCACCGCGGTGATGCATGACAACCCCACGGGCATGTTCCACCTGTTCGTGGACGAGCCCGCCAACGTGACCCTGGTATTGGCAGGGGATATGATGGTGGTGGAGAGCAAGGTGCTCAACGAGAGCAGCAACCTCAGCTACCAGCTGCGGATATCCGATGGCGTCTCCATCGGGATGGTGGCCTCTGACGACCCGTTCGAGGTCTCCGTGGACGGGACGGTGATCGCGTGCAACGTCACCGAGCACCTCATGGTCCGTTTCCTGCCCCAGGTCCAGCACCGCCACCAGTGGATGGAGCAGGCGCTGATGGAGGCGGTACAGAACGGCCGGGTGGCCGCGGAGGTCTCCCTGGTCGGCGGCCAGGAGGGCGGGATCTTCGATACCGTCTCCTACCGCAGCGAGCTGCATGTCCAGGTCCAGCAGGTGATCAAGAACAGGTTCCAGCTGCAGGCCCAGGGCCAGAACGGGCAGGGCGCCTTGCTGCTGATCCACACCGAGGCGGGCACCATGGACATGTCCCAGGACCGTCTGCGGGTCCGCCTCAACGACCGGGACATGAGCTGCGTGCCGGACCCCCTGCAGCTGCTCTATGGACAGCCGGACGAGGCCTGCTTCACGGTGATCGATGACGGGGAGGTCCAGCAGATGCTGGTGTACCTGCCCGCCGACACCCTGGGCACGGTGACCGTGGAGGGCTTGGACGCCATGTCCGAACTGCTCTCCCCCGTGGGCATCGCGATGATGGTCGGGGCCGTGGGGCTGGTGGCCCTGGCCGGAATAGCGGTGTTCCGGAGGAGGTGACCGCTTCCCCAAACCCTTTCCCTATCTATTTCCTGTTCTGAACATCCTTGGTGCTGCCCACCACCTGCCATATGGCCCGGTCCCCCTTGTCCAGGCGGACGTGCAGGCTGGCGTAGGCCCTGGCGAAGGCCTCTATGGACATGGCCCCGGCCATCTTCAGGGGATGGGCGGCGTTGTCCTTCAGGAAGCTGAGCCAGGCGTTGATCAGGAACCTCTTGTCCCAGGTGGGGATGTCGTAATCGAACCAGCGCTTCATGTACCTCTCGCCTATGTTCACCCTGGTGCGCTGCTCGAAGAAGTCCGAGAGCGTCGAAGGCCCCCGGTTGTGGATGATGGCCGACGGTTCGTAGAGCACCCTGAGCCCCTGGGACTCCATCTCCCGGCGGATGAGGTCCTCATCGCTGCCCATCCCGGTCGGGATGCGCAACCCAGTGTTGCGGAAGGCCACGATCTCTCCCACCTTGGGATGGATGAGGGAGAGGCGATGATGCATGTCCCACAGCATGTGGGACGCGAAGCCCATGAACGTGCCCCTGTCGTTCACTGGCACCGGACGGCCCCCCACCATCCCGGTGGCCGGGTCCATGAAATGACGGGCCATGAGGTCGAAGGTGTCCTCCTCCATCACGTTGTCGGCGTTGGCCAGGAACAGCACCTCCCCCTTGGCCGCCCCGATGAACGCGTTGACCGCTGAGTTCTTGCCCTCCCGCTCTTCCTGCCGGATCAACCTCACCCGGGTATCGGACGCCCGCGAATACTCCCGAACGATCTCGTCGGTGCGGTCCGTGCTGCCGCTGGAAACCACCAGCACCTCGATCAGCTCCTTTCCGTCAAGCCTCTGGGAGCTGAGGGAGCGCAGGCATCGGAGGATGTTCATCTCCTCGTTGTAGGCGCATACCCCGGCGGAAATGGTCAGCATGGCAGGGAATGGAAGAAACTCCGATTATATAATGACGAGGAACGACGCCTTGCCCCATGCTCAAGGGCCCATTTTCTAGACAATCTATAAATATAATTGATAATTCTTGACTTTAAGAGTTGGGATGCTCAGTGTCGTTGTTTGAGGACCTAACAGTTGTTTTGCCCACCTACAATGAGGGTGGGAACATCCAGCACATGCTGGCTACCCTCACCGAGCTGTACCCGGGGGTATCGGTCCTGGTGGCCGACGACAATTCCAGGGACGGCACCCAGCAGAAGGTGGGGGAGTTCTCAGCCACCAACGCCAGGGTCAGGCTACTCAACCGCGATCCGAACGACCGCGGGCTCACCGCCAGCATCATGGAGGGGCTGATGAACGTCAGCACCCCTTACTACGTGGTCATGGACGCGGACTTCCAGCACCCGCCGGAGTACGTCCGCGAGCTGCATGCCCGCCTGAAGGACGGCGCGGACCTGGCCGTGGGCGTGAGGGAGGACAAGAACAGCCTGGGCCTCGGCCGGAAGCTGGCCTCCGTGGGCGCCCATGCTCTGGCCGCGGCCTACCTTAGGGTGATGCGCCAGCCCACCTCAGAGGACACCATGAGCGGCTTCTTCGGCGGACGTACGGACATCTGCCAGAGGACCATCTCCGGGATGGGGCATCGCTTCGAGAGGAGGGGTTTCAAGGTCCTGTTCGACCTGCTCAAGTACCTGCCCAGGGACACCAGGGTCGAGGAGGTCGCCTTCCCCTTCAGCATGAGGCGCAGCGGGGAGTCCAAGCTGTCCTCGCGCGTGATACTTTCCATACTCAGGCAGTGCGGTCTGGCGGGCAAGGCCGCCGCCGTGGCGGTGAACTTCCTCTTCATCAACATGTTCGGGCGCTTCCTGTCCGCTTTGGTCCTGGGGCTGACCTTCACCTTCGTGTTCATGGGCACATTGGATGTGGCATACGACGACCACTTCGTGACCTCCACTGTGCTGGCCTTCGTTCTGGCATTGGCCTACCTGGTGGTTGCCAACAAGTTCATGATGACCCATGGCCGCCGTGACAAGATGATAATGGGAATGAAGATGGTGTTCACCGGCTTCTCAGGCTATCTGGTCAACTTCTACATATTCTACATGTTCTTCTCAGACCAGTACGCGGTGCAGACCTGGCCCATGTTCCTTGGTTTCGGGATTGCCTACCTGTGGAACGCCTTCAGCAGCGCCATCCCTGAGAAATGATCAGGACATCCTCAGGCCACTGAACAGGGATTGGGAATCGCTCAGACTGTAAACGGCAATGGACATGATGGTGCCTCCATAGGGAACAGAGAACTCTCCCTGAACGCCCTCGGGCGGTACCTCGATGTAACGGTACATGGGACAGTTCAGGGCCCATTGCGCTCCGACGGACAGACATATGGCCAGATCCCAGGCCATCACGTCCTCCATGCTGGCCCGGAACGGCTCGAGCAGGGGGCCCCCGCAGGCCAGTATGGCCCCGCAGCCGAATGGTATCCTGGCCATGGTGGTGAGATTTGCGTAGGTGATGCCCAGGACCGTGCCGTTTAGGGAATTCACATCCTTCGTGACAACTCCCATGGGCGGGGCGACGGTTCTCAATCCGAGTCCAGCATCCTGCCCGAGGACCGTTTCATCGAAACTTAGCGGTTCGTACCTGATACCAGGACCGCCATCGTGCCAATTGAATGGTATGGAGAGGGGGCCAATGGCCACGAGCACCCCTCCTTCCCTCACCCAGTCCTCGATGGGACCTGCAAGGGACGGGTCCAGGGAGCCGCAGACCACTATGGTCCCGTTCCCCTTGGCCATGTAATTGATCAGATCCCTCTCGGCGACCTTGAGCACCCCAAGGTCCGAACCTATGTTCTCAAGCTCAGCCTCCAGATGGTCCACCAATCCCTGCACCTTCGCGGGATCGCTGTTGAAGGGGCCCCCCCTCCCTGTGGTCACCACTGCGATGTCATCCTGGCGATGGAGTGAGATGGGAACCGCAACGACCATCCCCCGGTAGCCGTGGGTGGAGGAGGGCATGGAGTAATCGATGACCACCTCATCCCCGGCCACGGCCGCCCGAAGCTCGAGGGAGGGCCGTTCGCCAACTCCTATCATAAGGGAGGAGCAGAGCATCATGGCAACTATGACTGCAATCAGAACAAGGTCATTGCGCATGAGGACCCCTCCATTTTCGTAGGCGTTCCAAGGCGTTCTCCATGAGGTCTGATCGGATGGGTTGCAAGATAGTTATTAGTACCACGCACCCCAGCCCCCCCAGGGCGCTGAGGACCATGGCCCGCTGCAGCCCGGTTCCTATGAAGTAGGCCTCTATTCCTCCATTCAGTAACTCGACCGATGGCCAACCCAAATAATGCGCCAGGGGATAGATGAAGACGAAACCGGATTGGAGGCTGAACAGATAAAGGAGCCCGATCAGGGTCAGGGCGTATACCTTGCGGACCATGCGCGGCTGCTCGGCCGATGTCAGTATTAGGAAAGGGAACAGCCAGATCATGTATTGAGGATTGGTCATCGATTGGGTCACCAGCACCAGGGCCATTGTTGCGGTGCAGGTGAGGAGCAGCCGCCCCCGCTCCCGGCCCTTCCTGAGAAGGATGAGGGAAGCAGTGACCGTTATCACGATTCCCGCGATCAGCAGTATGGTCCCGAACGGTATGCCGGTCTCACCCCCTCCCCCGTCCCCC
>JAXGRO010000032.1:0-10827 GCA_040765825.1 Methanomassiliicoccales archaeon
GGCTCAAGTGGTACGTAGTCTCGGCTGAGCCCACCATTCTCAACCATCGAACGCTCTCCTCCTGCCAACCGGCTCGGAATCCGGCCAAAGCGAATTATGCATCCTAGGGCCTATACCACAACATGGCCGGCGATCCACGTGATGCGATGGACCTCCGCACCCCCCGTCTCCTGCTCCGGGAGGTGCAGCTCGACGATGCCGAGGCCCTGCTCCTCGTCCGTTCCGATCCGGAGGCGGCCGGCCGATTCGGCGCGGAGCCGTTCAGGGACCGGGAGCAGGCCGAGAGCTGGATCAGGGATTATAGGCAGGGCAGGGAGAAGGGCAGCGCCCTGATGTGGGCGATGGTGGAGAGGTCCTCGGGCACCGTCATCGGGGAATGCTGCCTGTGGAACATCGATCCCCAGGTGCACCGGGCCGAACTGGGGGTGGAGCTGCGACCGGACCGCTGGCATCAGGGCCTGGCCAGGGAGGCGCTGGTGGAGATGATAGCCTTCGGTTTCCAGGCGCTGGGCCTGCACAGGATAGAGGCGGACCAGCTGGAGGGGAATCTCTCATCGCAAAGGCTCCTGGCCGGACTGGGGTTCCGTCTGGAGGGCACCCTGAGGGACCGGCACAAGGTGGAAGGGCGGGTCGTCGACGAGCTCCGCTACGGCCTGCTCAGGTCGGAATGGGCGGTTCCTCAGGCAACGAACGGCCGCTGAACTGCTGAGGAGAGCCCACCGCCCGCTCAGATCAGCCCGATGGCCATGGCCGCACCGAGGGTTATCAGCATCGCCCCCACCAGCAGCTGCACGGTCCTCAGGGTCACCTTCTTCATCAGCCGGGTGCCGATGAAGGAGCCCAGGAAGGCGCAGGCAATGGCCGCCAAGACCAGCCCTCCCATCTCCGAGGATACCTGCTCGAACTGCACGGCATAGAAGGCCAGCCCGTATATCAGCAGCCTGGCTATGTCCACGACTATGGCGGACATGGTCCCTGTGGCGATGAACGCGTCCCGGTCCAATCCCAGCTTGAGCAGGAATGCCGATCGCAGCGCCCCCTGGTTCCCGGACAGGCCTCCGAAGAATCCGGAGAGCATACCGCCGGGCACGAGGTACCGGCGGTCGAAGGCCAGCTTCTCGAAGCGGGGCAGGATGTCCAGCAGGCTGAAGCCGATGATGACCGCGCCGATGACCAGGCCCACCAGGGAGACCTCGAAACCCGCGTCCATGAACGAATAGGAGAGCAGGGGTTCCTGGCTGGCGAACAGCTCCAGCATGGCCGCGCCCACCATGGCCATGAGGGCCGCGGGGACCGCGAAGCGCACCACCACCGACCAGTCCGCCCCCCTGCCCACCAGGTAGGCCTTGAAGATGTTGTTGGCCAGGTGCACCACGGCGGTGGCCGCCACCGCCAGGGGGATTGGGAAGAACAGGGCCAGGACCGGCATCAGGATGGTTCCCAGTCCGAAGCCGGAGAAGAGGGTCAGGGCTGCGGCCATGAGGGCCACCAGGCCTACGATGAAGTATTCGATCATCAGCTCACTCCCTAAGCTCCCTCAGCAGCTCCTCGGCCTTGACCACGCCCTCGGAGAGGGCCTGCCTCCCCAGGTCGGTCGCGGTGTAGAGCTTGCGTACCTTGCCGTTCACCACCTCGGAGTTCGCGCGGAGGTACCCCCTATCCTCCAACCCGTGCAATATAGGATAGAGAGTTCCAGGGCTCACCTGGTAGCCATGCGTCTCCAGCTCCCTGATCATGTCCAGGCCGTAGATGGGCTCCTTGCTGGCATGATGCAGCAGATGCAGACGGATGAATCCCAGGAACAGAAAGCGCATGACGAATCACACCTTATAACGATAATCGTTAACGAAATTCGTTATATTTATTTGTTCCGAGGGACGTTCGGCCCCGGTCAGGTTTATTATGGCCCGAGGCCATTGTGGACGGGCCGGGGTCGAAGGCATGAAAAGGGTCATACAATTCGATACCAAGTTCGGAAGGATGGGGGTGGCGGAGAGGGACGGGGGCATATCCCGGGTGTTCCTGCCCGGAGAGGCGATGGGCGAGCCCGCATCTGATGAGGGAAGCCCCCTGCTCAGGGAGGCGGCCCGGCAGATGAACGAATACCTGGAGGGAAGGTCCCAGGTCTTCGATCTCCCGCTGCGCCTGGAGGGCGGCCCTTTCCAAGTGCGAGTGTGGGGGGAACTGTCGGCCATACCGTTTGGGGAGACCCGGACCTACGGGGACATCGCCAGGTCGGTCGGCCGGGCAGGAGCGGCGAGGGCGGTCGGCCAGGCCTGCAACAGGAACCCACTACCCCTGATCGTACCATGTCACCGGGTGGTGGGCAGAGGGGGACGATTGATTGGATACGCCGGGGGCCTGGAGCTCAAGCGGCGGCTGCTGGAGCTGGAGAATGCGATATTTTGAGTACGGGGAGGTGGAGATCGGGCACCTCCGCAAGAGGGACGCGCGGCTGGGGCGGGCCATCGAACATTTCGGCATTCTCCGTGCCGAAATGTCCCCGGACCTGTTCCCCGCGTTGGTGAACAGCGTGATCTCCCAGCAGATATCCGGCAAGGCGGCCATCACCGTGTGGAACAGGGTGAGGGAGCGCTTCGGGGAGATAACTCTGGAAGGACTTTCCTCAGCCACCGTGGAACAGATACAATCCGCGGCATGTCCTTCCGCAAGGCCGGGTATGTCAAGGGGATCGCCGAGGCCTGCGCGAACGGCGACCTGGACCTGGACGCGTTGAGGGGGATGACCGACGAGCAGGTGACGTCCCAGCTGTCCTCGCTCCGCGGGGTCGGGGCGTGGACCGCGGAGATGCTGCTCATATTCTCACTGGGGCGGCCGGACGTGCTAAGCTGGAACGACCTGGCCATCCGCAGGGGGATCATGACCCTTTACGGCTTGGATTCCCTGACCAGGGAGCGGTTCGAGGTCCTCCGTAAGAGGTATTCGCCCCACGGGACCGTGGCGTCGCTCTATCTGTGGGAGATCGCCCACCTGCCCCCGGGCTCCCTGGGGTTCCTCGATGGGTAAGGCGGTTCATCCGCGGCGATGGCTCGGAGACCAAAGTTCATGCTTAACTTACCCGGCGCTGACGCTCCCCATTCCCTCTCCCGGTCCTTATATGCCAGATGCCCTGAATTGGCCCGCGTGAGAACCAGTAGCAATGCTTTATCTATTGGTTAATTACCTAAGGACCAAACGGAGGACGGGTAGGGGGTCGGCAATGCGTTCCATGCTCGGTTCGGGGACAACGCCAATGTGTCCAGGTCCGCCATTCGAGCTTCCTCCTATCGCCCACAGAACTGATCTGACAGATGGCGGCACCCTCCCCCTCCTCCATTATTTCCTGAAGGTGGTTGAGGGTTGAGGAGATCCGCCATAGTCCTGATAGCATCCCTCCTGCTTATATCGGTCGTGGGCTCTGGGATGACCTATTCGAAGGTCAACGAGGAGGCGGCCTTCATGCGCGGGCAGGTGATGTCCCAGGCCAGGTTGGCCGCGCACGGGGTCAACGCATCTGACATCATGAGCCTGTCCGGGTCCGAGGCCGACCTGGGCACGCCCGAGTACGAGCGTCTGAAGGACCTCATGACATGCTACTATCACGATATGCCCGGGGTCCGCTTCGTGTACCTGGTGGGAATGCTCTCCAACGGAACGCCCTTCTTCTACGTGGACTCCGAACCCGAGGATTCCCCGGACTACTCGCCTCCCGGGCAGCTCTACACCGACATTCCCGGCGTCTTCGACAGGACGTTCGAGGGCAAAGAGGCCTTCGACGGCCCCCATAGCGATAGCTGGGGGGAGTTCGTGACCGGCATGGTGCCGATCGTCAACCCCTCCAATGATCAGGTGGTGGCCGTCCTGGGGGTCGATCTGGATGTGAACGTCTGGAACTCGCAGCTGATCTCGGGAGGTCTGCCGTTCGCCATGGCCACCCTCCTCGTGGCCACGATGGTGGTGGCCTTCTACGCGATCGAGCAGGGCAGGGAGAAGGAGGGCGCCCGCCAGGCTCGCTATGCCAGGGAACTGAAGCAGGCCAATGACAAGCTGCACATCATGAACAGCATCACCCGGCACGACATCAACAACCAGGTGACCATCCTCAACGGATATCTCGCCCTGGCCAAGGACAGGATGCACGATCCGGCCGTCTCCGCCTACATCGACAGGATGCTGCAGGCCACGGGGAATATCCAGCAGCAGATAGGGTTCACCAAGGACTACCAGGAGATAGGGATGAAGGCGCCCGCATGGGCGGACGTGAGCGGTCATCTTCGCAAGGCGTTCTCGATGTTAGACACCAGGGGGATTGCCCTGGAGGACCGAACGGAGGGCCTGGAGGTCCTGGCCGACCCCATGTTCGGCAAGGTGTTCTACAACCTGATCGACAATTCCCTCAGGCACGGAAAGAAGGTCAGCAGGATAACGGTCTCCGCGTCCCATGATGACGGGGTCCTGAGCATCATATACCAGGATGACGGGGTCGGGATCAGGGACGAGGACCGCGCCCTCCTGTTCTCGGTTAAGGACGAGAGGGGCAGGGGGCTCGGTCTCCTGCTGATCAAGGAGATCCTGGCCATCACCGGGGTCCGTATAGTGGAAAGGGGGCTGGGGAGCGGGGCGCGATTCGAGATCTCCGTGCCTGATGGGGCCTGGCGGAGCACCAAGGAACGACCATCCGAAGGCCCTGAGGGCGATAAGGAACAACGTTGATGAGCGGGAAGATCATTCCAGGGGCGTCGCTAAGGTGAACGAGTTGGGGAGGGCGTAAGGGATGGAACTGGACGGACGAACGCTGGTCATAGCCGTCTCGCTGATCACCATTCTGCAGGTGGCCGTCATTTTCATCTACTACCACATGAACCGGGGCAACGACGGGGTCCGATGGTGGCTGTGGGGCAGCAGCATCTTCTGCATAGGGTTCCTGAGCTTGCTCCTCAGGGACGTCCCCAGCATGTACGAGGTCTCACTGCTGGCCTCCAACACCCTGATCGTCTTGGGGATGATGGGCCACTACGTGGCCATCAGCCGGTTCCTGGGGAAGAGGGAGGTCCTATGGGTAGTGGTCGCGGTCCCCCTGCTCACGGTGGCAATGCTGGGTCTCTTCACATTTGTCCGGGAGGACTTCTCCGCCAGGACGCTGGTGGTCGCCTCCGCGCTTGCGGTCATCTCCTACCTGGTGGTGATGAGGCTGGTGCGCGAACGTCCTCCGGCCATAGCCTTCTCCTGCAACGCGTTGGCCGCGATGTACACATTCCTGGCGATCATCCTGATGGCCAGAGCGATATACGTGGTGTTCAACCCCGTGGAGGGGCTCTTCACCAACGGGTGGGTGCAGACATCCCTCTTCCTGTCCATGCTTGCCACCAGCTTCCTGTTCTCCTTTGGCTTCATCATCATGTTGAACCAAAGCTTGGTTGCTGAGGTCAGCCAGGTGAGGGACCGCATGGAGCTCATATTCAACACCGGCCCCGACGTGGCCTTCATCTCCCGGCTCGATGACGATGTGGTGGTCCAGGGGAACGAGAACTTCCACCGCCTCTGCAAGGGCCGGCTGGGGGTCAAGGTGGCCGAGGCCGTCGAGGCGATACGGAAGGACGATGGACTGAGGGGACGTGTGCTCCAGACCCTGCGGGAAGATGGGCACGTGGACAGCATCGAGGTGGAACTGCTTCTGGAGGGCGGAGAGAGGTTCGTGGGGACCATGTCCGCCAGGAGGTTCTCGGATGCAGGAACGGACCTGGCCATCAACGTGATCAGGGACATCACCGGCCGCAAGGCCGCAGAGGACATGGTAAAGGAGAGCGAACGCAAGTACCGGCTGCTGGTGGATAAGGCCTCCGAGGCCGTGGTGGTGGCCCAGGACGAGCGCCTGAAGCTGGTGAACCCGGCCCTGGCGGCCATCACCGGTTTCTCCGAGGAGGAGCTGATCGGCCAGCCCTTCCTGGACTTCGTGCATCCGGATGATCGGAGCATGATCCTGGAGAACTACAATAAGAGGTTCAGGAACGAGAGCCTGCCGGAACGGTACGACTTCCGGGTACTGCAGAGGAGCGGCGGGGTGCGCTGGGCGGAGGTCAGCGCCATAGTGATCACCTGGGAGGGCCGCCCGGCCACACTGAACTTCATCACCGACATCACCGACCGGAAGCAGGCCGAGCAGGCCCTGAAGGAGTCCAACCGCAAGCTCAACCTGCTCTCCGGCATCACCAGGCACGATATCAGCAATCAACTGATCGCGCTCTCTGGCAGGCTGGAACTTCTCGGTTCCGGCATTGGGGACCCCAAGGCTCTGGAGCACATCTCCAAGGCCCAGGCATCCGCTGAACGCATCTACGCGATGATCCAGTTCACCAAGGAGTACGAGAACGTGGGGGTGAGCACCCCCAGATGGCACAACCTTTCCGATCTGGTGAATGGCGAGGTGGAGGACGTTCCCCAGGGGCGCATCAAGGTGATCAACGACATCCCGGCGGACCTGGAGCTGTACGCCGATCCCCTGGTGTCCAAGGTATTCCACAACCTGATCTCCAACGCGGTCAAGCACGGAGGGGACCTGACCCAGATCCGTTTCTCGATAGAGGACGGGGAGAACGGGCGGGCCATCGTGTGCGAGGACGACGGCGTGGGGATCCCCGAGGAGTTCAGGGGCAGGCTGTTCAACCGCGGGGTGGGCCGGGACCACGGCTTCGGCCTGTTCCTGTCGCGGGAGATACTGCTGATCACCGGGATAACCATTCATGACGAGAGGGCGACTGGCCGCGGAGCCAGGTTCGTCATGACCCCGCCGGTCAACGGGCTCAGGGCGGCTGGCTAGCGATAGCCCATCCGGGCTCTCACCGGGTCATCGGAAGATCAATCCGGGACCTGCGGCACATGGCCTCGGGCACAACTATCTCGAACCTCGCCCCGCTCCCGGGCACGCTGTTCTCCCGTATCTCCAGTCCGGTCATGCGCAGGATCTCCCGGGACATGAACAGCCCGAAACCGGTATGCTTTCCGTAGCCGCGCTCGAACAGGTGCTCGCGGTCCGCGTCGTCTATACCCGAGCCATCATCCTGGAAGGCCAGGACGGTCTGTCCATCCTCCTCCTGCGCGGTAATGACCACCTTGCTGGCCCCCTTGCCATGTCGGACCACGTTCTCGATGAGGTTGTATACTACCTTCTCCAGCATGGGGTCGGCCTTGACGCACAGGTCGGCATCCGGGCCGATGACCCTTAGCCCGTTCAGTTCCAGGCTGCCCATGGCCTTCCTCACCAGTTCGGCGACGCTCTGCCAGCGGGGAGGCTCGGTACCGATCTCCTGATACTGCCTGGTGAACTCCAATTGGCTCCTCAGCATCTCCAGGCTGTTCTTCACCTTGCGTACGAACTGCCGATGGCTATCATTCAGGTCACCGGTCTCCAGCAGGGTCACGTACCCGCTCATTATCGTGATCTGGTTGATCATGTCGTGGCGGGTGACCTGGTTCAGAAGGTTCAGCTGCAGATTGGCCAGCCTGAGCGCGTCTTCGCGCTGCTTCCTCTCCGTGACATTCCGGATCACGATGCTGGTCATATGACTGCCGTCTGCGGCCCTGAAAACATTGGAGG
This sequence comes from Methanomassiliicoccales archaeon, assembly GCA_040765825.1. Taxonomy (GTDB): domain Archaea; phylum Thermoplasmatota; class Thermoplasmata; order Methanomassiliicoccales; family UBA472; genus UBA472. The sequence goes on from JAXGRO010000032.1 coordinate 7,595, forward strand.
CCGTCTCCCCGATCAAAATGACCCCGTCCTTCCTCCGAAAATGAAGGTCGCACTTGACCATCCCGGTCCTCCGGCGCTCCTCCAATGCGCGTTCGAGGAGTTCGTCCCGGACCAGGATGCTGTCCCTTCCCCCGGCCACCAACTCCTCTTCGCTCATTCCCAGCATCTCGCAGGCCGTGGGATTGGCCATGAGTATGGAGCCGTCGGGCCTGGTGAGGAACATGGCGTCAAGGGCGTTCACGAAGAGGGAATGGAACTTGGCCTCGCTCTCCTTGAGCTCACTCTCCATGGCCTTACGGTTGCTGATGTCCCTGCTGACGACCACGGCCCCGACCACCCGCCCTCCATCCCTCAAAAGGCTGGCGTGGGAGTCGTACCAAATGTCCCCATCGAACTCCTGACCGCCCCTGGCCTCCCATCTCACAGGTTCACCTGTTTCGAACAGTCTGCCTATGGCCTGCCTGATCACCTCATGATACTCTGGGTTGGTAAAGTCCAGGAAGCTCTTGCCCCTGGCCGAGCCTGGGTCCAGCTCTGAGCGGTAGACCTCGATGATCCTCATCTCCCGGTCGAGGGCGAAGATGACATCAGGGGCCGCACTCAGGATCGAGGTGAGCAGTTCCTCCTTCTCTCGATGTGCAGCCTCCTCCTCCCTCATCTTCAGTGCGTGCCGCAGCCTGGCCGCCAGTATCGATCGGCGATCGATCACGTCCCTCCCGCGGCACACGAAAAGGGTGGAATCGGACAGGGTGGCCTCGATCACCACCTCCTTGCTCTCCTCCGAGGTGAATAATACGAATACGACCTCCCTGTCGATCTCGCGCAGGGCGGCCAGGAATCGCAGTCCGGTCATTTCTCCCAGTTCGTACTCGGAGATGATCGCGTCAAAGCGCTCCCTGCGGGCCATCTCCAACGCTTCGATGGGTGAGGTGGATGTCCGCACGCTCATATCGCCCGTTCCCTGCAGAAAATCACCCAGCTCCCCCAGTCTTCCCGGGTCGCCGTCGACGCAAAGGACCTTGATCATTTGGACCAGCGCTGTTCTGACCAATCGACCTGCTACCTACAAATATGTTTACGCTCCAGTTATCACATCCGATTATCTGAGGGATTCAGCTCCGATGGTCGGGCGACTTGCCCGTTCAGCATCATCCAGTTCCAATTCCGACGTACGACAATCATCGTTAAGTATCAAATAAGGCGGTCTGGGGGTCCATGGCGATGTCCAAAAAGGACCTGCAGAAGCAGAAGAAAAAGAACGAAGAGAAGAAGGCCGCCTCCGCCGACAAGGGCAAGAAGAAGTAAAGCTTCCTCTGCCGATCTCTCTAGCCGAACGTTCGGTCAAACCCGAGGCCCCACTGGGGGCGAGCATGCGTTTCTCCCTTTTTGTTCACATTGGGCGGAAGCTCCGTCCTCAGGCATCGGTTTATAATCACCAGCCCATACGGTCCCGATGTCCTCCCACCCCGTGGTTGAGATGCGCGATGTCCGGGTCAGGCAAAGGTCGGCCATCCTGCTGGATGGCGTCAACCTGCGTATCGACGGGGGAGAGAGGCTGGTCATCCTGGGCCCGAACGGTTCAGGAAAATCCTCACTGATCAAGACCATGATGGGCGAGCACCGCCACGACACCTCCGTCCCCGGGTCGTTCGTACGGCTAAGGGGTTCGGAACTCTGGAACCTGTTCGACGTGCGCAAGGCCTTCGGGCTGGTGTCCGCCGATCTGCAGGTGGACCTCTCCCGGGACATGGACTGCCTGGAGGCGGTGCTGTCCGGCTTCTTCGGTTCCGTGGGGACCAACCGCTCCCAGGAGATCGACCATGCGATGGAAGGTCTGGCCATGGAGGCCCTCGACGCGGTCGGCTCGGCCCATCTGGCATCCCGCAGGAACCACACGCTCTCCACCGGGGAGGCGCGCCGGGTGCTGATGGCCCGGGCGCTGGTGAACTCCCCGGAGGCGCTGATACTGGACGAACCGATGAACTCCCTCGACCTCACCGGCAAAGGGCTGGTCAGGGCGGCCATCAGGAGGTTGGCCCGGGAAGGCCGCTCGCTGGTGCTGGTCACCCACGACCCGGCGGATATTGTGCCGGAGATCAACCGGGTGGTCATGGTCAAGGGCGGAAAGGTTTTCCGGGACGGGGGGATTAATCTGCTCAACGAGGACAATCTCTCCATCCTGTATGATGGACCGATCGGGCTGCGCCTCGTGGAAGATCGTTACGTTGCCTGGCCCAAGGAGCTTTGAAAAAAATGAAGCGGGCCTTTTCAGGCCGTCAAGGGGTTTCGATCGCTCCCGGTCCCCCGGTGTCTGAGCAGGTAGTATAGCCCCACTATGAACAGCACGGCCATCACCGGAAAGATGAACAGGCCGGCGCCCATGGCTGCCGCGGCCGGGTCATCGTTCAACAGCTGCACCAGGGCCATGGCGTTCACGGTGACGGCCATGGTCAGGAAGAAGCCGAAGAACAGCAGCACCAGGGGATACCCCTTCTCCGGCCGGCGCAGCAGCAGGAACAGGGAGACGAATCCCAGCGGAACGCATATCCCCAGGTCCAGGAACCTCACGGTCCAGAAGGCGTTCGGGGAGTCGGTGTAGGAGCCGTCCGCAAGGTCCCCGGTGGCCACGACCTCGTTGATCTGCCCGACCCACATGCCGGCGAAGAGGAGCAGCACCAGGGCCATTATCCCAACGAAGACGGCCAGCCTCCTGGGCTGGAAACCGGCCCCATCGCCGGGGCCGAACCTGGGCAGCACCCCGATCAGCAGCAGCAATCCGCCTATGATGAGGGAGAGAAACATCCAGAAGTACGCCTCCACGTTCCCCTGGTGCGCGGTCCACTCCTGCCCGACCCCCAGGGACAGCCCGGTGTACATGAGGGTGAGCGGGGTCAGGACCAGGAAGTATTTGGCCGCCTCCTTCCGCATCAACTGCAGCGCTCCCCCGATGATCAGCAACGGGGCCAACAGGAACAGGTCCGCCAGGTCCTGCCCCATGACCTGCCATATGCCGGACTGCGAGGTCCGGTATTCCATGGCCCCGGTTCCGCTGGGGCCCAGGGCAGCCATGGCGATGAGCACCGCGGCGCACAGCATGGCGACCGCCCCGGTTACATACCAGGGGACGAGGTCGTCCTCCAGTCTCTCCATCTCTCTCATCTAATCATCCTCCATTAGGCCGTTGCCCCAAGCCCTGATCCTCTCCCAGTCCCGGAAGTCGTAGGGCTTGCTGG
>JAXGRO010000033.1:0-8588 GCA_040765825.1 Methanomassiliicoccales archaeon
GAGAGCGGATTGGCCAGCATCTGATCGACCACCTCCCCCAGGTTGGCATCGTTGGAGACCCGGGAAGGCTTGAGCACCAGCTTGTCGGAGACATCACCTACCAGGGTGTCCTCGAACCTCTTCTCGTAACGGGGCATGAGGGTGATTCTGAATATGGGTACATTACCTTAATGGCCGGGGCCGGCCGACCATGCGTTCGGTCCATGATGAAACGAATATATAGACGCCGACCGCATACTGTGAACGGGATGGCCAAACGCCAGTTCGTCAAGAAGCTCTGCCTGCTGGGCGACGGGGAGGTGGGCAAGTCCAGCCTCATCCGACGGTACGTGCTGGACCAATTTGACGATGTTTACATACAGACCTTCGGGGCCAAGGTCACCAAGAAGGTGCTGGACCTGGAGGACGTGTCCCTCAGCCTGATGATCTGGGACGTCCTGGGTCAGAAGACCCAGAAGACCCTGCATTCCTCTTATTACGCCGGGGCCAACGGCGTGCTGCTGGTCTGCGACATGACCCGCCCGGAGACCCTGGAGCACCTCCAGCACTGGTATGGCGACCTCAGGGAGGTGTCCGGGGACATTCCCGTGATCGTCATCGGCAACAAGTGCGATCTGGAGATGAGGGTGGACCCCCTGGACCTGGAGGACTTCGCCTCCAGCCTGGGCTGCGCTTCCCTTCTTACCTCGGCCAAGACCGGGAACGGGGTGCAGGAGGCCTTCCTGGAGATCGGCAAACGGACCATGGAGGGCTGACATGGGCAAGGACATGCGGCCCTTCTTCGTCATGCCCGGCTCGGCCCTCAAGGACCTCCGGGAGGAGCTGCAGCTGCTGAACGGCGCGGATTCCGCCAAGACCATGGAACGCTACGGGTTCCGGGCCGGGGTGGGGTTGGTCCGGACCCTGGGGCTGGAATGCTCAGACATCCGGGAGGCCAAGGCCATCATCGAGCAGGTGTGGATGGAGACCGGGCTGAGCCGCATGAGCATCGAGATGATCAACGAGACGGAGATTGTCATCACCTTCAAGGAGTCCGTGGAGGCCGACAACGGGGACCACTGCGACTTCACCAAGGGCTACATCTCGGGCATAATTTCCTCGCTGATGCGCCGCAGGTACGACGCTTACGAGGCCTCCTGCATCTCCGACGGGGCGGAGAAGTGCGTGCACGTGCTGACGCCCTCCACCACCTATCAGGTGGAACGCAGGGATGAGATACGGAGGGATGAGGGGGCGCGCAGGTACCTGCTGGAGCCTGGCACGTCCTACCTGGTGGAGTCCTCGGGGTTGGACGCCGCGTACCAGATGTACCGGGACCAGGTCGACGACGGATGCACGGGCATGGTGCTGGCCCGGGAGTACCCGGAGAAGGTGCAGAGGGTCTTCGGCATAAACCAGGGGGCCATACTCTGGCTCTCCTACGAGAGGGGGAAGCGCTACGCCCGCGAGCCCACGGACATCCCCATGATCTACAGCGAGATCAAGAACTTCTTCGAGGCCAACAGCCGGGCGGTGGTCCTGCTCTCCGGCCTGGAGTACCTGATCAGCCAGAACAACTTCCTGAAGGTGCTCAAGCTGCTGCAGCTGCTGAACGACAACGTGTCCATGACCTCCTCCATGCTCATAATCCCGGTGGTCCCGGAGGCCCTCAACCCCCAGGACGTGAAGATGCTGGAGAGGGAGCTCAAGGTGCTTGAGGTGGATTGAGGGAATAACCTTAAATCGGGAATCGGTTTTACATCGAAACCATGAATCTAGTCCCGAAGAAGTTCTTCGTCACCCAGGGAGCGGCCGTGAGCAAGGTCTCCGACCTCAACGCCTTCGATGAGGCCCTCATGAAGGCCCAGATAGGCGAGCAGAACCTGGTGTCGGTATCCTCCGTACTTCCCATCGGCGCCAAGAAGGTGGCCGCCAGAGAGCTGCCCATGGGCGCCATAACCCACTGCGTGCTGGCCCAGATGAGGGGCGGCGAGGGGGAGATGATCTCCGCCGGGATCGCCTACGCCTTCCGCAAGGACGGACGGGGAGGATACGTTGCCGAGGGGCACATGCACGGGACCAAGAAGGCCTTGAAGGAGGTCCTGGAGTGGAAGATGAACGAGATGTCCGCCCTCCGCGGGATCAAGCTCAACCGCATCAACTACGCCATCGAGGAGCTGTCCATACCCATGGACCACTACGGGACCTGCCTGGGCGCCCTGGTGTTCGTCGAATACTGATGTACGCGGCCGTGGTCTGCCCCCGTTGCCGTAGGGGGTTCGGGGTGGATCTGGAACATCGAACCTCCTCCTGCCCGCATTGCGGGCGGCAGGTGCAGACCCGGAGAATGAAAACACATTTCACCTCTTCCACCGCCTCCGAGACCGCATTGGCCGTGGCCGAGCTCAACCGCAGGGGCCGGGAGCTGAAGGGGTTCGGAGCGGACATCAGGGAAAGGGACAGGGTCCCGCCCATGACCCCGGCCCGGATCGAGGTGCTGGTCCAGGAGCTGGGCGATTTTTCACTGGAGGACCTGAAGGAGGCCCTGAAGGGAAGGACCGCCCTGGAGGCCGAGGAGCTGCTGAGGCGCATGATGGACATGGGGCTGATCTTCGAGGCCTCCCCCGGCCGTTACCGCAAGACCTAGAGGTCCTCGCGCAGGGCCATCAGGGAGAGCGTGACCTTTTCCTCGCTCTCCTCATAGTCCAGCACCTCATAGGAGGCGGTGACGGACGGGGTGGCCCCGAAGTAAGACACCCTGACGCTGTGATAGGCGTCGTAGAGGTCCCCGGGCAGTCCGGTGTCCGTGTACTCGCAGAACAGGTTGGGCATCCAGACCAGGAAGTTGTCGTTGACCAGGTCGATGGTGACGTTGGTCCCGCCGTCCTCCGTGGGCATGAACATCTGCACCCAGGCGTGCCCGCCCATGTTCTCGTTGGAGCGGTCGTACACCGCGCCGAGCTGCAGCCACGCCGGCACTCCCGCGGCCCGGGCCAGGGCGCAGAACAGGATGGACTGGTCGTCGCAGTCCCCCTTCCCCCTGTCCAGGGTGTCCAGGGAGGAGAGCGGCTCATCATCGCTCCATATGTAATAGTCCAGGTTGTCGTCGATCCAGCCGTAGATGGCCTGGGCGATGAGGAACACGTTGTCCTCGTCCCCCACGATGTCCTCGCTCAGCTGCTGGATGTCCGGATGGTCCACGATGATCTTCCATTCGTCGTCCAGGTAAAGGTCCAGCAGCGGCTGCGGCACCTCGTCCCGGCCCAGTACCGTCTCCTGGTCCAGGTCCCAGCTATGCAGCCTCTGGGTGGCGGTGAGGGTGACCCTCACCGTCAGCTCTCCGTAAAGGTCCTGGCCCTCCCAGACCAGGGTCTCATAGCTGCCGTTGTCCCAATATTGGCTGAACACCGGCGAGACCTCCAGGTCGGACACCTTCTGCAGCCATGCCCCGTCCTCATGGATGCCCTGCGGCACCGGGAGGTCGATCACATATTCGGTTATATGGCCGCCATTGGCGTCCAGGACCACGGTCCTCTCGATCTCCATGCGCACCTCCTCCGGATAATGGGGGGAGAAGGGGTCCACCAGGTACCTGCGCAGAAGATCCTGGGTCGGGGGGAGCAGCAGCAGGAGCACCACGATCAGGATGACCGCCGCCACAAGCAGCACCTTGCCCGCCCTGCGGCTGTTCTGGGACACGTGTGCACAACGGACTTGATATTAGTTCATGCTTTCGCCTGCTTCATGGCCGCCAGGGCGTCCTTCACCACGGACGGCAGAAGGTGCCGGTGGACCTGCAGGTAGTAGTAGGCCACCAGGAGGGTGGCCAGGATGACCCCGGCCCAGGCGGCTATGATGTTGTCGAAGTTCAGGGGTATGGCCATGAGCAGGTTGAACCCGATGTGCACCAGCCCGGCCTGGGCGAAGTATCCCCACATCTCCCCGCGTGCCGAACCGGTGCCGATCAGCGCCCCCGTGGAAGCGTGCAGCAGGACCATCTGAACCGCCAGGACCAGCACGGTGATCCAGGCCAGTAAGTCCATGTCCGACTGCTGCATGGTGTAGAACACCGCCCCGAAGGCCATGGTGCTTCCGATCCCCAGCCCCAGGGCGAAGCCGTAGAAGGAGGTGTCCAGCTTGCGGGAGAAGCGCGGCATGTTCAGGATGACCAGCTTTATCAGCTCCTCCAGCACCGCGAAGAGCAGGGCGAAGAGGATGAAGCCCAGGTCGAAGTAGGATTGCAGCACGTATACGACCACCCCGATGACCATGCCCACCGCCAGCATCAGGAACAGCTTCCGGTCATCGAAGAAGGGCCTCTCCACCTGGGGGTAGGTGTAATCCCTTAGGGTGTAGAACATCAGGGCCAGTGCCGGGCCCACGCCCAGGGCCGCCGCCATCATCATTCCCCAATCCATTTGGAGATACCCCACCCTCTCCGATTATTTAACGCCTGCGTAGGCCGGTTTGCCCGCGCCGGCCTTGACCAGCTTGTCGTAGTAATGGGCCACCACGCAGCCCTCGGAGCACTTGCCGCACTGGCGGCAACGGTGCTCGTCCACCCTGATCTGCCCGCCCGCGGTTATGGCCCTGAACTGGCAGTTGCGCTCGCATATGCGGCATTCGGTGCATAGCTGGCCGCGCAGGAAGGCCTCCACCCCGGCCCTGAACAGGGCCTGGGCCTCCTCCATGGTTGGAGCGATGGCCGAAATGTGCCCGCCCCCGAACATCTTGAGAGTGCCGTTCCCGGTCTTGACCATGGCCACCTCGAACTCCGGGGAGAACTTCACCCTGCCCACGGTCTTCAGGACCTCGGCCACCTGCGAGAAGTCCCTCTTCCTCGGCACGCTCAGCACCCCCTCCATGGAAAAGCCGCCAGCCACGCAGGGGCTGGCCCCCTTGGATATCCTTAGCTCCATGCTATCGCTCCTCATCTGCGGCACCTTCATGTCCAGTTCCTCGGCCACCAGCCTCATCTTCGGCGGCAGGGATTTCCAGCGCCAGAACCCGTAGCGCACGAACTCCGGAGGCACGCCCACCTGCTTGGCCCACTCCTGCAGGGAGGCCTCCCATTCCGCGTGCAGGTCCGGGTGCATCTCCCCGGTGGCCTTCCATTCGCTGCCGAGGCACGAGGCGCACAGGTAGCATCCGATGCGTTCGAGGTCCTGCTCGTACAGGGGGTTGTACTCCAGCTCCTCCAACCAGATGTACCCCCATACCTCGGAGGCTATCCAGTGGCGAATGGGGTTCAGCACCGTCTGGTTGGGCACGAACGGATTGCGCTCCACGAATCCGATCTCCGAGCGGGCGAAGGACTCCAGGGCCCGGTTCCCCTCGATGGTCACCGTGCCGTGGCGGTAGTTGTCCTCGATGAGGGTGGTGAGCGGCCCGAGCTTGCACACCTTGCAGCACCAGCGGAAGTCCTTGGCCGGGGGGCCGAAGGTCCCCACGTTCTCCCAGAAGGCGTTGCCCGCCTTGGCCACCTTGAGCCTCTCCCCCTTCTGCCTGGCGAAGCATTGGACGTAGTCCACGGTCTCCGGGAACTCCAGGCCGGTGTCCACGAAGAGCAGGTCGAACCTCTTTAGGGCCTTCTTGGCCAGGCCGTAGCAGGCCAGGGAATCCTTTCCTCCGGAGAAGGACAGGGTCATCGGTAGCTTGCTGTTGTTGGCGAATGAGCGCAGGTCGCTGACCGCGCTGGACTCCAGCTGACGGAGGTGCTTCTGGTTGGCCTTCACGAAGTCGTTCCAGTCCGCGGGGACCAGCGGGAACGGGATGTCGGCCTTGCAAACGTCACGCAGATGAATGGCCTTCTCCGACTCCTTCACCGCCCCGGAGTCCACCCGGGCCTCCCCGGCGGCCACGTTGTTGCCCATGACCACCACCACGGGGTCCCCGGCCCTGAACTCGCCCTGGACCTCCAGCACGTCCGCGCCGTCCAGTTTCTTGCCCTTGAGATGGCCCTGCGGCCTCCTGGCCCTGATCACGCCCTTGCGCGCGGCCCGGGCCATTAGCGCGGCGCCCTCGGCCTTGAGCTCCAGAGAGAAGTCGTTCCTGACCAGCTCGAAGCGGATGACCGCGATGACCCGGCCGTCCAGCACCACCTCGTCGGTGCGGTCCTCCCCGGCCACCTTGTTCAGGAACACGTTCCGGGTGCGCAGCGGTCCGGAGTTGCCGAAGTGGCGAAGGAACAGGTTGGCCACGGTGTCCACGCCCTTCCCGAAGCAGGGACGGAGGTCCCCGGGGGCGGAGACCTCGAACTCCCGGCCGGGCCGGCCGCATATCCCGCACAGGTCCCCGAGGACCAGGGTCCCGCAGGTGTCGCACCATCTGAACCGCACCTTTCCGTGCTGGTATCTGCTCATTTCCCCAAGCTATCCTTCGCCTTCCTACTTCAACCTTACCCTGCGCCGCGGCGTCGTCGGACAATCTTTATAAACGAGCGGGTGCAGTTGGCCTGCGAGATGTACGACGAATACGGGAACCGGATCATATCCTCCAGCTACGGCCACTTCCACTTCGGCCGACAGGAGCTGATCCAGATACTGATAAGCGTGGCCGTGCTCACCGCGGCCTTCACCATCGTGCTCTCCGGGAGCGTGCCGCTCTACTTCGCCTTCGCGGTGGCGGCCACGGTGTCCCTCACCGGCTTCCTGCTGCACGAGCTGGGGCACAAGTTCGTGGCCCAGCGCTATGGAGCGTGGGCGGAGTACCGCATGTACACCACCGGGCTGCTCATGGCCCTGCTGCTCTCATTCCTGGGATTCCTCTTCGCCGCCCCCGGGGCGGTGTACATCCAGGGCAGGATAAGCAAGAAGCAGAACGGCCTGATATCCTTGGCCGGTCCGTCGACCAACATAGCGTTCGGAACGGCGTTCATCGTGCTCTGGCTGCTGTTCCCTTCCTACGGGCTGTGGTCCGCGGCCTTCAACTGGATAGGGGTGCTGTCCCTGTTCCTGGCCGGGTTCAACCTGATCCCCTTGGGCCCGCTGGACGGCAAGAAGGTCCTGGCCTGGAGCCCCACCGCCTGGGTGCTGGCCGTCATATTCACCGCCGTCCCCCTGGCCATAGGATGGGGGATCATCTAGGGCACAGGTCCCGGCAGGGGTACCTGAGGTCGCGGATGATCCCGCCCTCCCACTGCATCAGCTTGCCGGGGTTCAGGATGTCCTGGGGGTCCAGCGCCTTCTTAATGGCCAGCATGGTCCGCCAGGCGTCCGGCCGCTCCCGCATCATGTAGGGTGCCTTGGACATGCCCACGCCGTGCTCCCCGGTGACGGTACCGCCCAGCGAGATCACGGCGTCGAATATCTGGCCTACGGCCCTCTCTCCCCGGGTCCAGGAATCCTCCGAACAGGGGTCCAGCAGCATCTTGGTGTGCAGATTTCCATCCGCGGCGTGGCCGTATGTGCCGACGATCACATTGTTCTCCTCAGCGATGCGGTGGAAGGCCACCACGGCCTCTGGTATCTTGGAGATGGGGACGGCCATGTCGTCGGCCAGGGAGACGGACACCAGCTCGTCGCCCAGGCGGCTGAGGGCGGACATCACCGACTTGCGGGCGCTGGTCCATTTGGCCATCTGCTTGCTGTCATCGGAGACCTGGACGCTGGAGGCGCCGCTCCTGCGGGCCACCTCCTCTACGACCTTCAGCTCCTTGGCCACCATGTCCGGCTCGCCGTCCACTTCGATCATGCATATGGCCTCCACGTCCGGCAGTCCGGCCTTCACCGCCTTGTTCACCGCGCGGATGCAGATGTCGTCCATCAGCTCGGTGGCCGATGGGATGAGCGGAACGGAGATCAGGTTGGAGACGCATTTGCCGGCATCCTCCAGGCGGTCGAAGGCGGCCAGGACCATCGCGGAACGCTTGGGCTTGGGGGCGACCTTCAGGGTGACCTCGGTAATGATGCCCAGGGTGCCCTCGCTGCCCACGAAAAGCCGCTCCAGCTGGTAGCCGGAGGAGTTCTTTATGGTGTTGGTGCCCACGTGGATGACGGAGCCGTCGGCCAGCACGACCTCCAAACCGAGCACGTAGTCACGGGTGGCACCGTACTTCACCGCCCTCATGCCCGAGGCGTTGGTGGCCACCATGCCCCCTATGGTGCACGCCTCCCCGCTCCCGGGGGTGGGGGGGAAGAAGAACTTGTGAGGAGCCAGAGCCTCGTTCAGGCGGTCGTAGACGACCCCCGCTTCAGCTACGCAGTACAGGTCATTCACCCGCACCTCCCTTATGGTGTTCATGCGGGTGAGGTCCATTACCATGCCGCCTTTTATCGGCACGGCCGCCCCGCACAGACCGGTGCCTCCCCCGCGGGGGACCACAGGCATGCCCTCCCGGGAGGCCAGCCTGACCAGTTCGGACACCTCGGCCGTGGTCCTCGGTCGGACCACGACATCGGGGGTGTGATGATGTATGGAGGAATCGAATCCGTAGGTGTATAGGTCGGCGATACGGGTGGAGCAATTTTCCTGGCCCACGATCGCCGAGATCTCCCTTTCCAGGCCTTCCTTGAGCGTCATCTCGGCCGAGAGACGCAGCCGGTGATAGATAATCGTTGCCCGGGCGATAGCATAATCTACCTCAGGAGCTAGATTTGGGCTTATGGAGA